>JAKFXR010000010.1 GCA_021731285.1 Polaromonas sp. | reverse complement strand
AGGGGTGGCCGAAAGCTTCATGCCCACCGTGGAAACACCCGCCCCCGTCCTTGTCCAGCCAGGCTCATTTTTGACCCTGCACTACCGCATGGCCGGCCCTGACGGCGCTGACATCATCAACACCTTTGATGGCAAGCCCGCCACCCTGAGCCTGGGCACGGGCGAGCTGTCGCCGGCCATCGAGCAGCGCCTGCTGGGCCTGGCCGAGGGCGCGCGCACAAGTTTTGACTTGCCTGCCGGCGAGGCCTTTGGCGAGCGCAATCCGGACTTGCTGCAGTGGGTGGCGCGCAAGCTGCTCAATGAACTGGGCGACCCCAACGAAAGCTACAAGGTGGGCGACGTGGTGCAGTTTCCGACGCCTGACGGCCTGGGCCAGTACGCGGGCAGCGTGCAGCAGGTCAAGGCAGAGGGCGACGCGGTGCAGTTTGACTTCAACCATCCGCTGGCGGGCCAGCCGGTGGTGTTTGAAGTTCAGGTGATTGGTGTTTTATGACCGTTCCCCAGGAAATCATTCTTGCCGAGCCGCGCGGTTTTTGCGCCGGGGTAGATCGCGCCATTGAAATCGTCGAACGCGCCATAGGCAAGTTTGGCGCGCCGATTTATGTGCGTCATGAAATCGTGCACAACACCTACGTCGTCAACGAGCTCAAAGACAAGGGCGCGATTTTTATTGAGGACCTGGACGACGTGCCCCCGGGCGCGACGCTGGTGTTCAGCGCCCACGGTGTCAGCAAAGCCACCGAGCGCGAGGCCGAGCGGCGCGGCTTTCGGATCTTTGACGCCACCTGCCCGCTGGTGACCAAGGTGCATGTGGAGGTGGCCAAGCTCAACAAGGAAGGCTACGAGTTCATCATGATTGGCCACAAGGGCCACCCCGAAGTGGAAGGCACCATGGGCCAGCTTGATAGCGGCATCCACCTGGTGGAAGACGTGGCCGATGTGGCGCGCATCAGCCCGGCACAAACGGAAAAACTCGCCGTGGTGACGCAGACCACCCTGAGCGTGGACGACGCGGCAGAAATCAGCGCCGCAGTCAAAGCGCGCTTCCCGAACGTGCGCGAGCCCAAGCAGCAGGACATTTGTTACGCCACGCAAAACCGCCAGGATGCGGTGAAGGTGATGAGCCCGCAGGTCGATATTTTGATTGTGGTCGGCAGCCCGACCAGCTCCAACAGCAACCGCCTGCGCGAGCTGGCCGTCAAGCTGGGCACCGAGTCCTACATGGTTGACGACGCCAGCGAATTGAAGCCGGAGTGGTTTGAAGGCAAAAGCCGCGTGGGCCTGACCGCAGGCGCGTCGGCCCCGGAGATTCTGGTTAAACATGTCATAGACCGCATCAAGGCGCTGGGCGCGGTGTCGGTGCGAAAAATGGCCGGGATTGAAGAGACCATCAAGTTCCCGCTGCCCAAAGGCCTCCGGCTGGACGGCAGCACGCTGGACGCGCTCGACAGCGACCTGCATGCCGGACCCTAAAATCAGCCCATGCTAGACATCAACCTGCTCCGAAAAGACCTCCCGTCGGTCATCGCCCGCCTGCAAACCCGCAAGAGCCCGCAAGCCTTTCTCAACGTGGAAGCCTTCCAGGCGCTGGAGGCCGAGCGCAAGACGCAGCAGATCCGCACCGAAGAGCTGCAAAACCAGCGCAACACTTTGTCCAAGCAGATTGGCCAGCTCAAGGCCAAAGGCGAAGACGTCGGGCCGGTGATGGCGCAGGTGACAGCCTTCAAGGCCGAGCTCGACAGTTGCGCGGTTCGCCTCGAAGTGATTCAGAGCGAAATGCAGTCCCTGCTGCTGGCCGTGCCCAACCTGCCGCATGAAAGTGTGCCGCAGGGTGTAGGTGAGGCCGGCAATGTGGAAGTGCGCAAGTGGAGCCCGGCGGAAGGCGCGGGCGGCTCACCCGCCGCGCTGGCGTTTGAGGCCAAAGACCATGTCGATGTGGGCCAGCCGCTGGGCCTCGACTTCGAAATGGGCACCAAGCTGTCGGGCTCGCGCTTTACCGTGATGAAAGGCCCGCTGGCCAGATTGCACCGCGCGCTGGCCGCCTTCATGCTGGACGTGCAGACAGCCGAGCACGGCTACACCGAGTGTTATGTGCCCTACATCGTCAACGGCGATTCACTGCGCGGCACCGGCCAGTTGCCCAAGTTTGAAGAAGACCTGTTTGCGGCCAAAAAGGGTGGACAGGAAGGTGAAGCAGAAAATGCCGCGCTGTATCTGATCCCTACTTCGGAAGTGCCGCTGACCAACTTTGTGCGCGACGAAATCGTGGCCGAGTCTGCGCTGCCGCTCAAGTACACCGCGCACACACCCTGCTTCAGATCAGAAGCCGGCAGCTATGGCCGCGACACCCGCGGCATGATCCGCCAGCACCAGTTCGACAAGGTCGAGATGGTGCAGATTGTTCACCCAGAGCACAGCTACGACGCACTCGAAGCCATGACCGGTCACGCTGAAACTATTTTGCAAAAGCTGGGTTTGCCTTACCGCGTGATGTTGCTGTGCACCGGCGACATGGGCTTCGGCGCCAGCAAGACCTACGACCTGGAAGTCTGGTTGCCCGCGCAAAACACCTACCGCGAGATCAGCTCCGTCTCCAACTGCGAAGCCTTCCAGTCGCGCCGCCTGCAAGCCAGGTTCAAAAACGCCCAGGGAAAAAACGAATTCGTCCACACCCTCAACGGCTCGGGCCTGGCAGTGGGGCGCACGCTGGTGGCGGTGCTTGAGAATTACCAGCAGGCCGACGGTGCTGTCAGGGTGCCGGCTGTTTTGCAGCCCTATATGGGCGGCATGACGGTTCTTTCAGCCTGATAGAATCACGGCTCCACACTGGAGAGGTGGCAGAGTGGCCGAATGTACCTGACTCGAAATCAGGCGTACCGCAAGGTACCGTGGGTTCGAATCCCACCCTCTCCGCCAGTTATGCTTGTAAGTTGTTGATTAATAAAAGTTTTTTACTTTACCATTCTTCAGCCATCAAATCAACTATCAAAAGCCAAAAAACGCCGCAGCGAAAGCTTGCGGCGTTTTTTTTGCTCATAATCATTTGCGAGGGAATGAAATGAGCAATGAGAACGAGCATGCGAAGTCGATTGCCAAGGATGCCGTATTGCGCAAGATTGGCCGCAACCTCCTTCTGTACCAGCAGATTGAAGGCCACCTAAAGTTCGTGTTGGCCAATGCCAGGGCATCTGGCACCTTGAATGAATTGGCGCTGTCGAAAGAAGAACGAGCACGCAAGATCACCAAAAAGATGTTGGGTCACTTGGTCGAACAATTTGTCGAAGATATTTTGTCCGATGGCGCTGAACATCCCACGGAGCCAACACAACTAGACAAGCCCTGGATGGCTATCAGTTTTAGGTGTGAGATGGACCAGCCGGCACGTGAGTCTTTGCGGGGAAGTTGGGCGCTGCTGGTTGAGCAGCGAAACAATTTGGTCCACCATTTTGTTGATCGAATGCGACCCGACACTCTTGAAGTGTTCTCAAACGCGGACGCATACCTTGAAGAGCAGTACCAAAAAGCGCTACCTACATTCCATCAATTCGCGGCATTTTCGCGCTCCCTCCAAGAAGGAATGAGCCGATTCGCTGAATTCCTGCAGTCGGAAGAGGGGAAACAGTATTTTGGTTTGCTCCCAGACAAACCACGCTCCATTGAAAATCTCTTGAAAGATGTCGCTAGTACACGTGCAAGGTCGGATGGTTGGACTTACCTCGCGCTCTTGGGTCAAGAGCTGGGAAAAAACGATGTTGGCTTGCTGCTTGATCTCAAGAAAAGACATGGTTCGCTGACACTGAAAGCTCTTCTTGCTGCTGAAGACTTGGTTGACTTCAAAGAAGAGCAACTTCCAAATGGAAACTTTCAATCGCTCTATAAACCCAAAGAATATTCCGCTCAAAATGCGCTGCCTGGCAAAGTCATTTGATCACCCCCTAGTTGAAGCAGGCGGCTAAAATTTAACTGTCAATCGCGGTTTCGCACGCCGAACAGCCAGATTGACCAAGCGCACAGCAGCCAGACGTGAATTGAGGCCCAGCCCTCGCTTTCGCAGACCCGAATCCCTTCGCTCTTCAGTTTTTGGATTCCACCAATCCCGGTGTGGCTGCCGCATGGGCGCTTGTTTTATCAACTCAACTAGGAGCAAGAACCATGGCATCAAAACTAGCAGTCAATACCGCATTCCCAGAAGGCTTTGAATCCCCACTCAAAAGAATTTCGATGGAAGAGCGCTGCGATGACGTCATTGCATCGATAGCGACTCTCAGCCAAAAATCGTTAACCGATGTCCACAAGATGGCTGCGCAACTCGGCGTACCGGCGGTTGGGCCGTACTTCATTTTTGAATCCAAGATTGCAGCAATTCTTATCAATCTTGCGGGTCTCGTCGCCACAAAATATAAGGAGTTCAGCTCCTACGCAGAACTTGGCAACGCAAGTATTCTCCTCGTGGACTATGACGAAATTACTGAGCTGGGGCGTCATGTAGTGTTCGTGCGTGTCCCTGGCCAGAAGGGTTCTCCAGATTGGGGTTACATCATTGATGTGGGCAACTGGATCGAACCCGACGGCCACTACTCCACAGCGCTAACCAAGTACAAGCCCGCCTACTATATTGACGTCACTCCCCGGCCGCAGGCGAAAGGTAAGTAAGGTGACGCCTACAGATCTGATCGGCGCCAGGGTCAAGCACGTAATGGTGCACGACGGCAGGGCGATGCATTTAGCCGGTGGTGCCGTGCTGCAATGTTCTGGGGCGGTGGACATATGGACAGAGGACCAAGCCATCGTGCTTCGATCCCAACTGCGGTACAGTCGCCCGCCGCTATCGTCAGTGGAAGCAGGCCAGCCATCGGCGGTCGCTGCGGTAACGATCTGCTCCCATGAGGAAGCAGATCGCCTGTCGAGCAGGCTAGGACCGCGCTGGCAGCCCAAGTTGATGGGAAGTCAGGTGATCGCAGCATTTGATCCGGTTGGAGCCCAAGTTTGCCTTCGGTCCAATGAAGGGCAAGAAACATGGATCACCTATCGTCGGGACTTGGACGGTTCGTGGTTCATGGCGCGGAGCCCAGAACCTTTTGTAGTTGAAACCATCCAGCTTGCTGGTTGCGAGGATGCATTTGGCTGGCTCCTCCCAACGGCGCCTTACAGCTTGCTTTGGGATGGTTGGACTTGGCAAACCTTGGCGTATGCGTGGTCGTGCGTTAGCTCGACAGTGTTCGGCGCTGATCGGGATCAAATGTTCCGGCAGTTGTACTGCACCAGGCTGATGCAGCACCCGAATCTGCTCAGGCGTTTTATGGAGCTTCGATACCACGTAGAGTGCCCGGCCAATCCGTGGCTAGCCGTTCAATTGACGGCTTTGCAGTCTGAGGTGTTCAGGTGATAGTGGGCCTGTGCCATCGGTAGGTCGGGCCACTGTCTTTACCGTGCGGGCTGACGTACCGTTTCCGCAGCGGAAAAGAGTTCGGCAGGTGAAACACCCAAAGCATGCGCAACGCGCACGATATTGAACAGGGACAAATTTTTGATGCCACGTTCAATCTGGCTGATGTAAGTCACATGCATTTCGCTGAACTCTGCAAGCTGTTCCTGCGTCAATTCCTTGTCCTCACGCAGCTTGCGGACGGCCGCGCCAAAGCTATGCAGAGCTACGTCTTTGTTTGGCAGTTTGACTATCCACTTCCCCATCCGGGGAGTCTCATTTCCCTAGGCCGATAAATCCATAGACGATGAATCTATATCTGGCAAACTACGCGCACCAACTAGATCAATAAATCTACAAACTGGAGGATCAATGCTTATTCAAACTCCCCGACAACGACTACGCAACTTCTTGGTGATGGTGACGCTAGGGCTGACCTCATTTGCAGGCCACGCCCAGTTCCTCTCTCAGTCAGACACTTCGTTCAACCCCAAGGGTCTTGAACAGATGAGCATCGCCGGTTCAAACTGCACCGGCTTCTTTGGGACGCCCAGCTTCCAATGTGTTGCCGCCGATTGAATCTTGACAGTGAGTGCCAATCCAATTTTGATAGAGGGCTTGTAGCCAACAGTTAGTCTGCTGACTGTGAATAACTATAGCTTTTTACAGGTTTGTCACCTCCTGGCTGGTGTCGGATCTGCGGTGCGTCTCCCTTGATTTGATCTTGCCCTTGGCTTCTTTAGAGCTGTGCCGGAATCGGTACGACTCGTTGCCCGTCTCGACGATGTGGCAGTGATGGGTCAGGCGGTCAAGCAATGCCGTAGTCATCTTGGCGTCCCCGAACACGGCAGACCATTCAGCAAATGTCAGGTTCGTGGTGATCAGAACACTGGTGTGCTCGTAGAGCTTTGATAGCAGATGGAACAGCAAGGCGCCTCCTGCTTGGCTGAATGGCAGGTAGCCCAGTTCATCCAGCACGACCAAGTCCATGCGCATCAAGCTCATGGCTATACGGCCTGGAATCCCTTTGGCTTTTTCATGCTCCAACGCATTGACCAGATCCACTGTCGAGTAGAACCGAACGCGCTTTGAATGGTGGGTCAAGCCAGAGATTCCCAGTGCAGTAGCCAGGTGGGTTTTACCAGTGCCCGGCCCACCTATCAGAACGACGTTCTGCGCGTCCTCCGTGAAGGCCAGGTCTGCCAGCTTCTTGATGAGCGCTTTGTCGACTTGCGACACGTCAAAGTCGAAGCCTGCAAGATCTCGATGGATCGGGAAGCGTGCAGCCTTCATCTGGTGGGCGATGGAGCGCATGTGCCGGTCCACATCTTCTGCCTGCAGCAGATGCTCAATCAACCAACGTGAACTCTCGATCGTTGATCCACCATCCTGCTCCATGAGATCGCCCCAAGCGCTGGCCATGCCATTGAGCCGCAAGGCCTTGAGTTCGCTTTGAACATTGCGTACTGCATCATGCATGGAAGACTCCTTGATCATCGTGATGGGTGGGCCGCAGGCGGTCGTAGCGTGCGGTATCCGCTATCGGAAGGTGGGTTAACTGCAAAGCGGTCTGTGCATGCTCCGGCCTCGGCGGTGCATTGAGCCGCGCCAGTACATTGCGCACATGCTCGGCACTGACACTGCCAGTGGGCGTAGCCCCTTCAAGAACCAGATCAACAGCCACCAGGACTGCGTCCAATCCGGCCTGCGGCACGCTCGCCAGCACTTGTGCCATCGTGCGATCCCCTCCGGGGTGCCGCAGCAGGGATTTGCGCAAACGCTGTAATGGCGCGGGCAGATCCAGAAACGGTGCCCCGTTCCGCAACGCGCCGGGCTTACGTTGCACCAGCTCAATGTAGTGTTGCCAGTCATACGTCGTTTGCCCGCTGCCCGGGGTACGGACATGACTGGCGATGATGGTTTCCGCACAAGCAACGTCCACCCGGTTGGGATACAGCCGTGTGCTCACCAGGTGTCCCGCCCATTCACAGGGCACGGAGTAACGGTTGCGGGCCACTGCAACCAAGCAGGTGCTGCTCACCCGTGCCGGCTTCTCCACGTAGCCATCAAAGAGCACGGGCATGGACATGAGATGGGGGCGCTCCAGCTCAAGCATTTCTGCCACGCTGAACTGCTTGTGAATCGGATGCACGGTATCGGCCCAAATGGAGTGACATCGCTCGCCGAGCCAGGCGTTGAGCTCGGCGAACGATCCAAAGCGTCTGGTGCCCGCCTCAATCCAGATCCGCCTGCGACTGTCCTGAACGTTCTTCTCCACCACGCCTTTCTCCCAGCCCGATGCCACGTTGCAGAAGTCCGGATCAAACAGGTAGTGACTGCACATGGCCGAGAAGCGCGCATTGACTATGCGCCCCTTGCCCTTCTTGACCTTGTCCACCGCCGTCTTCATGTTGTCGTATATGCCGCGCCTGGCAACACCACCCAATGCATGGAAAGACCGGGTATGGGCATCGAACAGCATCTCGTGGCCTTGGCCCGGATAGGCCACCAACCAGAAGGCCCGACTGGCGCACAGCTTCAGATGGGCGACTTGCAGTTTGTAGAAGACACCGCCAATTAATAGGCCTTCTTCACTCCAGTCGAACTGGAATGCCTCGCCGAGCTCGAAGCTCAGTGGAACAAACGCCTTGGTGGGATCCTTGATGCTTTCCTCTCGCCATGAGCGAATGAAGTCGGTAACGGCGCTGTAGCCGCCCCGGTATCCCTGGGCCTGGATCTGCGCGAACAGAGCCTTGCCGCTGCGCCGTGCCTGCTTGGCCCTGTGCGCGTCCGTGCGCAGCGCTTGCTCCAACGCAGCCGCGAACGGCGTGAGCTTGCCATCAGCCTTCCTGCGTTGGTACTTCGGGTTAATGTCGCCTGGCGCCTTGAGCCACTTCTTGACCGTATTTCTGGCCAGCCCAGTTCGCCTGCATATCTCTCCGTCAGAGAGTTGGTCGCGCAGCTTCATGCGCCGCACCTTGCCAATCATGTCCATGGTGATCACCTTTTACATCCCTGCTGAAATTTTCAGCAGGACAGTGGAACACCCCTGTCAATTTAGGATCGGCACTCTCGCTTTTAGGCTGTCAATTTTCGGTCGGCGGCAACACGCCGCCGCGTTGGCGGGTGCACGCGGCCCTTATGTGCTGCAAGCAGAAATTGCAGCCTGCCATGCGCGCGCTGCAAGCGGTGATGCGACCGACTGGTCGCGCATCGCCACACTTTACGAAGAGCTGGCGCAGGTCTCGCCGTCACCGGTGGTGGAGATCAACCGTGCCGTTGCAGTCGGCATGGCCTACGGACCGGCGGCAGGGCTGTCCATCATTGATGGTTTGCACGCCACGCCTGCATTGCAGGCCTACCAGTGGCTGCCCAGCGTGCGCGGCGATCTGCTGGCCAAACTGGGGCGTCATGCAGAAGCGCGGGCGGAGTTTGAGCGCGCGGCAGCCCTGGCGCGCAACGCGCGTGAGCGCGAACTGTTGCTGGAGCGGGCGCGCGGGTTGGACTGAGGTTTGAACGGCATGTCCGAAAGCAGCGAGACGGCTGGCGCACAAGAAACCAGACTGTGGCCATCACTTTATGGACACAGCCATGCATCACCTGATAGAACCCGCCATCCAGTACTGGGGCACGCCCGTCGTGCTGGTCAGCACCCTCAATGAAGACGGTAGCAGCAACCTCGCACCCATGTCGTCGGCCTGGTGGCTGGGCTGGAGCTGCATGCTGGGCCTGGACGCCAGCTCGCAAACAACTGACAACCTCAGACGCTCCGGCCAGTGTGTGTTGAACCTGCCCTCAGACAACCTGGCGGAGGCGGTGAACCGTCTGGCGCTCACCACGGGCAGCCGCTCGGTGCCGGTGCATAAAAAGCTGCTGGGCTACCGGCATGAGGCCGACAAGTTTGCCGCCAGCGGTTTGACGCCACAGGCCTCGGAGGCGGTGGCACCGCTGCGTGCGCAGGAGTGTCCGGTTCAACTGGAAGCTGTTGTCGAGGACATCCGCCCCTTCGCCCGGCGGGACCCGCGCATGGGCGTGCCGGCGGTGTGTGTGGAAGTGCGCATCGTCAAAGTGCATGCGCATTCAGACATCCTGATGCAGGGGCACGCGCACCGGGTGGACCCTGACCGCTGGCACCCGCTCTTGATGAGCTTTCGGGAGTTTTACGGCCGTGGCGAACGCTTGCAGAAGTCGCGTCTGGGTCGCGGTCCGGAAGAGGCCTATGCACCATGGAAGCACACCGGGCTGAAGGGGTTGGCTGGCAAGGCCTTGGTAGCCTGGTCGCGTCACCGGTATGGGGGAAGCGAGCGGACCCAAGGCGCAGAGACGCCCTCTTGAGAGCTTGCCGCCAAGGGCGGATTCCGCAGCCGGTCTGGTGTGTTTTTGTACCGGCTTATTTTCACAAAGCAACTGCTTGCTAAAAATACCGGGTTTTGTTATGGTTGGCCTCCATGGACACCATTGCAACAAACTCCCGCGAGGCCCAACCCGCTGAGAAACGGGCGCGCGGCCGGCCGCGCAAAACCGTGGCCGAGCGAGACGACGGCAACCGCCGGGTCGAGCTGGTCAATGCGGCAGCCCGGTTGTTCAGGCGCAAGGGTTTTGAGGCCACCAGCACGCGTGACATCGCTGCGGCCGTCGGCATGCACAGCGGTTCGCCGTTTTATCACTTCAAAAGCAAGGGCGCACTGCTGCATGCGGTGATGGACGAAGGCATGCGCACCGCCATCGCGCGGCAGGCGGTGGCGCTGGATGCTGCGGCGGCCTCTGCGCCCGACGCCGTGACGCTGCTGCGGGTGCTGATACGCAACCACTTTGATGTTCTGCTGGGGCCTGGAAGCGACTTCATCCCGGTGATGCTGTACGAGTCGCGCTCCATCACCGCCAAGCAGCGCACGGCGCTGGCGCGCTTGCAGGGCGACTATGAAGCGCTGTGGGAGCCGGTGCTGCAGGCCTTGCACAAGCGGGGGCTGCTCAAGGCGCCGGTCAAACTGGCCCGGCTGCTGATCTTCGGTGCGCTGAACTGGTCGGTGCAATGGTTTGACCCCAAAAAAGAGGCATCGCTCGACGAATTGACCGACGCGGCCATGGCGCTTTTCATGGCCAGCGCGCCTGCCAAAAAACCAGCAAGGAAACAAGCGTCATGAGCTACCGATCCGTATTTGCGCCTGGCTTGTTTGCGGGCAAGGTGATGGTTGTGACCGGCGGTGGCTCGGGCATAGGCCGCTGCACTGCGCATGAGCTGGCCGCGCTGGGCGCGCATGTGGTGCTGGTCGGCCGCAAGCTCGACAAACTGCACGACGTGGCCGGCGAGATCGTTGCCGGCGGTGGCCGTGTGAGTTTCCACCCCTGCGATATCCGCCAGGAGGCATCGGTGCAGAGCACGGTGGCCGCCATGGTGGCGGCCCATGGGCGCATCGATGGCCTGGTCAACAATGCCGGCGGCCAGTACATCGCGCCGCTGGAGAGCATCAGCGCCAAGGGCTGGGACGCGGTGGTCAGCACCAACCTGACGGGCGGCTTTTTAATGGCGCGTGAATGTTATCTGCAGTTCATGGCGCAGCACGGCGGCAGCATTGTCAACATGGTGGCTGACATCTGGGGCTCCATGCCTTCCATGGGCCACAGCGGCGCGGCGCGTGCAGGTATGGTCAGCCTGACCGAGACGGCTGCGGCCGAGTGGGCGCACAACGGCGTGCGTGTCAATGCCGTGGCGCCTGGCTATATCGCCTCCAGCGGCATGGACCACTACCCGCCCGAAGCGGGGGACATGCTGCGCGAGATGCGTAACACCGTACCCCTGGGACGTTTTGGCACCGAGGCTGAGGCTTCTGCCGCCATCGTCTTTTTGCTCAGTCCGGCCGCCAGCTTCATCAGCGGCAGCGTGCTGCGCGTCGACGGCGCGCGGCCGCAGGCGCGCATGGGCTGGCCCATGCGGCTGCCGGATGCACAGGCCTTGCAGCGCGAGGCCGTCACACCCTATGACGGCTTTCATCTGGCGACCACGCCGAAAGTTTTTTCCAGGTGACCATTTTTCAGTCAGCGTGGAATGCGCAGGGCGCATTGGCCCTGCAGCGCCGGGATGCCATGCTGTCGCGCATCGCCGCGCTGCGGGCGCTGGAAGAGCGCGCTGCGCAGGCTTCGGCCAAGTCCCGGCCGGTGTTCGACAAGCGTGGTCAGTTGTTGCCGCGCGAACGCATCGCCTTGCTGCTGGACCCGGGGTCACCTTACCTCCCGCTTTGCGCGCTGGCCGGCTTCATGCAGGACAGCAAGGACCCGGAGCAGTCTGTCCCCGGCGGTGGCGTTGTGGCAGGCATCGGGTTTGTGGAAGGTGTGCGCTGCATGGTGGTGGCCAGCGACTCGGGCATTGATGCCGGCGCCATCCAGCCGATGGGGCTGGAGAAAATCCTGCGCGTGCAGGAGATCGCACTGCAAAACAAGTTGCCCTTTATCCACCTGGTCGAGAGCGCCGGCGCCAACCTCATGCGCTACCGCGTCGAGGGTTTTGTGCACGGCGGGGCTTTGTTTCGCAATCTGGCGCGTTTGTCGGCGGCCGGCATTCCTGTGCTGACGGTTCAGCACGGCTCCGGCACCGCAGGCGGGGCCTACATGCCGGGCCTGAGCGACGTCGTGATTCTGGTGCGTGGCCGCTCGCGGGCTTTTCTGGCGGGTCCGCCCTTGCTGATGGCGGCCACCGGTGAGGTGGCGACTGAAGAAGAACTGGGCGGCGCAGAAATGCATGCCATGGTGTCTGGCCTGGGGGAAAGCCTGGCTGAAGACGACCGCCACGCCATTGGTATGGCAAAACAGCATGTTGCCCTTATGGGGTGGACGCCAGGCGCTATCAATTTAAAAGTAAATCCGGCGCTGCCCGCCTTGGCCGCAGAAGAGCTGCTGGGCCTGATGGCAGACGACTTGCGCCAGCCGGTGGACATGCGCGAGGTGATGGCCAGACTGGTGGACGGCTCGGACCTGCTGGAGTTCAAGCCGCTGTATGGTGCGGCCACGCTCTGCGTGCAGGCAAGCATAGACGGCCATGCGGTGGGCATCATCAGCAACAACGGTCCTATTGACGTGGCCGGCGCCAACAAGGCCACACATTTCATCCAGCGCTGCTGCCAGCTGGGCCACCCCATTGTTTACCTGCAAAACACCACCGGCTACATGGTGGGCAAGGAGAGCGAGCAGGGCGGCATGATCAAACACGGCTCCAAGATGATCCAGGCGGTGACCAACGCCAGCGTACCGCAAATCACCATCCAGTGCGGCGCGTCTTTTGGTGCTGGCAACTACGGCATGTGCGGACGCGGGTATGCGCCGCGCTTTCTGTTCAGCTGGCCGAATGCCAAAACGGCTGTCATGGGCGGCGAGCAGGCGGCACGCACCATGCAGATCGTCACTGAAGCAGCCATGGCGCGCAAAGGCGTGGCGGTGGATGCAGCGCAGTCGCAGGCGCAGTTCGACAAGATTGTGGCAATGTTTGAGGCACAGGCCGGCGCCTTCTACACCTCAGGCCTGCTGCTTGACGACGGCGTGATCGATCCGCGCGATACACGCGCTGTGCTGGCGCAATGTCTGGCCATGTGTGCAGAGGCTGACGCGCGGCAACTTCACCCCATGCAGTTTGGAGTCGCGCGAATGTGACACATCAGCTGTCATGCCGGGCTTGACCCGGCATCCATGTGGGTGCACCACCATGGATCCCGGATCCAGTCCGGGATGACAACCCATACAGGAGATCATCATCATGCAGTACACCCACGAACACCTTGAAATCCAGAAGACGCTCAAACGTTTCATAGATGCAGAGATCAATCCCCATGTGGACGAATGGGAAGCCGCCGAAATTTTTCCGGCGCATGAGGTCTTCAAAAAGCTGGGCACGCTGGGCTTGCTGGGTCTGACCAAGCCCGAGGAGTATGGCGGCGCCGGGCTGGATTACTCCTACAGCATGGCCATGGCCGAGGCGCTGGGCCATATTGATTGCGGTGGTGTGCCGATGGCCATTGGTGTGCAGACCGATATGTGCACACCGGCGCTGGCACGATTTGGCAGCGACGAGATCAAACGCGACTTTCTTGCCCCTGCGATTGCCGGCGACATGGTGGGCTGCATTGGTGTGAGCGAGCCGGGCGCGGGCAGCGATGTCGCATCCATCAAAAGCCATGCACGCAAGGACGGGGCCGACTATGTCATCACCGGCCAGAAGATGTGGATCACCAACAGCCTGCAGGCCGACTGGATGTGCATGCTGGTCAACACCGGGGACGGACCCGCGCACAAGAACAAAAGCCTGGTGGTGGTGCCAATGCGTGACAAGGGCAAGCTGCGCAAGGGCATAGAGGTCGGCAAAAAGATCAAAAAGATAGGCATGAACGCCAGCGACACCGGCCTGATTTATTTTGACGAAGTCCGGGTGCCGCAGCGCTACCTGATTGGTTCCGAGGGCTCGGGCTTCATGTACCAGATGATGCAGTTTCAGGAAGAGCGCCTGTGGTGCGCCGCGAGTTGCATCCAGTCGCTGGGCAACTGTATTGACTGGACGGTTGAATGGGCGCACGAGCGCAAGCTCTTTGGCGCCACCCTGGCTGACCAGCAGTGGGTGCAGTTCAAACTGGCCGAAATGAAAACCGAGGTCGAGGGCCTGCGCGCCATGACCTACCGGGCCTGCGAGCTGTATGTGCAGGGACAGGACGTGACCGAGCTGGCTTCCATGGCCAAACTCAAGGCCGGGCGTTTGAACCGGCTGGTGCCGGACACCTGCCTGCAGTTCTGGGGCGGCATGGGCTACACCTGGGAAAACAAGGTCGCGCGCATGTTCCGCGATGGACGTCTGGCATCCATAGGCGGCGGCGCCGACGAGGTGATGATGGGCATCATCGCCAGGTACATGGGTCTGTCCAAGACCAAAAAACCGTCGGCCTGAGCAAGTGAGTACAGCTGCCATGCCTGAGACCTTGCAGATCACCCGTGCCGGCGAGGTCGGGTACTGGACGCTCAACGATGCATCGACCAAAAACGCCTTGACCGACGAGCTGGTGCAAGGTTTGCTGCAAGCCTGCGCTAAGGCCGCCGCCGACAGCTCCTTGCGCTTTGTGGTGCTGCAAGGCGCTGGCGGGTCCTTCTGTGCCGGCGGCAGTCTCGGTGGTTTTGCGCAGGCCATCGGTCAGGCGCTGCCCGATGGCCAGACCGATCCGCTGATTGCAGCGAACGCGGGTTTCGGTGCCCTGTTGAACGCCTTGTGCGCGCTGCCGCAGTTGCTGCTGGTGGCGGTGGACGGGCCTGCCATGGGTGGTGGTTTGGGGCTGGTGTGCTGTGCCGATGTGGCGCTGGCTTCACGCCGAGCGCTGTTTGCCGCTCCTGAAGTCACGCTGGGTGTGGTGCCTGCCCAGATCGCGCCCTTTGTGCACCGGCGCCTTGGTGATCGTGCCGCGCGGCATCTGATGCTGTCAGGTGACAGGGTGTCTGCAGACCAGGCGTTGACGATGGGCCTGGTGGACGAGGTGAGCGATGAGCTGCCAGCCGCGGTGGCCAGCCGCATTCAGGCCTTGCGCCGCGCTGCACCCGGTGCCGTGGCCCACACCAAGGCCCTGCTTTGTATGCTGAATCAGCCTCCAGCTCCCGATTTTTCTGGGGTTGCTGCCATCAAATTTGCAGCGAATTTGCGCAGCGCCGAAGCCGCAGAAGGCCTGGCTGCCTTCGCCGCCAGACGCAAGCCGGGATGGGCGGCATGACACACGCCGTCATCCGCCGCCTGCTGATCGCCAACCGGGGCGAGATTGCACGGCGCATCATGCGCAGCGCGCACCGCATGGGCATCGCCACGGTCGCGGTGTACTCCGATGCAGACGCGCAAAGCCTGCATGTGCAGGAGGCCGGCAGTGCCGTGGCGCTGGGTGGGCAGTTGTCGGCCGATTCCTATTTGCGCATCGACAAGCTGCTGGCCGCCGCCCGGGCATCGGGCGCCGATGCGCTACACCCGGGTTATGGTTTCCTGAGTGAGAACGCCGACTTTGCTCAGGCCGTGCTTGATGCGGGCTTGATCTGGGTCGGTCCGCCACCTGCCGCCATCCGTGCGCTGGGCAACAAGGCCAGTGCCAAGCAGCTGGCCCAGCAGCACAAGGTGCCCTGCCTTCCCGGGTATCAGGGCGCAGATTCTTGCGATGCAATTTTGAACGCCGAGGCAAAACTTCTGGGTTACCCCCTGATGGTCAAAGCCACGGCAGGCGGCGGAGGGCGCGGCATGCGTCTGGTGACGGAGGCGGCCGGATTGCAGGCTGCACTGGACAGCGCCCGCTCGGAAGCCCTGTCGTCCTTTGGCAGTGCAGAGCTGCTGCTGGAGCGGGCACTCTTGAGCCCGCGCCATGTGGAAGTGCAGGTGTTTGCTGATGCGCACGGACACTGCATCCATCTGGGTGAACGTGATTGCTCGGTCCAGCGGCGTCACCAAAAGCTGATTGAAGAGTCGCCCAGCCCCGCAGTGAACGCTGAACTGCGTGAGCGCATGGGAGCTTGCGCCGTGGCGCTGGCACAAGCCGCCGGCTATGTGGGCGCTGGCACGGTGGAGTTTCTTCTTGATGAACAAGGCGAGTTTTTCCTGATGGAGATGAACACGCGCTTGCAGGTTGAGCATCCCGTCACCGAAATGGTTATCGGCCTGGACCTTGTCGAATGGCAGTTGCGGATAGCACAGGGAGAGACCTTGCCGCTGCAACAGGACGAGGTGAGCTTTCGCGGCCATGCGATCGAGCTGCGGCTGTGCGCTGAAGACAGCGATTTTTCGCCGCACGCGGGACAAGTCCGGCACTTCCATGCGCCTGTGCACGCCAGGTTTGACCATGCCCTGTATGCAGGGCTGGAGGTGACGCCGTTTTATGACTCCATGCTGGGCAAGCTGATCGTGCATGGAGACAACCGGGACCAGGCCCTCGCCCACATGAGGGCCGCGCTGGCGGACACGCAGGTACTGGGTCTGCCGACCAACCGCGCTTTTCTGGCGGCTTGCCTGGAGCACCCGGTGTTTCGCGCCGGTCAGGCCCTGATTCCTTTTCTGGCTGAACACGGGGACACCCTTCGCCAAACCCTGGCAGACCAGCAGTGGCAAGTGATGGTGCGCGCGGCCTTGGGCGCGTATTTCAGCGGAACCGCGGGTGCGGCGCAGGTTTTGCCGTGTCCCTTTGCGAAGTCTTTGCGCATGTTGCGTGGTGAGCAGTTGCTGGCCATAACGGTGACAGAAACCGGCAGCGCCGGGCTGGAGGTGCTGGTCGGTGCGCAGCGGTACACGGCCGCCTGCGTGCGCACCCCTGGCGGTGAACTGCGCGTGACGCTGGATGGACTCTCCAGCACCGTGCAGGCCTGCCAGGTGGCAGATGGACGCTGGCATGTGCAGGTGGATGGAACCGAAGTCTGGCTCAGGGATATGAGCCTGGAGCCTGTTGCCGCGGCGGCATCGGCAAGCCCGACGATGGAGTTGCGTGCGCCGTTCAACGGAAAAGTCATTGCGGTGAAGGTCGCCGCTGGCGCGCAGGTCATGCGTGGCGACACCTTGCTGGTGATCGAGTCGATGAAGCTGGAGCACGCTGTCTGCGCAAGCCGCGATGCGGTGGTGGCTGACGTGGCGGTCGAGTCCGGCCAGCAGACGGCCACGGGCCAGGTCTTGCTGAGGTTTGAAGCATGAACAGCTCCACCGACCTGGACGCACTGGCTGACATCTCAGCAACGGTCCGGCGTTTTGCGGAGCGCGAAATATCGCCGCATGTGAGCCGGTGGGATGACGAGGGAGAATTCCCGCGTGCGCTGTATCGGCAAGCGGCTGAGCTGGGCTTGCTGGCTCTGGGCTACCCCGAGGCGCTGGGCGGCGTTCCGGCGTCATGGCGGCTGCGCAACGCGATGACCATCGCCCTGTGCCGTTACGGCCGCAGCGGCGGCGTACTCGCCAGCCTGTTCTCTCACAACATCGGTTTGCCTCCGGTGCTGGCTTACGGTTCTGCAGCATTGCAGCAGGCCGTCATCCCCGGGGTGCTGCGTGGCGAAAAAATAGCGGCGCTGGCCATCACCGAGCCTGGCGGCGGATCGGATGTGGCGGCCCTGCGCACGACAGCGCGGCGGGACGGCGACGGGTATGTCATCGACGGTGAAAAAGTTTTCATCACCTCTGGCATGCGCGCTGACTTCATCACGGTGGCTGTGCGAACCGGGGAGTCGGGTGAAACTGAGCCCCCACGCTTCGCTGTCCCCCAGGGGGGCGTTGGCGCCTTGGGGCGGTCCGGCGGTGCCAAGGGCTCGGGCGGCATTTCGATGCTGCTGGTACCGGGCAACTCGCCCGGACTGACACGCACCCGGCTGCAGAAAATGGGCTGGTGGTGCTCGGACACCGCGCACCTGCGCTTTGACGGCGTGCGTGTGCCGGCAAGCCATCTGCTGGGTGAAGATGGTGGTGGTTTCAAAATCATCATGGGCAACTTCAATGGCGAACGCCTGGCCATGTCGGCTGCGTCGCTGGGTTTTGCCCAGGCCTGTTACGACGAGGCGCTGGACTGGGCGCGCCAGCGCAAGACCTTTGGCAGCGCGCTGTCGGACAAGCAGGTCGTACGCCACAAACTGGTCGACATGCAGATGCGTATTGCGTCCACACAAGCCTGGGTGGATGCGCTGGCCAACCGCGTGGACGCCGGAGACAGCGGACCGGACTGGGTCGCCCATGTCTGCATGCTGAAAAACCACGCCACGCAGACCATGCAGTTCTGCGCCGACCAGGCCGTGCAGATTCTTGGCGGCATGGGTTACATGCGGGGCACCGCCAGTGAGCGGATCTACCGCGAGGTCAAGGTCATGATGATTGGCGGGGGCGCCGAAGAGATCATGAAAGACCTGGCTGCACGACAATTGGGCCTATGAGCAAAGCCCCATCACACGCCAGCGCCGTGCCTGCGGAATTCGAGCCGGAGTTTGTCGCCGGTCTGAAAACCCTGTTCGAGGACAAGATCACCTTCAACCGGGTGCTGGGTCTGAAGATTACCGTCCTGACGCCGGAGCGTGTGGCGGCGCGGATCATGATGAATGACCAGCTGGTCGGGCATTATCTGCACAACCGCATCCATGGGGGCGTCATCAGCGCCGGCCTGGACGCCATGGGAGGTCTTGCCGTGATGGCGGCGATTGGCGCGCGTCACATGGATGAGTCGCCGTTGCAGCGCCTGCAGCGTTTCAGCAAACTCGGCACCATCGATCTGCGGGTCGACTACCTGCGCCCCGGCATCAGCGAGCATTTTGAGCTGCGCGCAGAAGTCATGCGCCTGGGCTCCCGGGTAGCCAGCACGCGCATGGAATTTCTCGGCGCCGATGGCAAGCTGCTGTCTACCGGGGCAGGCGCTTACATCGTGTCCTGAAGGGGCCGTTTCAGGCAGCAAGCAGCTGCGGGACCGGGTCAGGCCGCAACAGATGCTGGAGTCCGGCGACGCGCCAGTCGAGGCGATCGCCCAGGACGTCGGGTATAGCGATGCCGGATTTTTTGGACGCCTGTTTCGCCGCACCGTGGGTTTGAGCCCGGCACAGTACCGGGCGCGGTTTAGCAAGCTGGCGCGCGAGCTGGACGGGTTTGCCCGTCAGCAATCAGGCCAGTAAAGAACGAGACCTTCGCCCGTATCCGGGGCGCCACTGGATGAGGGGCGAAAAAAAGCCACCCGCAGGTGGCTTTTTCAAATCAATGGCCAACCTTATCTGAAGTACTCCGAAACCGGTTTCCACTTGCCGTCGGTGATTTGCGACAGGCGGGAGGCGTCGCTGCCCAGTCGCTTGGTGGAGGTGTAGGTGGCCTGCGAGCTTCCAAACATGTCGGGTGGGATCACCATGGTGTCCATGACCTTGATGAAGCTGTCTGTGGTCAGGTTGGTGCCGGCCTTTTGTGCAGCTTTGGCAAAAGTGTCGATGATGTTGTAGCCATAGACCGAGAAGACAGTGGGATCTTCATTGAACTTGGTCTTGTACTTGTTGGCCCAGAAGCGGATGGGCTGCGAAGCCTCGTCCAGGTAGGGGTTTTGCACAGTCATGGTGGCATACAGGCCGTCCATGGCCTTGCCGCCCAGCTTGTGGATCAGGTCGGTGTACGACGCGCTGGAGCCCAGGAACACGGGGTTGAAGCCGGTTTTACGCGACTCGCCGATGGCACCTATGGTCTCGCGGATGATGGTGCCGAGCACGACCATTTCGCAGCCGGAAGACTTCATCTTGGCAACTTGCGAGGAGAAGTCGGTGGCGCCGCGCTTGTAAGAGGTTTTCTCGGCGAACTCCATGCCTATGGTTTTCAGGCCGGCCTCACCGCCACGCATGACTTCCAGGCCGAACTCATCGTCCTGGTACATGGTGCAGACTTTCTTGATGTTCTTTTCCTTCACCATTTTTGGTGTGGCATTGCGCATCTGGTCAAAGTAGGTGGCGGCAAAAGAGTACTTGAGTTTGTGGAAAGGCTCGTACATCTCCCGCGCTGCAGTGATCGGGAAGAAGTTGATGACGTTTTTGTCGAACTGCACCGGCATGGCGGCAAGATTTTGCGCGGTGCCAATGTGGCCGACCATCATGAAAATCTTGTCCTGGTTCACCAGCTTTTGCGCTGCCAGCACCGCCTTCTTCGGGTCATAGGCTGAGTCTTCCACAATCAATTTGAGCTTGCGGCCGTTGATGCCGCCCTGCTCGTTGATTTCGTCGACACGCAGCAGCATGCCGAGGCGCGCCTGCTTGCCAAAACCCGCGATCGGGCCGGACAGGTCCTGGATGGAGCCCAGGGTAATTTCTGTTTTGCTCACGCCTTGCTGGGCCATGACAGAACCGGTGCTGAGCGCAAGTGCGGCCAGTGCCAGGGAAGTGCGGAATTTCATCAAAAGTCTCCTGTAATTAGAGGGGAGCAAGGCCCGCCGTGGCAGGCATTGCGACACTGACATTTTGACGCCAGTCGTTGAAAGTCAAGCTGGCGTAAGTACTCAAGGGAAACTACTTAAAGGCCGTGTTCAGCCGTACATCGCCTCGATCTGGGGGCTGTATTTCTTCTCGACCAGCTTGCGTTTGAGCTTCATGGTCGGCGTGAGTTCTTCGTCCTCGGCGCTCAGTTGCGTTTCAAGCAGGAAGAACTTCTTGATCTGCTCAACACGCGCAAACTTCTTGTTGACACGGTCCAGCTCGGCCTGGATCAGCTCCTGCACCTCAGTGGAGCGCGTCAGGCTCAGGTAGTTGCTGAAAGGCACATCGTTGTCCTGCGCAAACTTTTCAACGTTTTCCTGGTCGATCATCACGATGGCTGTGAGGTAGGCCCGTTTGTCACCAATGACCACCGCGTCGGTGATGTAGGGCGAAAACTTGAGCTCGTTTTCAAGTTCGCTCGGCGTCACGTTTTTGCCGCCCGCCGTGATGATGATGTCCTTCATGCGGTCGGTGATGCGAAAGAAGCCCTCGTCGTCCATCAGTCCGACGTCGCCGGTGTGCAGCCAGCCGTCGGCGTCAATGGTCTCGGCTGTTTTTTCGGGCTGGTTCAGGTAACCCATGAACACGTTGTCACCGCGCACCAGAATTTCCCCGGTGGTTTCATCAAGCTTGACCTCGTTGTAGCCGGCCGCGGGGCCTATGGAGCCTGGCTTCATGCGGGTAGCCGGAACGCCGGTCGATGCGCCGCAGGTCTCGGTCATGCCCCACACCTCCAGCATGGGCACGCCCAGCGACATGTACCACTTGACCAGCTCCGGCGAGATGGGCGCTGCCCCGGTCACGCAAAAACGCGCGCGGTGGATCCCGATCAGCTTGCGCGCATTGTCCAGGGCGATCCAGCGGGCGATGGTGAACTTCACCTTCAGTGCGGTGCTGATCGCTTCGCCAGCCAGGACCTTGTCGGCGATCTCGCCACCGACGCCTATGCCCCAGGCGTAGGCGGCCTGCTGAAGGCGGCTGGCCTCCTTGAGCGAGATCATCACACCCGAGTAAAACTTCTCCCACACGCGCGGAACCGCGGTGAAGACCGTTGGAGCAATCTCGCGCACGTTTTCCGGAATGGTTTCGGGGTTTTCAACAAAGTTGAGCTTGGCGCCGGTGTACAGCGCAAAGTACTCGCCGCCCATGCGCTCTGCCACATGGCACAGGGGCAGAAAGCACATGCGCTCGTCGTTTTCGCTCTGCGCCACCAGCGTGTTGTAGCCGCGCGCGGTAAACACCAGACCCTTGTGGCTGTGCATGGCACCCTTGGGTTTGCCCGTGGTGCCGGAGGTATAGATGAGGATGGCCAGATCGCCGGGCTGGCAGGTCTTGACGCGCTCTTCGACGGCGCCCGGCTGCTGCGCCAGCCAGCTGCGCCCGAGAGCCCGCAACTCTTTGAGGCTGATGACGCCCGCATCGTCCAGCTTGCGCAGGCCGTCCATGTCGAAGACAACGATTTTTCTGAGCCCCGGGAGCTGACTGCGTACCTCGAGCGCCTTGTCGAGCTGCTCGTCGTCTTCCACAAACAGGATTTTGGTCGCCGAGTCCTCGCACAGGTAGTGCACCTGGGAGGCGGCGTCGGTCGGGTAGATGCCGTTGGCCACGCCGGCACAGCTGAGCACGGCCAGATCGGCAAGCACCCATTCGATCACCGTGTTGGAAAGGATGGAGGCGCAGTCGCCCTTCGCAAAGCCCAGGCTCATCAGGCCGCCGGCGATTTCCTGCACCGCCTGCCCGGTCTGGTTCCAGCTCCAGCTGCGCCAGATACCCAGTTTTTTCTGACGCATCCAGACTTTGTCCTGGCGCTGTTGGACCGCGTTCCAGAAGAGGGCGGGAATGGTTTCACCTTCGAGCACCACGCGGGTCTCGGGTTGAATGTGACTCAGGTCCCAAAGGTTGCTCATACGAAACTCCACACGGCTGTCATCCCGGACTTGATCCGGGATCCATGCCCTGCGTGCAAAGGTGGCTCAATGAATATGGATTGCGGATCAAGTCCGCAATGACAAAAGCAGGTGAATGTGAACTTGGGGTACATACTCTTCATCTCCAGTTCTTCTTCTTCTTCCAGCGCCGCTCGCTGCGCACGCCGTCTTCCTTCATGCCGAGGTAGAACTCCTTGATGTCGTCCTTCTCGCGCAGGCGGGCACAGGTGTCTTCCATCACGATGCGGCCGGTCTCAAGCACATAGCCGTAGTCGGAGGCGTTCAGGGCCATGTTGGCGTTTTGTTCGACCAGCAGGATGGTGGTGCCGCGCTCGCGGTTGATGCGCACCACAATTTCGAAGATCTCCTTGGTCAGCTTGGGGGACAGGCCCAGGCTGGGTTCGTCCAGCAGCATCAGGTCGGGCGATGCCATCAGCGCGCGGGAGATGGACAGCATCTGCTGCTGCCCGCCCGAGAGCAGGCCGGCATCCTGAAGCGCCCGCTCGCGCAGGATGGGAAAGTAGCCGAACACCGCCTCGATGTCGCGCGCCACACCGTCGCGGTCCTTGCGGGTGTAGGCACCCATGAGCAGGTTGTCGCGTACGCTCAGCAGGGGGAACACTTCGCGACCCTCGGGCACATGGCTCAGGCCCTGCTGCACGATGTAGGCCGGGTCCTGTGCGGTGATGTTGCCACCCTTGAACTCAATCGAACCCTTGCGCGGGTCGATGATGCCGGAGATGGTTTTCAGGATGGTGGATTTGCCGGCGCCATTGGAGCCCAGCACCGTCGCTATTTCACCGCGGCGCACCTGCAGGCTGACGCCGCGTATGGCCTTGATCGGGCCATACGCGCTTTCGACGTTGAGCAGCTTGAGAACGGGCTGGTCGCTGATGGAGGGTGGGACCGCGCTCATGCTGCTTTCCTCCGCAGGGACGACACGTCGTCGATGGATCCGAGGTAGGCCTCGATCACGCCAGGGTCGTTTTGCACCTCGCGTGGTGTCCCCATGGCCAGAACCTCACCCTGGTTCATCGCAAGCACCCGGTCGGACACCTTGGAGACCAGCGTCATGTCGTGTTCGACCATCAGCACGGTGATGCCCAGTTCGTTTTTGATGTCCTGGATCCAGAATGCCATGTCGTCGGTTTCTTCCACATTCAGGCCGGAGGAGGGCTCATCCAGCAGCAGCAGTTTGGGCTCGGTGCACAGCGCCCGCGCCAGCTCCACCACCTTGCGCACGCCATAGGGCAGGCCCGCAACGTAGGAGTCGCGGTAATGCTGCAGGTCCAGGAAGTCGATGACCTCCTCGGCCTTCTCGCGCGCCTGCAGCTCGGCCTCACGGGTCTTCTTCGTGAAGAAAATCTCGCTCCACAGGCCGGTTTTTCGGTGGGTGTGGCGGCCGATCAGCAGGTTGTGCAATACGGTGGCGTGCTCAAACAATTCGATGTTCTGGAAGGTGCGGGCAATGCCCAGTTGGGCGATCTTGTGCGGTGGCTGCTCTGACAGCTTCGCGCCCATGTAGTCAATCTCGCCGGTGGTCGGTGTGTAGATGCGGCTGATCAGGTTGAAGACCGTGGTCTTGCCTGCACCGTTGGGGCCAATCAGGGTGAAGACTTCGCCCTGCTTGACATCGAAGCTCACATTGTTGACGGCCAGCACGCCGCCGAAGCGGACGCTGAGATTTTTTGCGGAAAGTAGTACCTCTGTCATGCGATGTGTCCAGGTGCGCGTGTTTTTGCGGGGGCCATCGTGGAGCCGGCTCTGCCGGGCCACAGGTGGCGCCCCCTTGAGGGGGAGGCGCCGAAGGGCGCATCGGGGGGGAGCATGATCTTCATTTCAGGCGCTCTGATTTCTGGAAGGACTTTTGACGCTTGAACATGCCCTTGCGGTAGAAAGGAAAGGTCTGCAGGTAGGTGCGGATCTTGAGCCAGCGACCGTACAGACCGAGAGGTTCGAACAGCACAAAGGCGATCAGCACCATGCCGTAGACCACGCCCTGCAGGCCGGGTGCCTGGCCGATGGCGGCAGGCAGGTAGTCCTTGGTCAGGGCGATGGCCTGTGGCATGGAGATCAAAAAGATGGCCCCCAGGAAAGCGCCGTGCACAGAGCCGACGCCGCCGACCACAATCAGCAGCAGCAGCTCTATCGATTGCAGGATGTTGAACTGGTCCGGCGAGATGAATTGCAGCTTGTGCGCATACAGCGCACCGGCGATGCCGGCCAGCGCCGCCGACAGCGCAAATGACAGCGTTTTGTATCGGGCCAGGTGAATGCCCATGCTTTGCGCCGAGATTTCCGAGTCGCGGATGGCGACAAAGGCCCGGCCGGTGGGTGAACGGAGCAGGTTCAGGATGGCCAGTGTGGATCCAACGGCAAGCACCAGGCACAGGAAATAAAACTCTTCGCCGGTGGTCAGTTTCCAGCCAAAGATGTCGGGCGCCTTGATATGGATGCCGGCGTTGCCGCCGGTGACCTTTTCCCAGCGCGCAAAGACCTCTTCAACAATGAAACCGAAGGAGAGCGTCGCCATGCCGAGGTATATGCCCTTGACACGCAGCGCCGGCAGACCCACCACCAGCCCGACTGCGGCGGACAGGCCGGCTGCGCAGGCCAGCGCAATCGGGAAGGGCACGCCCGCATTGGTCATCACAGCCTGGGTGTAGGCCCCCACGCCCAGAAAAGCGGCATGGCCCAGCGAAAACAGGCCGGTAAATCCCGCCAGCAGCATCAGGCCCAGACCGGCGATCGAATAGATCATGATGAAGGTCAGCTGCGCCAGCCAGTACTCGGCAAACAGCCAGGGCGCAGCCACCAGCAGCAGCAGCAGGGCGCCGTACCAGAACACATGGCCGCCATGTTTGGCGAGCTTGATGTCCTGGCCGTAATCGGTCTTGAAAATGAAGCGCATTAGATGGATCCCCCCCGAAGCGCCTTTGGCGCCCGGTGCCACCGCGAGACGCAGGGGCTCTTCGGAGCCGTCCAAGCCTGCACAGGCAGGCTTGGAGCCGCGGTCCTCAGCCCCTCAGGGGGCGCCACCTGCGGCCCGGCAAAGCCGGTTCCGCGGTGACTTGGCCTTACGCTCTGGTTCGCGTCGAGTTGTTTGGTGGTCATACTTTTTTTCTTAGTTTTTCGCCGAACAGGCCACTTGGCTTGACCATCAGCATGATGAGCACGACCACGTAGGCAGCGATGTCCTTGATGCCGTCAGGCGCATAAAAACCGGCCAGCGACTCGACGATGCCGATGACCAGGCCGCCCACAATCGCGCCGGGCAGGCTGCCGAAACCGCCGACCACCGCTGCCGGAAAAGCCTTCAGGCCGATGAAACCCATGTTGGCGTGGACAAAGGTGATGGGCGCCAGCAGCAGACCTGCCACCGCAGCCACTGCGGCGGCCAGGCCCCAGACCAGGCCGTTGAGGCGTTTGACCGGAATGCCCATGTAATACGCAGCGAGCTGGTTCTGCGATGACGCCTGCATGGCGATGCCGAGCTTGCTGTACTTGAACAAGGCAAACAGCACCAGGCAGAGCACAGCGGTGCTGCCGATGACGGCCATTTGTTCCACGTTGAGGACCAGCGCGCCTACATTCCAGATCTGGTCCTTGTAGGGCACGGGCAGGGTGTGGGTTTCGGTGCCAATGCCGGGGATCATGGTGATCAGGCCACGCGCCACATAGCCGACACCGATGGTCAGCATCACGATGGAAAACGCCGGCTGTCCGAGGATGGGCCTGATCACCAGCCGCTCCAGCAGCACACCAAACAAAGCCATGCCAACGATGGAACTGACAATGGACAGCCAGTACGGGAAGCCCAGCATGGTCATGCAGGCCAGACCGCCAAAAGCGCCCAGCATCATGAGTTCACCCTGGGCAAAGCTCACCGTCTCCGTGGCTTTGTAGATGAGAACGAACCCGAGGGCGATCAGCCCGTAAATACAGCCTTGCGCTATGCCGCTGATGATCAATTGCAATAACTGCACTTTTGCTCCACAATCAATTTTTACAAAGCATGTGCTTTGTAAAAATAATCAAAAATTTTGGGATGCGCGAGAGCGCGGATTTGTGATCCGGCCCGGCCGCGTGGTCCGGTTGGGTTAATCCAGACAGAGTCGATCATGTGCTGCATTCAATGAAAAAATCAATCCGGATTGGTGCCGGGTTGGGTTTCTACGGAGACGCGTGGGAACCCGTGCTCGCGAGCATCGAACGCGGGGGGGTGCAGTACATCGCAAGTGACCACCTTGCAGAGCTCACGCTGGCCATACTGCAGAAGGATCTGCAACGCGATATTTCACTCGGCTACGCTAGGGACGTCGTCCCGATGCTGCTGCATTTGTGGCCGGCCATGCGCAAGCATGGCGTGCGTTTTGTTTGCAATGCCGGAGGCCTCAATCCGGCTGGCGCGGCTGCCGCGGTGAAGGCCGCTTTTGCAGCGAAAGGCTGGCAGGCGCGCGTCGCCGTGGTGACAGATAACGGGGTGTTGCCGCAGCTGAAAACGCTGGCCCCGACGCACATGTTCAAGGGCACGCCGTTTGATACGGTGAGCGAGCGCATGGTTTTTGCCAATGCCTACCTGGGTGCGCGCCCGGTGGTGGCTGCGCTTGAGCAGGGCGCTGATATCGTCATCACGGGCCGTGTGGCCGACGCGGCGCTGTTTCTGGGCCCGCTGGTGCACGAGTTCAACTGGAATCTTGGCGATGCTGCCGACGCAGCCACGCCTGCCGACCTCAACCGTCTGGCGCAGGGCCTCGCGGTCGGCCATCTGCTCGAATGCTCAGGCCAGGGCAGTGGCGGCAACTTCGGCAGCCTGCAGGCATGGAAGGCCATTCCCGATCTGGCGCACATCGGCTACCCGATCGCCGAGGTGGACGAGGACGGCGCGGCGCTGATCACCAAAGCGCCCGGCACCGGCGGCCGCATCAACTTTGACACCGTGCGCCAGCAATTGCTTTATGAGGTGCACAACCCGCAGGCCTACCTGTCGCCTGATGTGGTGCTGGACCTGTCCACCATCGCGCTGGAAGATCTGGGCCAGGACCGGGTGCGCATGACGGGCGCCACCGGCCATCCGCGCCCCGGGCAACTCAAGGTGGTTGGCGGTTACCGCGACGGTTTCAAGGCGGAGGTGACCTGGGGCTTCAGCTGGCCGGATGCATATGACAAAGCCCTGGCCGCGGTAGAGATGGTCAAGGCACAACTGGCCGACAAGGCCGTGTCGCATGAAGCCCTGTTTGTCGAGTTTCCCGGTCTCAATTCGGCCCATGGCGCGCTGGCGCCCATGCCCGATGCGCAGGCGCTGGCCGATCTGAACGAGGTCTGGGTTCGCATGGTGCTGCGCACCAACGACAAAAAAGCCGCCGATGGTTTTGGCCGCCTGTTCCCCTGGATGGGACTGAGCGGGCCGGCCTACACCTGCGGTTTTCACGGCTTGCACAACACCAGCGAGTTGCTGGGCATCTGGCCGGCCCTGATAGACAGACACCTGGTCGAGCCGCAGACGCAGGTGGAGATGGTGCAGACATGACGGCCGCCATGCAGAAAGTCCAGCTTGCAAAACTCGCGCATGCGCGCAGCGGTGACAAGGCCGACTGGGTCGACTTTGGCCTGTTCGCCTGGAATGCGGCGGGTTACGCCGTGCTGGCGCGGGAGGTCACGGCGCAGCGCGTGCAGGCCCACTTTGCGCCCTGGTTGCCCGGGCAGGTGGATTGCTGGCGCCTGCCCAACATCCTGGCCATCAAGCTGGTGTTGCACGACGCGCTGCAGGGCGGCGGAGCGCGCAACCTGCGTCTGGACAACCTGGGCAAGTCCATGGCGGCGGCTTTGCTGCGCATGGAAATCGATGTGAGTGCCGAAGAACTGGCGGCCTGCCTTGCGGCACCGAGGGTTGGCTGGTGGGGGGACGAAGAATGACGGTGCATGTTGAAAAAGACGGTGCGGTGACCGTGGTGACGCTGGACCGCGCGGATGTGCGCAATGCGGTGGACAGCGATCATGCGCAAGCCTTGTACCGGGCGTTTCTGGCCTTCGACGCGGACGACAGCGCCAGGGTCGCGGTGTTTCATGGGGCGCACGGGCATTTTTGCGCTGGTTGGGACTTGCAGGCTGGCGCGCGCTTGCTGGCGCAATCCCGAGAAGGCGAATCGAAGGCGCTGGCTGGTCTGGATTTTCAGGCCACTGACGTCCATCCGCCCGGACCCATGGGACCCTCACGCCTGCTGTTGTCCAAGCCTGTGATTGCCGCTGTCAGCGGCGCGGCCGTAGCCGGAGGCATGGAGCTGGCGCTTTGGTGCGATATGCGGGTGATGGAGGAGGACGCGTACTTTGGTGTTTATTGCCGGCGCTTCGGTGTGCCGCTGATTGATGGCGGCACGGTGCGCCTGCCGCGCCTGATTGGCATGGGCCATGCGATGGATCTGATTCTCACCGGCCGCAAGGTGGCGTCTGGCGAGGCCTTGCAGATGGGGCTGTGCAACCGGGTGGTGCCTTCGGGCACGGCGCGCGAGGCGGCGCTGGTTCTGGCCCATCAGCTCGCAAAATTTCCACAGCAAACCATGCTGGCCGACCGCCAAAGTGCCTATGAGCAGTGGGACCAGCCTTTGCCTGGAGCTTTGCACCAGGAGTGGGTACGCGGCAAGGACTGCATGGCCGATGGCCTGCAGGGCGCAGCACGTTTTGCCGCCGGTGACGGCCGCCACGGCAAATTCCCTGAATAAAAATGGCATCCTGCCCTTGAGCGGCGGGAAAAGTTTGCTATGAAAGTTATAGCGACGCAGGTCTGGACGCTGCAGGCACCGGCCGCGGCTGGCCGTTGTCGTCAATCGCCACGTAGGTCAGGTTGGCCTCGGTGACCTTGATATAGCGGCCCTGGGAGCCAAAGCGCTCAGCGTAGACCTCGACCTTGACGGTGATGGAGGTGCGGCCAATTCGCGTCAGCTCCGAAAAGAAGGACAGGATGTCGCCGACGCGTACCGGCTGCTTGAAAACAAATTCGTTGACCGCGACCGTGGCCATGCGGCCTCCGGCGTAGCGGGCCGGGATGACCGACCCGGCCAGGTCCACCTGCGCCATGACCCAGCCACCAAAGATGTCGCCATTGGCGTTGCAGTCGGCCGGCATGGGGATCACCTTGAGCACCAGCTCTTTGTCCAGCGGCAGCTTGACGGTCAATGTATCGGGGGGAAGTCCGGTTTGAGGAGACATAGGCTCAATCAGGTGAGGGAAATCAATAAAGGGGACAATTGTCTCCGATGCGCTCTCATGCCCCTGCCTCCACTTATCCGCCTGTTCCCGGCGCCCCACCCGAACCCACGCTAAACCGCTCTGACTGGGCCACGCTCACGCGCCTGTTTCCCTATCTGTGGGAGTACAAATGGCGGGTGCTGGCCGCCTTGAGCTTCATGGTGGGGGCCAAGGTGGCCAACGTGGGCGTGCCCCTGCTGCTGAAAAACCTGGTCGATGCGATGAGCTTCAAGCCGGGGGATGTGCAGGCGGTGCTGGTGGTGCCCGCAGCCCTTCTGGTGGGGTATGGCCTGCTGCGTTTGTCGACCTCGCTGTTCACCGAGCTGCGGGAACTGGTATTTGCAAAGGCTACCGAAGGCGCATCGCGGAGGATCTCGCTGGAAGTGTTCCGGCACCTGCATGCCCTGAGCCTGCGCTTTCACCTGGAACGCCAGACCGGCGGCATGACCCGCGACATTGAGCGCGGCACGCGCGGCGTGCATTCGCTGATCTCCTATTCGCTGTACAGCATCATCCCGACGCTGATCGAAGTGGCGCTGGTACTCACGCTGCTGGCGGTCAAGTTTGATTTCTGGTTTGCCGGCATCACCATCATCGCGCTGGTGTTCTACATCACCTTCACGGTGACTGTGACCGAGTGGCGAACCAAGTTCCGCAGGGAGATGAACGAGCTGGACTCGTCGGCGCACAGCCGCGCCATTGACTCGCTGCTCAACTACGAAACCGTCAAGTACTTCAACAACGAAGACTTTGAAGCCAGGCGCTACGACGAGAATCTGGTGCGCTACCGCCGCGCGGCCGTCAAGGCCCAGACCACGCTGAGCATGCTCAACACCGGCCAGCAACTGATCATTGCCGCCGGCCTGGTGGCCATGCTCTGGCGCGCGACCCAGGGCGTGGTGGATGGCCGCATGACGCTGGGCGATCTGGTGATGGTCAATGCCTTCATGATCCAGCTCTATATTCCACTGGGTTTCCTGGGCGTGCTCTACCGCGAGATCAAGCAAAGCCTGACGGATCTGGCCAAGATGTTCAACCTGATGGAAAAAGAGCGAGAAGTGGCGGATGTGCCGGGTGCTCAGGCCATCAGCGTCAGCGCTTCGCCGGAGGTTCGCTACGAGGGCGTCAGTTTTGCCTATGAGGCTGCGCGGCCCATCCTGAAGAACATCAGTTTTGTGATTCCTGCCGGAAAAACAGTGGCGGTTGTGGGTTCATCCGGCTCGGGAAAGTCAACGCTCGCACGCCTGCTGTTTCGCTTCTACGACGTGCAGCAGGGCCGTATCACTATTGCCGGGCAGGACATCAAGCAGGTCACCCAGGCCAGCGTGCGCCAGGCCATAGGCATCGTGCCGCAGGACACCGTGCTGTTCAATGACACGGTGGAGTACAACATTGCCTATGGCAAACCCGGCGCCAGCCGCGCCGACGTGGAGGGCGCCGCCCGCGCGGCGCGCATCCACGGCTTCATCTCCTCTACGCCCGCGGGCTACCAGACCCTGGTCGGCGAGCGGGGGCTCAAACTCTCGGGCGGTGAAAAACAGCGCGTGGCCATCGCCCGCACCTTGCTGAAGAATCCCCCCATCATGATTTTTGACGAGGCCACCTCGGCGCTCGATTCGGCCAATGAGCGGGCGATCCAGGCCGAGCTGCGTGGCATTGCCGAAGACAAGACCACGCTGGTGATCGCACACCGCCTCTCCACCGTGGTCGACGCCCACGAGATTCTGGTGATGGAGGCCGGACAAATCATCGAGCGCGGCACCCACGCCGAGTTGCTGGCGCTGGGCCAGCGTTATGCAGCGATGTGGGCGCTGCAGCAAAGCTCAGAGTAACCACGGTACGGCACCTGCGGGATTCCCGTAGACGCAAGTTTGTTTTCCACTCGCATAATCAAATCATGGAAACCAAATGGCTGGAAGATTTCGTCAGTCTCGCTGAAACCCGCAGCTTCAGCCGTTCCGCCACCTTGCGCCACGTGACGCAGCCAGCCTTCTCGCGCCGTATCCAGGCGCTGGAGGCCTGGGCCGGGACTGATCTGGTGGACCGCAGCTCCTATCCCACCCGCCTGACGCCAGCCGGCGAAACCCTGTACAACCAGTCGCTGGAAATGTTGCAGGGTCTTCAGTCCACCCGGGCCATGCTGCGCGGGCACAACTCGGCTGGGCAGGACGTGATCGAGTTTGCCGTGCCGCACACACTGGCTTTTACATTTTTCCCCGCGTGGGTCAGCAGCCTGCGGGAAAAGTTCGGTCCCATCAAAAGCCGGCTGATCGCCCTCAATGTGCATGATGCGGTCTTGCGCCTTGTCGAGGGCAGCTGTGATCTGCTGATCGCCTACCACCACGACTCCCAGCCTTTCCAGCTTGACGCGGAACGTTATGAGATGGTCAGCCTGGGGCAGGAGGTCCTCGCGCCTTTTGTGAAGGCTGACATCGACGGCGCGCCTCTGTTCAAACTGCCGGGCCGTGCAGGCCAGCCGCTGCCCTACCTCGGCTATGCCCCGGGCGCCTACCTGGGCCGCGTGGTGGACCTGATTCTCAAGCAGTCAAGCACGGCCATCCATCTCGACCGGGTGTATGAAACCGACATGGCCGAGGGCCTCAAGGCCATGGCGCTGGAGGGTCATGGCATTGCGTTTCTGCCGCTGGGCTCAGTCAAGAAGGAGTTGCGCGCCAAAAAGCTGGTCAGTGCCGGTCACGACCTGGAGATGACCATGGATGTCCGGGTCTACCGGGCGCGGCCCACCACCAAGGAGGCCGCCAAAAGCCCGGCGCAGGCCTTGTGGCAGTTTCTGGAAAGCCAGACCCAGGCCAAGCCAACGGCCAAATCCCGTGTTGGTGGCAACCCTTAGTGGTTATAAAAAATTTGCATAACACCGCAATGAAACAGCATTGGCTTTTCATGCGGCCTAAATTTACAGTCCGTCACGTTCTGCAAACGCAGGCGCCGTGAACGGACCGTACCGACCTCAAGGGCCGCATGGCCGGGTTGGCACAAAGACTGCATACAGGAGTTCTGGTCGGTCAGCGCGCGCACTGTCTTGGGGATGGTTGGCGAACTGGACAGAGCGGCGGGCTGCGGTCCTGAGAGTGGGACCTGGGCGTTGGCAGTGGGGTAAACCTTGGGGTTGACCCCTGTAGCCGCTCCGTAGAATGCATTTATCACTATTTCACTTAACTGAAGGAAAACCCATGAAATTCAAACTAGCCGCACTGGCAGTTGCCGTTCTCGCGTCCGGCGGCGCATTTGCGCAAGCCACCGACACCATCGCCAAAGTCAAGGCTTCCGGCGTGGTCACCATGGGTGTTCGCGATTCCTCGGGCGCCCTGTCTTACACCCTGGGCGAGGGCAAGTACACCGGCTACCACGTTGAGATCTGCAACCGCGTGATCGCCAACCTGGAAAAAGCCGCTGGCCGCAAGCTGGAAGTCAAATACCAGCCCGTCACCTCGCAAAACCGCATCCCCCTCGTGCAAAACGGCACCGTGGACATCGAGTGCGGCTCCACCACCAACAATGCAACGCGCCAGAAAGACGTTGCCTTCCTGCCGACCACTTTTGTTGAAGAAGTGCGCATTGCAGTCAAAGCCAACTCCGGCATCACATCGATTGCCCAGTTGAATGGCAAAAACGTGGCCACCACAACCGGCACGACCTCGGTCCAGACTCTGCGCAAAAACGAGCGCGCCACAGGCGTTGACTTCAAGGAAGTCTTTGGCAAGGACCACTCCGACAGCTTCCTGCTGCTCGAATCCGGCCGCGCTGACGCTTTCGTGATGGACGGCTCCATTCTTGCCGGCAACATCGCTACCGCCAAAAACCCGGCCGACTTCAGAATCGTCGGTGAGGTGCTCAGCGTGGAGCCCATCGCCATCATGATCCGCAAGGACGATCCGGCCTTCAAGAAGATCGGCGCCGACACAGTTGCCGAGATGATCAAATCCGGTGACATGGCCAAGCTCTGGGACAAGTGGTTCATGCAGCCTATCCCTCCGAAGAACACACGTGTGGGTCTGGCCGTGAGCGACAGCACCAAAGCCGCCTGGGCCGCGCCCAATGACAAGCCCATGGAAGACTACGCCAAGAAGTAAGCTGTCAGGCGTTTGGTAAGGCACAAACCCCGCCCCTCATTTCCAGGCGGCGGGGTTTGTCACATTTGTCGCCGGCAAGTTGCGCCGGGCAACAAAATCAACAGATGAGGGTGGAGGCGCCATGACCTGGGACTGGAAAGTTTTTTTAAACGACGACGGCAGCGGCCGGACTTACCTTGAGTGGATGTTCGACGCGTGGGGCTGGACCCTGGCAGTTGCCGGCGCATCGTGGGTGGTGGCCATATTGGTGGGCGTTCTGGTCGGCACGGTGCGCACGCTGCCCAACAGCCCCTGGATGGTCCGTCTGGCCAATGCCTGGGTGGAGCTGTTCCGCAACATTCCGCTGCTGGTGCAGATTTTCATCTGGTACTTTGTCGTGCCAAAAGTGTTTCCGTCGATGAAAGAACTGCCAAGCCTGGTGCTTGTCGTGTTTGCACTCGGCTTTTTCACATCGGCACGTATCGCAGAACAGGTCAGGGCGGGCGTGCAGGCATTGCCGCGCGGCCAGCGTTATGCCGGCATGGCGATGGGCTTTACCACGGCGCAGACCTACCGCTACGTCATCTTGCCCATGGCCTTTCGCATCATCATTCCGCCGCTCACCAGCGAATCCATGAATTTGCTGAAAAATTCATCGGTGGCTTTTGCGGTGTCGATTGCCGAGCTCACCATGTTTGCCATGCAGGCCCAGGAAGAAACCTCGCGCGGCATCGAAATTTATCTGGCTGTGACGGTGCTGTACGCGGTCTCGGCTTTTGCAGTCAACCGGGTGTTTGCCTTCATCGAGAAGAAGGTCCAGATACCGGGTTACGTCGTGGCCGGTGCGGCTGGTGGAGGGCACTGACATGTTTGGACTTGACCTGACCTTCGTCAACTGGGACATCATCTCCAAGTTTGTGATCAAGGGCTTTTTCTTCAGTATCCAGCTCACGATTGTCGCAACGATAGGCGGCATTATTTTCGGCACCTTGCTGGCGCTGATGCGCCTGTCGGGCAAGAAGATCCTGGTGGTCCCGGCCACCATTTACGTCAACGGCATGCGCTCGGTGCCACTGGTCATGGTGATCCTCTGGTTCTTCCTGCTTGTGCCCGCGGGCTTTTACGCAATGATTCCGGGCGGCAGCAACTACCGGGCTGAAATCTCGGCCATCATCACCTTTGTGGCCTTTGAGGCGGCCTACTTCAGCGAGATCATGCGGGCGGGTATTCAGTCCATCTCGCGCGGCCAGGTCAATGCCGGTCGGGCACTGGGCATGACCTATGCGCAGAACATGAAGCTGATCGTCTTGCCCCAGGCTTTCCGCAACATGGTGCCCATCCTGCTGACGCAGACCATCATCCTGTTTCAGGACACCTCGCTGGTGTATGCCATTGGCGCTTATGACCTGCTCAAGGGCTTCAGCACAGCCGGCAAGATCTACGGCCGCCCGGAAGAGGCCTACCTTCTGGCTGCCGTGGTTTATTTTGTAATGTGCTTCGGTTTGTCCTTCCTGGTCAAACGCCTGCAAAACAGGATTGCCATCATTCGCTGAACGTCTCCTTCCATGAGACAAGCTGGATACAGATCAAGACAAGAGAAGACTGGAGAACACGATGATTGAAATGAAAGAAGTTTCCAAGTGGTACGGCACTGTTCAAGTGCTCAACAACTGCAGCACGAATATCAAAAAGGGCGAGGTGGTGGTGGTGTGCGGGCCTTCAGGTTCCGGAAAATCCACGCTGATCAAGGTCATCAACGCACTGGAGCCGTTTCAGAAGGGCGAAATCTTCGTCGATGGCCAGGCAGTGCATGACCCCAAGACCGATCTGCCCAAGCTGCGCTCCCGGGTCGGCATGGTGTTCCAGAACTTTGAGTTGTTCCCGCATCTGAGCGTGACCGAAAACCTGACCCTGGCGCAGGTCAAGGTGCTGGGCCGCAGCATCGACGAGGCCAAAACCCACGGCCTGAAATACCTGGACCGGGTGGGCCTGATGCTGCACAAGGACAAGTTCCCTGGCCAGTTGTCGGGCGGCCAGCAGCAGCGGGTGGCAATTGCCCGGGCGCTCAGCATGGACCCGATTGCCATGCTGTTTGACGAGCCTACATCGGCACTGGACCCGGAGATGGTCGGCGAGGTGCTGGACTGCATGATGGGCCTTGCAGTTGAAGGCATGACCATGATGGTGGTCACCCACGAAATGGGTTTTGCCAAAAAAGTGGGCAGCCGTGTCATCTTCATGGATGTGGGCGGAAAAATCCTCGAAGACTGCTCCAAGGACGAGTTCTTCATGCACCCGGAAAATCGCCAGCCACGGACCAAGGATTTTCTCAACAAAATCCTTGCGCACTAGGCGCTACTGCGCGGGCGCACTGCTTCGTTGCAGCCCCAAGAAAATCCTCACGACCCTTTAGGTCGCTCCGGTTTTCCCGGGGCGCCCCGCGCCTCGCATTGCATCCCGCTCGCTACGCGCCGGGGAGTGGCAGTTGAGATTTGGGACAATGGTGCATGACCCAAATAACCATCACCCGCCCGGACGACTGGCACCTGCATGTGCGCGATGGCGACGCTCTGCAGACCGTGGTGCCGCACACCGCCGCCCAGTTTGGCCGCGCCATCATCATGCCCAACCTGCGGCCCCCGGTGACCACTGCCGCACAGGCCGTGGCCTACCGCCAGCGAATCCAGGCGGCGGTGCCTGCAGGGGTAAGTTTCGAGCCCCTGATGACCTTGTACCTTACCGACAACCTGCCGCCGGAGGAAATCACACGGGCAAAAGACGCCGGCGTGGTGGCGCTCAAGCTCTACCCGGCCGGCGCCACCACCAACAGCGACGCCGGTGTGACCGATCTGCGCAAGACTTACAAAACGCTGGAAGCCATGCAGCGCCAGGGCCTGTTGCTGCTGGTGCACGGCGAGGTGACGTCGCCCGACATCGACCTGTTCGACCGCGAGGCGGTGTTCATCGATACCCAGCTGATTCCCCTGCGACGTGATTTCCCTGAGCTCAAGATCGTTTTTGAGCACATCACCACCAAGGAAGCGGCGCAGTATGTGCATCAGGCCGATCGTTTCACTGGTGCGACCATCACCGCCCACCACCTGCTGTACAACCGCAACGCCATCTTCACCGGCGGCATCCGCCCGCATTACTACTGCCTGCCGGTTCTCAAGCGCGAGACCCATCGCCTTGCACTGGTCGAAGCGGCCACGGGTGGCAACGTCCGGTTTTTCCTTGGCACGGACAGCGCGCCGCATCCAGCGCACCTGAAGGAACACGCCACAGGGTGTGCCGGCTGCTACACGGCCCACGCAGCCATGGAGCTGTATGCCGAAGCCTTTGACGCCGCCGGTGCGCTGGACAGGCTGGAAGCCTTCGCCAGTTTCAACGGCGCTGACTTTTACGGCCTGCCGCGCAACACCGGAACGATCACCCTCAGGAAGGAAAGCTGGGTTCCGCCTGAGAGTTTTGCCTTCGGCGGTGCGGATCTCAAGCCCTTGCGCTCGGGTGAAGCGCTGGCCTGGCGGCAACGCTAGTACGCCGCAGCGCGCGATGCTTGCTGACGTGTGCGGCTTGTCGGGGCACATTGATTGGGACCGCCCCTGGTTGGACCCCTGGCGCACATCCGGCGAGCGGGTGGCGCAGGCCATAGCGGGCGGCGCGGCAATTTACGAAGCGCTCAACAGCGAGCCCGGAGCGCCCCGGCGCTTTGTCCCGCAAAGCGCCTTGTCGCCGGGGGTCGCGTACGAGCAGTTCATTTTCGAAACTGGCACCGTTCCCACACGCGACAACCTGCACGACTTGTTTAACGGCCTGTGCTGGATACGTTTTCCGGAAACCAAGAAGAAACTCAATCAGCTGCAAGCCGCCGAAATCGCCAGCGCGGGGGTTACCCCGCTGCGTGGGCCGGTGCGTGACGCCCTGACGGTATTTGACGAAAATGCTGCCTTCCTTTTGGCGCCGCAAGCGCTGTGGGATGCGCTGCTGGCGCGCGACTGGCAGCAATTGTTTGTGGGTTTGCGGCCGCTCTGGCAGCAGGCGCAGCTTGTGTTGTTTGGCCATGCGCTGCTGGAAAAGCTGGTTGACCCGCGAAAAGTGATCACGGCCCATGTGTACCGGGCACACCCAGCTATGAATTCCATAGCAGATCTGGACGCCTGGGTGGCACAGGACATCAGCGCAGGCAAGCTGGCCAGCAAGCCTTTTACCCCGTTGCCGGTGTTGGGCGTGCCCGGCTGGTGGGCGGAAAACGAGAACTTTTCCTTTTATGATGACTCTCTTGTATTCCGGCCCAAACGGTCGTTGTGACAATCCATAGCAACAAAAATGCAGCGGACTTGATATGGGCCTTGAAGCCCTCACCTTTCGCACCGGGTGAACCTTTTTCACCGACCTCACGGAGAACCCATGAAACGTATTTTTCTTTTTGTCATGACCAACCTTGCGGTGGTGGTGGTGCTGGGCATCGTCGCCAGCCTGCTGGGCGTCAACCGCTACCTCACGCCGCAGGGGCTGAACCTGGGCATGTTGCTCGGTTTTGCCGCGGTCATTGGTTTTGGCGGCGCCATCATCTCGCTGCTGATCAGCAAGCCGGTGGCCAAGTGGAGCTCTGGTGTGCGCCTGATCAACGAGCCGCAAAATGCCGACGAGGCCTGGATAGTCCAGACGGTTCAAAAGCTGGCCACCGCAGCAGGTATTGGCATGCCTGAAGTCGGCATTTTCGAAGGCGCGCCGAACGCCTTTGCCACGGGCGCCTTCAAGAACTCGGCGCTGGTGGCGGTCTCCACCGGTCTGCTGCAGGGCATGACACGTGAGGAAATTGAAGCTGTGCTGGGTCACGAGATTGCCCACGTGGCCAATGGCGACATGGTCACCATGACCTTGATTCAGGGCGTGATGAACACCTTTGTGGTTTTCCTCAGCCGTGTCATCGGTTACGCGGTGGACAGTTTTCTGCGCCGTGGCAGCAGCAGCAACTCCGGCCCGGGTATTGGTTATTACGTCAGCACCATCGTGCTCGACATCGTGCTCGGTTTTGCAGCGGCCATCGTGGTGGCCTGGTTCTCGCGCCACCGGGAGTTCCGTGCGGATGCAGGTGCGGCCCAGCTGATGGGCAAGAAGCAGCCCATGATCAATGCGCTGGCCCGTCTGGGTGGCATGGTGCCCGGTGAGCTGCCCAAAACCATTCAGGCCCTGGGCATCACCGGTGGCATCGGCAAACTGTTCAGCACCCATCCGCCGATTGAAGAGCGGATCGCGGCCTTGCAAAACGCGCAACCGGGTCAGGTCTGAGCGACTTCAACTAAAAAGCCGCTGCTGTGCAGCGGCTTTTTTTATGCCCGGCTTTTGCTTGCCGTGATGCTGAGCGCCACGGCTTCGGCCACCTCAATGCCATCCACACCCGCCGACAAAATGCCGCCTGCGTAGCTGGCGCCTTCCCCAGCCGGGTACAAGCCCTTGACGTTCAGGCTCTGGAAATCGTCGCCGCGTGTGATGCGCAGCGGTGACGAGGTGCGGGTTTCGACGCCGGTCAGCACCGCATCAAACATGTCAAACCCCTTGATCTTCTTGCCAAACACGGGCAGCGCTTCACGCATGGCGGTGATGGCGTAGCCCGGCAAGGCGCTGGCCAGGTCGGTCATCAACACGCCGGGTTTGTAGGAGGGCTCCACACTGCCGAGTTGGGTGGAAGCCTTGCCGTTGACGAACTCCCCCACCAGCTGGCCTGGCGCCTGGTAGTCGCTGCCGCCCAGCGTGAAGGCGTGTGACTCCAGTGCGCGCTGAAAAGCGATACCGGCGAGCGGCCCACCCGGGTAGTCGGCTGGCGTGATGCCCACCACGATGCCGGCATTGGCGTTGCGCTCGTTGCGGGAGTACTGGCTCATGCCATTGGTCACCACGCGGCCCACTTCCGAGGTGGCGGCCACCACGGTGCCGCCCGGGCACATGCAAAAGCTGTAGACCGATCGGCCATTGGCCGCGTGGTGCACCAGTTTGTAGTCGGCGGCGCCCAGCAGCGGGTGCCCAGCGTGTTGCCCGAGTCGTGCACGGTCTATCAGGCCCTGCGGGTGTTCAATGCGAAAGCCAACCGAGAAGGGCTTGGCTTCCATGTAGACCCCGCGCTCGTGCAGCATGGCAAAGGTGTCGCGCGCGCTGTGACCTGGCGCCAGCACCACGTGGTCGGCGCGCAATTCGTAGCTGCTGCCATCAGACAGGTTTTGCACGGTGATGCCCCGGAGTTGGCCGCCTTCGATCAGGACGTCGCTCAGGCGCTGCTCGAAGCGAATCTCGCCGCCCATGGCGATGATCTGTTCGCGCATGTGCTCCACCACCTTGACCAGCTTGAAGGTTCCGATGTGCGGCTTGCTGACCAGCAAAATTTCTTCAGGCGCGCCGGCCTTGACGAATTCCGTCATGACCTTGCGGCCCAGAAAGCGCGGGTCCTTGATCTGGCTCCAGAGCTTGCCGTCAGAAAAAGTGCCGGCCCCCCCCTCGCCAAACTGCACATTGGACTCGGGGTTGAGCACGCTTTTGCGCCACAGGCCCCAGGTGTCTTTGGTGCGCTCTCGCACTTTCTTGCCGCGCTCCAGCACGATGGGTTTGAAGCCCATCTGCGCCAGCAGCAGCGCCGCAAAAATGCCGCATGGGCCGAATCCAACAACGACGGGACGTACTGCCGGTGCATTGTTTGCCTGAGCGACCAGGTGGTAGCTTTGGTCGGGGGCTGGCCTGATATGGGGCTGGCCTTCGAACTGCGTAAGGAGTCGCGCTTCCAGTTCGGCACTGGCCACTTCCACATCGGCGATGTAAACCAGCAGCAGCTTTTGTTTGCGCGCGTCGTAACTGCGTTTGTAGATGGCGTGGCTTTGCAGCTCGGCGGGCGCGATGCCCAGCGTCTTGACGATCAGGGCGGGCAGGGCGTCTTCAGGGTGGTCAAGCGGCAGCTTGAGCTCGGTCAGGCGGATCATGGCGGTGTACCTCGTGGATCTGTATTTCGGATCTGTGAAGTATTTTAGCCGTCAAGCCCTCAAGCGGCGGGCACAACTTGCTATGAAGTTGATAGCGATGCAATTGCCGGGATAATAGCGGGGTGAAGCACGCCAGACTGCCGCTGGTGCAAGGGTGGAAACACCGCACTGGAGGAAGGTCCGGACTGCAAAGGGCAGCGTAGCAGCTAACAGCTGTCCACCGTGAGGTGAGGATCAGAGCTACAGAGACGAGCCGGTTAAGTCCGGGTGAAACGAGCAATCTCTACGCGCAGCAATACCAAGTAGGCACACGTTGACGGGGCCCCCGGAGTGTGCGGGTAGGTAGCACCGAGCCGTTTGGCGACAAACGGCCCAGATTAATGGCAGTCACGGGGTGGCAACCGCAAGGAAACCGTCCCGCACAAAATCCGGCCTATCGGCGGGCTTCACACTTTTTTCAGCGCGTTGCCGATTCGCGCTCAGTAGCGGCCGGACAGCAGCGCGCCGGCGCCGGGCACCTGTGTCGCCAGGCCCAGGCGCTTGAGCATGGCGTAACTGGTGGCGACCGAAGCCGAGATCACCGGGATGCCCAGTTTGTCTTCCACGACCTGGATAGACGCCAGCGAAGGCATCTGCACGCAGGCCGACAGCACCACCACGTCCACGCCCTGCGTGTTGAGCCGGCTCACCAGCCGGCTGGGCGCCAGCGGGTCCTGCGCGCCGACCTCGAGGTTGTCGGCGATTTCCAGCGACAGGCTGTCCATCACCTCGAAGCCTTCGTGTTCGATGTAGTCCACCACCATCTGCGTGAGCGGCTTCATGTAGGGCGTGAGCACCGCAATCTTCTTTGCGCCGAGTGCCTGCAGGCCCTCGACCAGCGCGCCGGCGCTGGACACCACGGGGGCCGGCTTGCCGTTGCTCACCGTGAGCTCGTGCAGCCGCTTTTCGGAGGCGCGGTGGTAACCCAGGCCCTGGCTCATGATGGCGACCAGGCAGGCGTAACCGAGCACATCCATTTTTCCGTCCGACAGCTCCAGCGCGCAGCGGTCGGAGGCCGCATCCATGGCGCTCAGTTCTTCCTTGGTCACCTTCTGCATGCGCATGCGGCTCGAGTGGAAGGTGAAACGTTCCGGGAAAAACGGCTCGCGGGCGCGCAGCATGGCCGGGATTTCGGTCTCCATGGTGGTGTTGGAACTGGGGACGATCTGCCCGATGCGGTAGCTGCGGTTCATGTGTGGGGTGTCCTGCAATGTCAGTCGGCCTTGATGCCGGCGGCCTTGATGGTCTTGCTCCAGTAGGCCAGGTCGGACTTCACCAGCTGGGCCAGCGCCTCCGGGCCCTGGTAGCGGATCTCGATGCCGGCGGCATCGGCACGGGTCTTGACGTCCGGCATCTCCATGGCGCGCTTGACGTCGGCCGCGAGTTTGGCGATGACGGCCGGCGGCGTGCCGGCCGGCGCGAACAGGCCAACCCAGGCCTCCAGCTTGAAGCCGGGCAGGCCGGCTTCGGCGGTGGTCGGGATCTGCGGCATCTGCGGGCTGCGCTTGTCGCCGGTGACGGCAAAGGCCTTGAGCTTGCCGGCCTGCACATGGCCCATGACCGAGGGCGGCGTGGTGATGAAGACCTGCACCTGGCCGCTCAGCACGTCCTGCACCGCCGGGCCGGAGCCGCGGTAGGGGATGTGTGTCATGAAGGTGCCGGTCTGCTGCTTGAATACCTCGGTGCCTATGTGCGACAGCGAGCCGTTGCCCTGCGAGGCGTAGTTGAGTTTGGCCGGGTTTTTCTTGAGGAAGCTGATGAACTCCTGGAGATTGTTCGCCGGCACCGAGGGGTGCACCGCAATCACGTTGGTCGCCACGGTCAGCAGCGCCACCGGCGCAAAGTCCTTGACCGGGTCCCAGGGCAGATTCGGGCTCAAGGCCGGATTGCCGGCGTGGTAGGCCGAGTAGGAAATCAGCAAGGTGTAGCCGTCCGGTTTGGCGCGCGCCACCGCCTGGTAGGCCACGTTGCCGCTGCCGCCGCCGCGGTTGTCGACCACGATGGACTGGTTGGTCACGCGGCCCAGCGGTTCACTCAGCAGCCGGGCCGAGGCATCGACAAAGCCGCCCGGCGGATTCGGCACGATCAGCGTGATCGGCTTGGACGGGAAAACGTCCTGCGCAGTTGCCAGTGTGGCCACGCACAGCGCAACCGCGGAAAAAACCTGCTTGATCATGACTGTCTCCTGAATGGAATTGGAATTTTTGGAACGCGAAAGCCCGTATTTTTGAGCGCGGCAGACTTCGTGTCCAATATATTGTTAGTCTCAATTCATAGCTTGAAGGTATCAATCCATCCATGGAACTGCGTCACCTGCGTTATTTCGTCGCGCTTGCCGAAGAGCTGAGCTTTACCCGCGCTGCGGCCCGGCTGCATGTGTCGCAGCCGCCGCTGAGCCTGCAGATCGGCCAGCTCGAGCACGAGGTCGGCGCGCGGCTGTTCCACCGCACCAGCCGCCGGGTCGAACTCACGCTGGCCGGCCAGGCCTTTCTGATCGATGCGCGGGCCGTGCTGTCGCGTGTCGCGGAGGCCGCCGGCCGGGCCCGCGCCATCGGCCAGGGCCTGGCCGGTCGCATCGACATCGGCCTGTCGGGTTCGCATTTCCTCGGGCCCTTGCCGCAGATCATGGCGGCGTACGCTCAAAGCCATCCCGAGGTCGAGATCAGCCTGCACGAACTCAAGCCGGCGGTGCAACTGCAGGCGCTGCGCGAGCGGCGCATCGACCTCAGCGTTTCGCGCACCCCGGTGAACGACGCGGTGCTCAGCAGCACGCTGCTCTGGCGCGACCCGGTGGCGGTGGCCTTGCCGGTTGGCCATGCACTGGCGCGGCGGCGCCAGCTGCGCCTGCTGGACCTGCGCGCCGAGGCCTTTGTGATGCTGCGCACCGACTCCTCGGCGCATGCGCAGTACATCCAGGACTGCTGCGTGCAGGCCGGGTTCTCGCCACGCGTCAGCCAGCGGGTGCAGGAGTTGCCGGCGGTGCTGAGCCTGGTGGCCGAAGGCATGGGCGTGGCGCTGATCCCGTCGTCATTGCAAGGCCTGTTTCCCGGCCGCATCAAGGTGGCGCCGCTCGGCAAGGACGCCCCGCACGCCGACGTCTACGCGGTGCAGCGCAGTGCCGACACCGCGGTGGTGGCGCAGGAGTTTGTGCGGCTGGCGGCGGCTGGCGCCGCCGCATGAGCCGCGGCCAGGTCTGGCCGATGGCGCCGGAGCGCCTGGTCGCGGCGAATGGCCGGGCTCAGGGGGCGTGATCGACCGAGGCAAAAATCCGCCATTCCTTGTCCGTTCGCATCAGATGGTAGGACTCGCGCCAGCGTGTCAGGACCTCGCCCTGCTGGTCCAGCAGCTCCCAGGTGACAGTGCAAGTGGCACTCTGGCGCCCGATGTGATGGGTTTCGAGTTCGCAGTAGCGGCACGACCGGCATCCCTGGGCAAGGTAGCCGTCAAGCACCGTCTGAAAATAACATGCGGTGTCTGCCTGCGTGAGCAAAAGCCGGGGTGCGCCCTGCGCATCCAGCGCCAGGCAGGGCGCGGCATACCGCTGCGCAACCGTGTTGCCGTCGAAGGAGCGGAATGCAGCGACAAACGCATCAAAAAATGCGCTGGCTTCAGCTTGCAGGGCCTTGTCAGTCATGCGTGGTCCCGAACGCGTGCCGCCTGTTGCAACAGACGCTTCAGTTGAACAAACCCTGCGCCTGTATCCGCTCCACATGCGCAAGCAGCGAACGTTTGGCCACTGGCCAGATGCGCGGGTCCACGTCGTCGTAGGCGAGCTTGACCCAGTCGTCCATCGATCCCTGCGGCTGCGCCTGCATCACGCGAATGATCTTGGCTTCGCGCCTGAGGCGGTGCGCCTTGAGCTGGCTGATCGCGGTTTTGGCTTCGCCGATCACGTAACCATGCGCCGGCGCGATGAAGGCGATACCGTGTTCGTCACAGGCGGCGCTCAGCGTGTCCAGCGATTCCAGGTAGGCGTGCATGTTGCCGTCGGGCGGGTCCACCACCGTGGTGCTGCCGTTGAGGATGTGGTCGCCGCTGAACAGGATGCCGTCTTCCACCAGCACCAGGCACAGGTGGTTGGCGGCGTGGCCCGGTGTGTGGACAACCTTCAGGGTATGCGTCATTTCGGGCTCCAGCCCTTGACTGAAAAGGGCAAGCAGCTCCTGATTTGATAGCGAACGGTCGGGCGTGAAATAACTGGCGGCGCGTGCTGTCGGTGCCGACGGCAGGCCCAGGATGGGCGGCGGTGTGCTGCACATCGCCTGCAGCGGTTGGGCGCCCGGCGAATGGTCGGCGTGTGAGTGGGTGCACACAATCATGCGAATGTCGCCGCCCGCCGCGCGCCACAAGCGCTGCAGATGGTCCATGTCGGCCGGACCCGGATCAATCGCGATGTAGCCGGTATGGGGGTCACCGACCAGGTAGCTGTTGGTGCCCGGACCTGTCATCACGCCGGGATTGGGGGCGGTCAGGCGCACGAGGTTTTTCAGCAGGGCAACGGGCTGCGCGGTCTGCCAGTCGAGGGTGTGCACCATCTGCCCGTCGGGGCTGGTCAGGGCCAGTTCGCCGTAGGGTGCTTCGTGCTCCATGTAGCGTGCCTCGGCGCCCTCCAGAAAACCGGCGCGCGGGCAGGATGTCCACAGCGGCTGCTCGGTCGCGCACGCCTGCAACACGGCCTCCACGGTGGCGAAAGGCTTGAGCCGCTGCAGGGTGCGTATGGTCGGGAAGATGATGAAAAAGCTGCCAGCCTCATGCCGCGCCAGAGCGTCAGCGGGCCGCACCCAGCAGGGTTCGAACTGCTCGGCGTCGTCGGCCACCGGCTCCTGGCCCGCCGGCATGCGCGCGACCAGAAAGGGCACGTCGAAGCGGCGCGGCAGATCGCGGTCGGTGATCCAGTGCGCCAGCACAAACACCTGGTCGCCGGCCAGCACCAGGCCGCGTTCGCGGCACTGCGCGGAAAACGGCGCCTTGCGATCCAGCGCGGCAATGTCAGCGGTGGTGGCGTAACTCCCGTCGGCATGGCGGGCCAGCAGCACACCAAGCTCTTCAAAACTTTCGCGAATGGCGGCAATCGCCTGCGTCAGATGCAGGTCGGTTTGCGTCGCGCGGCGGGTGGACTGTGCATGGGCGGCAGCA
>JAKFXR010000097.1 GCA_021731285.1 Polaromonas sp. | reverse complement strand
AAAGAGCTGGCTTGCCGATCTGAAGCATGGCCTTGAGAGCGAGCCCATTCCCCCCGGGACGAATGACAACCTGATCCGCCTGGCCATGTGCAAACTGCAGCAAGACTGCCCTCTTCAGGTGCGCGAGATTGACGAGTTGATGCGCGCGCCGTTGAAGAATGTGAGGATTGCTGGGAGAGATCGCGCACTTATTTACAACGCATTGACCGTTTATCTATTCAACATCGCCAAGGACTACCCTGCCGCGGCCGAAGCTGCGCGTAGTGCCATCGCGCTCGACCCGGCGGACATCAACCACCAGCTATGGCTCGCCTCCATCTATATTGAGATGAAACGCCCAAATGACGCTACCCGGCAAATTGCTTTGGCCAAACAACTTGATGGCAGGGGGATGAAAAGAAAAGACATCGAGGAACTGCAAGCCCGGCTCGCCGCTTCCCAGTGAAATAATCGATGCAAAATACCACCATGCTGTCAGTTGTTGTTCCCGCAAGAAACGAAGCCGCCGGGCTGGCGGAGCTGTTGCCAAGGCTATGTCAGGTGTTGCCGGGCGCAGAGATCATTGTGGTTAACGACGGCTCGGATGATGACAGCCTGAAAGTGTGCGCAGGATTTCCGGTTCGCGTGGTCAGCCATCCGTATCCGAAAGGCAACGGGGCTGCGGTAAAGACGGGGGCCAGGGCAGCGCGTGGAGACGTGCTTGCTTTCATGGATGCCGACGGCCAGCACAAGCCGGAAGACTTGCCGGATCTGCTTGCCAAACTCGAGGAGGGGTACGACATGGTTGTGGGCGCCCGGCAGGCCGGGTCGCAAGCCGGATTCCATCGAGCTGCGGCTAACGACATCTTCAGCCGCTTCGCGAGCTGGATGGTCATGCAGCCCATTGCAGATCTCACGTCAGGCTTCCGGGTGGTGCGTGCGTCCAGGTTCCGGCAGTTTCTGTACCTTCTCCCGAATGGATTTTCATACCCTACAACCATCACGATGAGTTTTTTTCGTGCTGGTTACGGCGTGGCCTACGTTCCCATTCACTCGCCTCACCGGACCAACGGAGCCAGTCACATTCATCCCTTGCGAGATGGATTGCGATTTTTGCTGATCATCATCAAAATCGGTACGCTGTTTTCGCCCCAAAAGCTTTTTCTTCCCATCAGCGCCGGTTTCTTTGTAACTGGCCTTGGCTACTATCTGTACACCTATTTGACGGCGGGGCGCTTCACCAACATGAGTGCGCTCCTGTTCATATCTGCTGTTTTCACGTTCCTGATAGGGATAGTTTCCGAACAAGTCTCTGCATTGCACTACAAGAATATTGATACTGAGGACCGCAGCAAGTAGGCGGCTTTCGCTGCGCCAAATTTCTGCGGAGAAAAACGATGATCGACTGGTTTGACGCAAAAGAGGCCCAGGAATTCGGGACGGAACTCGCCCGTTTTTTCATTGAAAATATTCCACCAGCATCGCCTATGAAGAAGGATAAATCCTTTGGCAGGAAAAAAGAAGTCCTGGGCAAGTTGATCCACAAAGTGGAGCGCTTCAAAAAGCAGAGCAAGCTTAACTTTTACAAAAAGGCGAAGTTCGGGAACGCTTTCCAGTGGACGCTCAAGGATGCGGGTTATGACGATGTTTTTGTCGACGAGTTGACAAAAGAACTGCTTCTAAAACTCTGATGTCTTTGGAGGCACTGCAAGCCTGTCCGGCGCTGTGCGGGGACGGCAAATCGCGAGATTAAAAACATGTTTGACTGGCTAAAGAAACTCAGTTTTGACAAGAAATCGCCACCCAGTCAGCCGCCCTTGGGTGTTGAGCCAGTCAGGCAGTGGATGAAAATCGGCTTCGAAGCCTTCCAGGCCGGCAACTATCCTGTAGCACGGGACTATTTCCAGAAAATCCTCGAAGCCAACCCGGCGCAGGCAGACGCGCTTTACCTGTCCGGTGTGATGGCCAATCAAGAGGGCCACAGAGAAGAGGCCTTTGACCTCGTTTCCCGGGCGATTGCAAGTGACGCGACAGTTGCCAGCTACCACATCACGTTGGCCAATGTGCATGATGTCCGGGGAAGAGGCGAGGAAGCGTTGGCAAGTTACCGGCGCGCTGTTGCGCTTGATCCCGATGATCCTGAATCGCGGACCGGCCTGGGATGTGCACTGCTGGATTCGGGACGCCATGAACAGGCCCTGGAGCATCTGCAAAACGCGGTTCGCCTCGCGCCGGGCATCGCATTGACCCACCACAACCTTGGCGTGGCACTGCAGGCTCTGGGGCGGATCGAGGATGCAGCGCTTAGTTACAGGCAGGCTTTGCGCCTGGATCCGCGGCATGCGCAGGCCGGTACCAATCTGGGCGCTGTGCTTCATGCCCAGGGCAAGTTGGAAGATGCCATTGCCTGCTTCAGGCAAACGCTAGCAACATCACCGGACTTTGCGCAGGCGTGGAGCAATCTGGGAGTGGCGCTTCAGGCTGTTCACCGTGTGGACGAAGCTGAGTCATGTCTTTTGCGGGCGGTCAGCCTCAACCCACAGGACTTCAATGCGTACAGCAAGCTTGCGCTTTCCCAGCGGGAGCAGGGAAATGTGGAGGCGTCGGTTGCCAGCAGCGAACGGGCCCTCGCCATCCGTGACAGCGTGGGAGAGCGGATCCGGCTGGCCACTCTTCTACCCGTGGTTGCCCGATCTGCAAGCGAAATTCAATCATGGCGTGCACGGTTTGAGAAGGGGATTGCTGAGGTGATGGCTCATGGAGGCGTGGTGAGTGATCCTCTGCGTGAGATTGGCGTGTGCAATTTCAATCTGGCCTATCAACCTGAATGCGACAGGGCCCTGCAGGAAAAAACGGCAAAAATGCATCTGGAAGTGTGCCCTACCCTGGGGTACACCGCGGCGCATTGTCGTCGCGCGCGCGAGGTCAAGGACGGGCGCATCCGGATCGGCTTCATCTCGAAGTTCATGCATAACCACAGCATTGGCAGAACCACACGCGGACTTTTGCTCAATGTGGATCGCAACCGATTTCATGTCACTGCCCTGTTTGTCCCGCCGTGGGTGGATGATGCTACGTCGCAGTCAATTTGCGAAGGGTCTGACAGTCATCTGGTGCTGCCGGAAGGGCTGGACGCCGCACGTGAGAAAATTGCTGCGCTGGAGCTGGATATCCTGTTTTATCAGGACATAGGCATGGATGCCTACACATACTTTCTTGCTTTCTCGCGCCTTGCGCCAGTGCAATGTGTGTCCTTTGGCCATCCGGACACGACCGGCATACCCAATATGGACTATTGGGTATCCAGCGAGAATTTTGAACCAGAGGGCGCATCAGAGCACTACAGTGAGAAGCTGTTCCTGCTGCGTAATCTCGGATCGCTCGCATATTACTATCGGCCTCAGCTCAAGGGGCCAGTCAAGCGTGCGAGTGACTTCGGCCTTTCCGGAGACCGCAATACCTACTTGTGTCCCCAGTCTTTGTTCAAGATACATCCAGACTTCGACGCCATTCTTGCGAAAATCTTGCGGGGTGACCCGATGGGGGAGGTCGTTTTGATTGAGGCGCGCTCCTCATCCTGGGGCAACAGGTTGCGTGACCGTTTGCGGGTGACCATGCCGGACGTGTGTGACCGCATCCGGTTCTTGCCTGGCATGTCCACGGATGACTTCCTCGCATTGATTGCAGCATGTGATGTCATGCTTGACACCATCTATTTCAATGGCATGAACACCAGTCTGGAAGCGCTGGCTGTAGGAACTCCGGTCGTAACCATGCCAACAGCCATGCAGCGCGGACGGCACACCTCAGGCATGTACAAACGCATGGGTATGGAAGACTGTGTTGCTTTGAATCCCGAGCAATACGTCAGTGTGGCACTCAGGCTGGGCACAGACAAAAAGTATCAGGGCGAAATCAGGGAAAAGATTCTCGCCCGCAGCGCAGTTTTGTATGAGGACATGGAGGTTGTCCGGGAATTCGAACGGTTCTTTACTGAAGCTTGTGTCCAGGCAGCAAACCGACTTACGACATCGATCCCGGACTCTTCCCACGGTGATGTCGGTCAAGACGCTCTTTTTCTGGTCTCATCGGCAATTCATGCCCGCCACGGAATCTATAACGCCAGTCAGCGGCTTGGGCAGACCATTGACACCTGCGAGTCCATCAGGAAACTTTGCCCGCATGCCACCATCGTGGTACTGGACGGAGGTATGAAGAACTTGTCCGATGAAGAGAAAAAAGTTTTAGGCCGATATACAGATTCACTTGTTGAATTTTCGGACCACAAAGAAGTAAAAAGAATTCAGGGCATTGACAGCCAGGACGTCGTTAAAAACAGTATCGAAATTTTTATGTACAAGACCTTCTTCCGTGGGATTCTGGAGGGGGATTTTGAAATGCCTGGCTTCAACCGGGTGGTCAAAGTCAGTGGCCGCTATTGCCTCAACAGCGGGTTTGACTATGAGCTCCATAAAAATGCCGCCGGCCAAATTGTGATTGGCGAGTCCCGCCCCAGCCAGTTCAAACCAGAACTCACCGGAAGTATTCTTCGTCAATATATGAGCAGGCTGTGGAGTTTTGATGCCGCTCTTCTGCCTGAGATCTCAAAGTGCTATGAAGATATGTGGGAGCACATGAACGAAAGAGCAAATGCAGGGGGGTATGTAGATATCGAGCATTTGCTGTATCACCACCTGGATTCAGAGAAAGTTTTCACAGTCAATCGCGTTGGCATTCAGGGCACTATTGCACCGAACGGAAAAGTGATTTCTGAATGAGTGTTGAACACAAGAGCTTGAACGTCTTGATGAGCGCAACCTCGTACCCGGAAAACTCTGTGGATTGGCGTGGGCGATTCATCGCCAACCTGACGGGTGCTTTGGAAAAACATCGCGACGTGAGTCTCTCGCTCTGGGCTCCACCTGGCGAGATACCCCACGGCGTGACTGATGCGACGACGGTGTCAGATGCGTGTTGGCTGGGAGACTTGTCCCGGCGTGGAGGCATCGCTCACCTCCTTCGAACTCGCCGCGCGCTCGCAGCGTGGACTGTCCTGGGTTTGCTTGCCCGGCTGGGCCGAGCTTACCGACGACCGGGCGTCGAGGTGGTGCACGTCAACTGGCTGCAGAATGCGTTGCCTCTTTGGGGCACCCCACGGCCGGCTCTCATTACTGTGCTGGGAACTGATTTTGGTCTGCTGCGTTTGCCAGGCATGAAGACTTTGTTGCGCCATGTGCTGCGGCAGCGTAGAGCGATCCTCGCACCGAACGCAGACTGGATGCGGCCAGCTCTGGAGCAGGCCTTTGGCGACCTTGCGGAAATCCGCACGATCGCCTTTGGTGTCGATCGCCCCTGGTTTGATGTGGTACGCCGTGTCGCGCCCGACAATGTTTCGCATTGGCTGACTGTGACGCGCCTGACAAGGGACAAGATCGGGGATCTTTTTGCATGGGGCGACGGGCTGTTTGGTCCGGGGCGGCAATTGCACCTGTTTGGTCCGATGCAAGAGGCGGTAGAGTTGCCTTCCTGGGCCCATTACCACGGTCCCACCCATCCCGCTGATCTTATGACGCAATGGTTTCCTGTCGCCTGTGGGTTGATTACTTTGAGCCGCCATGATGAAGGGCTGCCCCAAGTCATGCTTGAGGCGATGGCGGCCGGTTTACCGGTCATTGCCTCCGATCTGCCGGCACACCGCGAAATTGTGGAGCATCGCCATACAGGCTGGTTGGCCACTGATCGTGAAGAGTTGGCCCGCGGCCTGGAATGGCTTGAGAATCCACTCAACAACCGGCAAACCGGGCAAGCTGCCCAGTGTTATATCCGTGATTCACTGGGATCGTGGGACGATTGCGCTTCCCGATATGTGGATGCCTATGAACAGTTGCTGGACGGCAAACGATGACCCGGAACGACGCGCGGTCGCTCGACGCTTCGCACGCGTCATCCGTGTGCGCGATCGTGGTGACGTACTTTCCGGACAGCAATTTCAACAACCGGCTTCTTGAATTATTGCCCCAGGTGGATCTGTTGGTGATTGTGGACAACACGCCAGCACAGGACGGACTCACATCGCCACCCGATACCTTTGCCGGCAAGGCGCAGGTACACCTCATCAGGAATCAGGCGAATGCCGGCATTTCAACTGCGCTGAACCAGGGTTTGGCGCATGCGCGGAGTACTGGTTGCAAGTGGATCTTGACCCTTGATCAAGATACGCTGTGTTATCGCTGCATGGTGGAGACACTGCTTGCCGTGTCCAGGCGTTGTGATCCGGCACCCGGTGTGGTTGGCGGAAACTATCTTGACCCACGGAGCGGAAAATTCAAAGTGCCGCTTGGCGAATCCGGGGATTTTCTGGAGCAAACCACGGTGATAACCTCAGGGAGCTTGATCGATACGGAGGATGCCGTGTCGGTGGGTGGATTTCGGGACGACTATTTCATTGACCAGGTGGATCACGAATTTTGTCTGCGAATGAGGGAGCGTGGCCATAAGGTGGTGATCAGCCGCAAGCCGGTGATGGCCCATAGCGTGGGGGAGCCCGGCGGCGTTCGCCTGCCCTTTCTGGGAGTTTTGCCTCGTCATCCACCTTTACGCAAATACTATATTGCCCGCAACACCGTTGTTACGGTGCTTGCATACTGGCGACGTGAACCGCAGTGGTGCCTGCGCCGCCTTGTGCGTTTGCTGTTGGGGCTGGGAGGAATGGCTTTTCTTGAGCAGCGCCGCTTGAGCAAGGTGCTCGCATTTGCCGCCGGGGTGGTAGATGGCCTGAGCGGTCGCATGGGCCCCTGCAAGCGGGAGGCCATCCTCAAGTCAAACGGCAACTTGCGGTAGCCTGGATGCATGTTCAGAAAACCGGACCTTGAGACGTGCGCAGCATTCCAATGATACGAAAAGCAGTACGACTTGCCAAATCGCGCGGAGTCACGGGTCTCGTTCGTGCGATGGTGACCCGCCTGCGGAGTTTGTTATCAGAGCCGGCAAAGTCCTTCCTGCAGCATCGGGACTTCTTCACTGATAAAAAAGGGATTGAATTCGGAGGACCAAGCCCCGCGTTTGGGTCGCGGGGGATTTTCCCTGTGTATCCCATTGTTGAGACTCTCGATAACTGCAACTTTCGCTCAGCGACGATTTGGGAGGGTCAGGTGAATGAGGGTGCGACCTTTGTATTCAACTCACAAAAGCCACCCGGGTATCAACATATTGCCGAGGCTACAGCGCTTGTGAGCGTCGCTTCCGAGTCATATGATTTCGTTCTGTTGTCGCACATGTTGGAGCACGCTGCCAATCCCATTCGGGCCCTGTTGGAATGGAAACGACTGCTGTTACCCGGCGGGATGTTGGTACTTCTGCTGCCCGACAGGAGATATACCTTCGACCACCAGCGACCCGTCACCACCATGCACCATCTGATCGCAGATTTTGAAACGGACATGCAGGAAACGGATCTTACGCATCTGCCGGAGATCCTTGCGTTGCATGACCTTGACCGCGATCCAGAGGCTGGCAGCATGCAGTCCTTCACATCGCGATCGCTTCACAATTTTGACAACCGGTGTTTGCATCACCACGTGTTCGACAGCGAACTGGCGGTGGCGCTTGCCGAGTATGCGGGGTTTGGAGTTTGTGCGGTCGAGGAAATCCAGCCGCACCACATTCTGGTTTTAGCTCGCAAACACGCAACGCGACCTTTGCCTGGTGCCTGACGAGCGCCGGCTTTTCTTTCAGGAGAGGGAAAGGTGGCCCTGCCCGGCCCTCAGCCATTGGACTGTCCGCGACAGGCCGGCCGCAAAGGAAGTTTGCGGTTTCCATTCAAGGAATTCAGCAGCCATTGATATATCAAGAATGTTTACCGGGACATCAAACGCCCTGGCAGGCAGATAGGATCTTTTGACCGGCGCACCCAGCAAATTTTCAATGGCCGAGAGAATTTCATTGATGCTCTGGCCGGTACCGCTGCCAATATTGAAAACCCTTGGACTCCCCTTGTACATCAGGGCTTTTGTCATGGCCAAGACAGCGTCGCCGACATAAAAATAGTCACGTATGACGGAGCCGTCACCCCAGACCTCGATGGTCTCGTGGCGCAAGGCCTTGTCCAGAAACGCCGCAATTGCACCCTGCGCGTTGGAAATACGCTGGCGCTCCCCGAATGGGTTGGCGAGACGCAGAACGCAAAACTCCATTCCATGCAATGAGTGAAACAGGCCCAGGTACTTTTCGATTGCCAGTTTGACTATCCCGTAGGAGCAAATCGGCTCGGTAGGATGCGACTCCTTGATAGGTACTTCTTTTGGCGTTCCATAGACAGTGCCACCTGACGAAACAAAAATGGTTTTCTTGACCTTTTTGTTTCTCGCGGCTTCCAGCAAGTGCAGCGTCCCTATGACGTTTGTTTCGACGTCGTAAACAGGATTTTCATTTGAAGAGCGCGGCAAAGTGGTGGAAATCAGGTGATAAATGACGTCGCATCCGGATACGGCATTTGTCACATGTTCCCGGTTGATAAAGTCACCGTCAAACCATTCCATGTCCCCTTGTGGCGGCGATGGTCTGTACCGCGTCAGATTGGGGCGCTCAAAGACACGAACCGCGTGCCCCTGTGCCGAAAGGGCTTCGCACAAGTGGGAGCCCAAAAATCCGCCACCGCCCAGGACGAGACACTTCATTCCTTGCTCCTTGTATCCTTCAGCAGCCCGTTGTAAAGCAAGACCAGTTCGATCACATAGGCAGCTATTGTTTTTGGACTCACTGCATTTGCCGCCAGACTTTGCAGCAAGGTCCTGTCCTGTGCAAGTCGCTCGATTGCAGTGGCCAATCCTTGCACATTGCCTGCCTCAAACAACAGCCCGTTTCTGCCGTTCTCGATAACCTCGGCCATCCCCCCCAGGTTGGAGGCAATAACCGGGCAACCTGCCGCTTGCGCGGAGTAGATCACCAGAGGGGTATTTTCGTACCAGACAGAAGGTACAACGAGGACATCCAGTTCGCTGAAAATTTTTCCGATATCTTCATTCGGAAATGTCCCGCAAAAGTGAATACGCTGGTCAGTACCCGCAGTCTTCTGCAACCTGTCAAAGTAAGGAGGATTGAGGTCCGACCTTCCGTAGATTTTCAACTCAATGGGTGCGGTTGACGGCTGCGTTCGAACTGCCTTTATCAACAGGTGTGCACCCTTGTGTTCGGCCAATCCCCCGATAAAACCAATTCGCAGCTTTCCGTCCTTATCCGGGAAGTGAGGCTCTTGCCTGGCAGGACGGATTCCAAATCGGCTAAATACGACCTTTCCAGAATCCAGGCCGTTTGAAATCAGCATCTCCTGCATAAGCCGGGTCGGCACAATCACCTTGCCCAGCTTGTTCATCCGCTCCCTTAGAAAACCGGGACGGCGGTAGAGTGCGCGCACCATGGGAGAAAAGCGGGCGCCGGGAAGCAAGCCGCGATCGGCGCCCCGGATCATGGCGGAGACGGCCTTGCGTGGAAGCCAGTTGAATATCCGTGCGACGTGACTGGATTGACTGTTGGACACAGCATGTCTCAGACAATTGACCCCGTCCGCATCTGGGCCCTTGCACAAGGAATTGTCAGGCAAGCGCAGTTGATTGTTCGGACAGATCAGCCAGAAGTCGGTTGGTGTCATTGCCATCGGAATGCCCAGTTCATGGCAAACATCAATGCTGGATGCGGAGAGGAATTTCAGATGAAAGAAATGCACGATGTCGGGAGCGAAGCGCTTGAGATAGCTTCGGAACCAGTCACCAAAAACCAGGTTGTTGTATTCGGTCTCTACTACATTGGACTGCGCTCCACCCGGAGCCATGTCGGTCAGAAACCTATGGACGGGAATGCCTTCGTACACGTAGCTGTCGAACCGCTCTGACTCCGTTAAATCCGTTGGAGATGGAAAACCCGTGCAGATTTCCACTTCGTGTCCGAGGCGTTGCAGCTCGCGCGCGGTGTGGAGAGTCAGTATCTCTGTGCCAGACGAATAGTGAGGCAGGAAGACATGGGTTGTGAGCAGGACTTTCATGCCTACCGCCTTCAACGCGCGCGCAGAGCGGTTTTCATCGGTTTCTGATTTTGTCCAGGAGCCAATGCCCTGCGCGTTGTACCCATTCCATTCGCAGCAGTACCCGGCCAACCTTGTAGGTTCGCACGAAAGCGAGCGCCTTTCCTAGTTGTGACCGGAACGGGCGTGCAGTTGTCATTCGGGCATATTCCACTGCCAGCGTAGCGAGCTCTTTTGCAAACCGGGGAGGTACAGCCTGTCTCGGTTCGGTGCGCGCCAAAGTCTCAGCCCGGTCCAGCGCTTCTATCAGTCGGGGGGTCGTATGGTCAAGGGTATAAGAGTTTGCGATCCGCAGGCGCCCGGCCTGCGCCATTGCGCGCCTTGCCTCCGGGTTCTGAATAAGGTTGACAAGGGCCGCTACGTATGCCTCGACTTCGCCCTCTCCCAATGGGATCAGGATCCCGCAGTCAGGGGTAACGACTTCGGATTGGCCACCCACGTCAGACATCACCGGCACGACGCCCATGGCCATCGCTTCAAAAAGCGCCACTGAAATCCCCTCGTACTGGGAAGGCAGAAAGAAGATGTCTCCTGCCGACAGGATGGATAACCACTCCTTGTGGGGTCGCCCCCCCAGCAAGGTGACGTGGCTGTCAAGTCCGAGTTGACGCACTCTTGCCTTCAGCAGAGGAGCCAGCTCGCCGGTACCGACCACAGCGCAATGGAAGGGAATGTTTATTTGTGCCAGATCAGCCAATATTCTGGCGAGCAGTTCGGGACGCTTTTGCGGGCACAGGCGGCCTCCAAAAACCAGCAGGGGTATATCGGCCGGGATTCCCAGTGCTGCTCTGGCTGCATGTCGTGTTTCCCCGGCGTTCCCGGAAATCCCGGATGACAAGCCTGAGTAGCACACTTCAATTCTGTCCACATCGGCACCGCGTGCCGTCATCCACTCCTGAAGATGCCTTGTAGTAACAATATTCAGATCCAGCAAGTCCTGATAGCCGGCTGCGAAGCGCGGGTGTCCACCATTCAGCCAATCGGGCTCGTCGACATGGCACAAGTCCACAAACGAAACTGCGGGACAGCTGCTGCGAAGAAATGGCAGCAACTGGTAGGCGAGTGTGCAGTGCGACATCAGGACGGTATTGACCTGACGCGATTTGATCAAATAGACGAGAAAGCGTGGAATATCTGACGGATGCAGAAAATTGGGCAGGATAAAAACGTCAGAAGTTTGTTCAGTAAATTCCGGCATCCATTCGTGCTCGGCACGGAGGGTGGCGCAAACGGAGATTTGATACCCGTGATTTGTCAGTTCTCGAAGCCAGTCCAGATTGACACGATCAGCTCCCCCTGTGACCATCCAGGGGATCAAAAACAATATTCGCTTTGGATCATCCTGTGCGGCGAGGAGGTTCTGAAAAGGCGGGGTGAGGTTCGGGGCTTCGAAGGGTTGTGGAACCTTTAGTTGTGGAGAGGGAAAGCTCTCGCGCATGGAAGAATATTTTTTCTCGATGCTGCGGATGAAGGTACTGTGTGTTGTGCCAGCTGCAAGGATTTGCGCATACCGGCTGTTTTCCTGGACACGGTACCACTCAAGATACTCTGCAAGCGTGTAACCCCAGTGCCCCTGTTTGGCCAGTGCCAGCCAAAAGTCCCAATCCTCGTGTCCAAACAGGATGGTTTCGTCGAAGCCCTTGATTGACTTGTACGCCTCCGACCGAATCACAGAGATGGGCGGACCACTGTTGGCGTTGATGAAGTCCTTTCCTCGTTCAAAGCCCGCAGGATTGAGAAACTGTTGCTTGCCGAAATAAACGGATCTGCTGTTACAAAACGCAAACGCGGGCTGGGATTCGAGGAACCACAAGGTTTTCTCGAGAAAGGTGGGCTCCAGCAAATCGTCACTGTCCAGCAGGCAGAAGTACCGGCCGTTCGCAAGTTCGCTGGCTTTGTTGCGAGCAACACTGGGCCCCTGGTTGGGCTGCCGGAATATTCTGATTCGACTGTCTGCGCTCGCTACCTGCGCTAGCAAACTTGTCGTTAGCGCATCGTTGCTCCCGTCGTCGACAATAATCCATTCCCATTCCTGAAATGACTGATGCACTACTGATTGCAGCGTTTCCAGGAAAATTTCACCCGTGTTGTAGAACGGCGTGAGAATGGAAACAGTCACCGGAACCTGAGGCGAACGGGGCCGAAATGAAAACCCGCGGCGGTTTTCGGAGGCCGGGTGATTTGTGTAGTCAGGTTGCCTGAGATCAATCATGCTTGCTTACTTTTTCCGTCTTGCGTCTTTGGGTGGGACCGGATCCGCGGAGGAGTGTTTCACAAATTCCTACTTGTTCCGGTTGTGACAGGGCTGCGCCGAAGGGCTTGAAACCTGAAAGCGCCGTTCCCAGAGACATGTGAGTATCTTTGATTCGAAGATAGGGAAAGGTGCTGTCGAGGGAAACGCTTGGCCGGGCCGCGAGGAATGCTCTCATCCGATTGACGTCAGCGACCGCACGCAAACGGTCGCGTGAGGCAGGAATAGGCGATGAAAATTTTGTCACTTCTACGGTTTGCGATTGCGGCGCAGCCAGCGCTCAAAAATGAACAGTCGCCGGACCATCAACCAGGAAGTTGAGGAGTAGATTTCATGGAGACGGGCCTCCCGCTCGTAGATCAGGCGTTGCTGATCGACGATCTCCCGCTCAAGCTTTACGGAGTAGACGTCGAACTCCGCCGTCATCTTGATGTAATCCACATGAGAAAAAGAGTAGAGAGCTTCAATTTTTCGTCGATCATCGCTGTCGCTGATCAGTTCGAACAGCCAGCTCAGACCCAACTGCCAGGCGTTTTCCTCCTTGCAGTCGTGCAAACACGCCATGGCCAGCAGAAATTTAATATTGAATCCTTCCGGATTTCTGAAACGCTCCAGACTGGGAAATATTGCAACGACTTCCTGGAAAGTTGAAAGGGAAAGAAAGTTCCGGCGAATCGCATTCCATTCGTTACCGGTTCGTATCGAGGACTGAATGGTGTTGCCGCTTGTATTTGATCTGGTGGAAAACAATCGGTGCAATGTCAAATCTTCTTGAATGACGTGCACCGGATACCGGAGCAAAACCCGGCTCCACATTTCTGCGTCACCACACTGGGCAAAACCATAGCGATAAACGCCAACATCCCTGTAGCACTGCTTTCGGATCAGCACGCTGGGATGATTCAGATGATTCTGGCCAAGGAAAAGCAGGTGAAGCCATCGCCAACGACTCCTGTTCTCCTCGTCAAACCATTTGTTGATGGATTTTTCGCCATTCTCGTCAATGATCTGGACACGCGTGAATACGGCAGCGACATCGGAATTTGCGTCCAGGAAAGCCACTTGCTTTTCGAGCTTGCCCAATGTCCACACATCATCCGAATGGTGCATGGCTATGTATTCACCTCTAGCCACTTCCTCAATCGCTTTACGCACTCCGAATATGGGTCTCTTGTTTTCGTCGTTGCGAAAAGCTTTGATGCGCTTGTCTGAATAGCCACTGATGATGGACCACGAAGCATCTGTGGATGCGTCGTCCCAGATAATGAGTTCAAAATCAGTGAATGATTGATTGAGGACGCTATCAATCGCTTCGGAAAGGTACTTCTCGTGATTGAAAGAGGTCAGTATGACCGAAACCTTGGGCCCCCGCGTTCCCTGACTATTGGGGTTCATGGGAGGCGCCTCGACGCGTTTGCTGGGACTATTGCAAGATGATTGCGAACCGCTTGAGCGACAGTGTTTGATGAGTTCCACATCAACACATCCAGGATGGAGAGATTCGCTTCGAATCTATAGGGCGTTACATCGTAAACAAACTCCCTGGGTTCGGCGAAGCACAGGGAAATTGCGCGGCGTGCGAATTCTGCTGGATCAAAAATGTCCCGACCGCTACTGGGATTCAGGTAACGGGTGGCTCCCAGCAGACCGCATATTTCCGGCGCCCAATCGCCGGGCCCCAAATTTGCCGGCAATGGTAAATCCAGTTCAGAGCAGATTCGGTAATTGAACGGAATATCCAGATAGCGGCACACGGCGTCCAGTCCCCGCACATTGAGAAGCAGGAGAGAATCGTCGGTGGCTTCATCGAAAGCGCCCTCAACCAGTGACATGACCGCCTCGAAATGGGGCGCTTTTTTCCTGTAGTGGCTCAATTTTCCGACAATGTTCGCCTTCGCTTTCGAGAGATTCGATACCCTGATCTCGCGGGTCTTGGCTGAACTTGCCGCGCTGGAGACCGGTACGGTGACGTATTGCCATCCGCCTTGTGGGTGGAGGACGCGGTTGCGGTTCATCCAGCTTTGTGGTGTGTACTGCGTGATGTCGAACACAACCCATTCGTCGACAGCTGCGATCAGTGAAAAATGCCCCAGGTACGGGAAAAAATAGGGCTGCATGAGGCCTAGCGTCAATTCATTTTTCATGACGCGGGCGGAACATGGCTGCGCACTCCTGCGCTCTTCTCAGGATGTCGCAGATGCATTCGATATCTTCCGCAAGAACGAGTGCCCCGATCGGAAGCTGAATGCAAGCTGTGCAAAGACTGTCCGTGTTTGGGAGCCGATCCAGGTATTGTGGAAGCGCCGAATCATACGGAATTGTGCGATGCAAGCCGGGATAAAAGTATCGCCGTGCGATCACGTTTTCTGCTTTGAGAATGTCTATGAGCAAGTCCCGGGACAATCCGAATTCCCGTTCATTCACCTGGCATACAAGATATTGCGAATTTGAAAAACTGACCCCTGTTGGGCGGATCAGTTTCAAACCTGGAATTGTCTCTAGCTGTTCCTCGTATAGACGATACAGATTGGCATTGTTCTTTTGATTCGCGGGAAAGTCCTCGAGGCTCATCAGCGCGATTGCGGCCTGTGCTTCTGACATCCGCGCATTTGCAACCCTTGCGATGGTTACGGGACTTTCTTTTCCGTAGGTGGGCCGAATGCTCCGCAGCCGCGCAGCCAGGTCGTCGTCGTTGGTGCTGATGCAACCGCCCTCGGTGGCATTCAGAATCTTCGTTGCGTGGAACGAAAACACCTCGGCACGTCCGAAATTCCCGACCGGGACTGCATCTACAGTGCATCCAAAGGCATGGGCCGAGTCGAAGTACAACTGAACCCCCTTGCTCGAAGCCAGTTCAGAAAGTGCTTTCGGATTACAAGCGCCGCCCCAAAGGTTGACGCCCATAATCGCGCTGACGTCCTCGTCGATTAGCGCCGCGACCTGGTTTATATCCATCTGATGGGTATCCAGATTGACGTCGCAGAAAACCGGTTCAAGGCCTGACCAGGACAGTGAGTGCGCCGAGGCAACGAAAGTGAAGGCGGGAAGAATCACTTTGCCGGAAAGCCCCATGGCGTCCGCCACCATCATCAAGCCAAAAGTCGCATTACTCACACAGATCGCGTGTTTGACCTCAAGAAATCCTTGAAGCTTTTCTTCGAGCTCATCAAGAAGTGGGCCGTTGTTTGTATAGAACTGCCGCTTGAAGATCCCTTCAAATGCTGCGCTGTAGCGTTCCCACGAAGGGAAATAGAGTTGCCCCACCGGTAGCGGCTTTTCGAATGAGGGTGTGGCGCCGAAAAACGCAAAACTTGTTTTTTTCATTTCAAGTTACACCGTTCTCATGCAGCCGTTCGTTGATCTGCTTGCCATTCACATGGATAAATCCCAGAATGCCAACGATATCGGCGATGTCATCGTCGCTTACAAAATGCCCACAGGGGAGACTCAAGAACTTTTCTGCCAGTCTCTCCGTCACTGGCAAGCCTGCAGGGGTCTGGGCAAACGACCTGGCCTTGTGGTGTAGCGGAGGCGAATAGTAGGCTCGAGCCAGCATCTTCTCGGCGTTCAAAATGCTGACGGTGTCCACGCGGGATAGTGGCCAATCGTCAAGGAGTTCGACCACGATATTCTTGTACGCTGGTCGTTCAAGCTCGTTAAATTCGAGAAGTCGAATGCCGGATAAATCGGCCAGCAGGCGCTTATAGCAGACATAGCGCCGACGATTGCGGGCAACCTGATCGTCAACGCCGTCCAGACTGGCAAGGGCCATGGCTGCATGCATCTCATTGAGTTTGGCGTTCATCCCACCGGGCACGACAACGTTATCCGCACCTCTGAATCCGAAGCCGCGCAGCAACGTCAATTGCTCTGCCAAGCGGGCATCATTCGTGGTTACATAGCCACCCCCAAATCCATTTAACAGCTTGCAGGCATGCAAGGAAAAGGCCTCGGCGTTGCCGAAGCTCCCCACTTTGCCCCCCGCAGTGAATTCGTAGACGGATTCGACGGAGTCGAACAGCAGGGGAATGCTTCGCTCTGCTGCAATCGCGACCAATCCATCGACATCGCAGCAATTCACAATGGGATGGACCCCAAGTATCAATGCCGTGTTTTCGTTGATGCAGGGCGTCACGGTAGCAGCACTCATGGCCAACGTTGCCGCATCCACGTCGCAGAAGTGGGGTTTCAGGTTGAGCCAGGCGGCAATGTCCGGCATGCGGCGGTAAGTGAGCGAGGGCATAATGATCTCGGTCTTGCCTTTGAGTGCAAGTGCAGAGATTGCGAGTGCTATGGCCCAGAAACCGCTGGAGAAGGTGATGCAATACTCTGATTGATGAAAGGTCGCCAATCTTTGCTCGACCAGTTTCACATTTGGCCCGTTGTTCGTGTAATGATGCGCGTCAAAAAACGTCTTCGAATAGCCCATGAACTTCTGAAAATCCGGCTGCACCAAATTCGAAGTCGATCTTGGCCGGTCAAGCAGGCTTTTCCCGCCGAATATCGCCAGTTCACTCAGGGTATTTTTTTTTACCATGGTCATTTCGTTGGCTCACGAACTCCGTCGGCTAAGCAAGGCGTCGTAGCGATAGTGGGCCGCATAGAACCCGGCGGGCATACCCAGAATTTTTACATTCCACCCCGCATCAGTCGCCAGTGCCGTGAATTCGTCCCGGCTGCGCCATATGCCGATCTGGGACTCGGCGTCGGACAGCTCTTTCGTATCCGGAGGGGTCGGGTAAAACGCTGATGCCAGCTCTTTGTCGGGCAGATTGCCAATGAAAATGGCCTGCACCCCTACGAACTTTTCATGCAGCGTGTGCAAAACCTCTGACGCAGTCGCTGCCGGAAAATATGAAAAACTACCATAACAAACCGCTTTGGAAAACCTGCCGGGATCTGCCTCGGTTCGCACATACTCAAGCACTTCCTGATGCTTGAACTGGTAGCGGGGTTGAATCTCAAAGTTCTTTTTGGCAACAGAAATCAGATGCTCGGAAAAATCTATTCCGAAGTATGCGCAGCATGAGCCAAAAAGACGGGCCGCCAATGCGCCGTTGCCACATGCCATGTCCAGTAGTCTGTCCTCGGGCTGCAAGCCAAGCGCAGACCCGATGGCCTCGATGATCATGTTTATCTGTTCGTCCGGCACAGGCTTGCCTTTAACAGTGCGGCGCACTTGCCCCCAAAAGTCGTCGGACGGCCGCGTCCGTGCATACTCGTCGTGATCAAATTTCAAATGTGATCTGTTATGAATGGGCATGGTTCGCTTGTTGCGCAAGGTATCTGGCACGGCACTCGCAGGGCCGTTGTGCAAGTGGATGCTGCGGGTTATGCATACTATTTACTGACGACATACAGGACGCTTGTGGACTTCAACCCCAATGCCTTGAAAGCGTCCCGGCCAAAATACTCCTCACCCAGCTGCTCGACATGAAATCCACCGGCCTGCATTCTTCCAATGTAGTCGTCGCGGGCATAGAGGCGCACATGATCATGCTGTCCAAACAATCGCCATCGGCCGGCTTCATCTGACACGCTTGGGTCTTCAATTGTCCTCTCAAGGCCCATAATAATCGGTGCCATGAGGATGCCCCTTCCCCCCGGTTTGGTGATTCGGTACAACTCGGAAATCGCCTGACTGTCGCTTTCGACATGCTCCAGCACATGGCTACAAATAAAAAAGTCGAAGCTGTCGGCGGCAAATGGCATGTTCATCAGATCAACAACATGGTCCACGCCCGCCATATGAAGGTCTGCCGTGACATAGTCGAATAGTTGAAGTTCCTTGAGTTTTCTCGATAGAGCGGGCTCTGGTGCAAAGTGCACAACGCGTGCGTTACCAGCCATGCGGCGTTCATTCAATTCCTGCTCGAGCCATAGCGCGTACAAGCGTTCTCGATCCGAGGCACCACACCCATCACATGAATACGCCGCGTGGGATGTCATCTCCCCTTGTCCAAAATGAGCAAAACCATGCAGGCGGGCGTTGCGGCTATACACATCCGGCAATGGCAGAAAGCCGATTTCCTTACTGCCGCATACAGGGCACCATGGCGACGGCTGAGCTTTCCTCTGCGGCTGAAGGATGCTCCTCATCCATTGGCCTAACAAAGTTGAACCTCTACTTCGTTTTTCACGTAGGCCCTGGTCCAGATTCTTGTCCCGTCTCGCCGCGCTACCTTGAACACAATTGCATCGTCCACCACATCGAGAAATTTTGCCGTCTGACCCAATACGATTGGCGCGGTGATCTGCAGCTGCACGCTGTAGTTACCTTCATGAAGAGGCAAACGCGTTTTGTACGTCACCACATACCGGTCACCATCGCACATGCGAATAAAAGGATGATCAAGCAGCGTCAAACCGGCACCGAGAATGAGGTTTTTCTTGTCGTCAAGAATATAGTAGTTGCAGGAAACGTTCGCTTCAGCGAATGATTCAAAGTAGATGCTGATGAAGACCAGCTGGTCGAAGAGCACCTCACTGACGCGCCGGGAATTTTCGTCCAGCAATTCTGCGTGGGTGATTTTCGCGCCGCCTTCTCCATAGCGGAAATGGGCAACTTGACTTTCAAAGTCCGCACTCTTCTTGAATTTGGTTGAACCGGCTCGCGCATGGTTGTCGATGGAGGCAGTAAATGGCTCCGTGGACCGCGTTGGCGGCGCAAGGGCTTGCTCGGCGTTCATTTCCTCTCTCATCTTTCGAAGGTAACGCTCAGCCACATCGCCAGCGGCGCCGAATTCCAGCACTTTGCCACCTTCAAGGTAAAGTCCTCGCGAGCACAGACTTTTGAGCGCGCCAATATCGTGGCTGACAAACAGGACCGTCGCTCCACCTGCTTGTATGCGTGCAAGTGCTGTCATGCATTTGGCCTGGAACGCCATGTCACCTACAGCCAGAGCCTCGTCCACCACCATGATTTCAGGATCGGACAGAAGATTGATGGCAAATGCCAATCTGACGTACATCCCGCTGGAGTAGGTGCGTATGGGTTGATCGATAAAGGTGCCGATATCCGCGAAGGCTGCAATGTCATCAACCCGCTGTTCGATCTCCTCCCTGCGAAAGCCCATGACGGCGCCCTGAAAATAGACATTCTCCCGCCCGGTGAATTCAGGATTGAAGCCAGCCCCCAGTTCGAGGAGGGCTGAAATACGTCCGTGGACTTTCAGGGCTCCCGACGTCGGCTGGAGGATTCCACAGATCAACTGCAACAAGGTGCTTTTGCCTGAGCCATTGCGGCCTATGATCCCCACGCTTTCACCCTTGCAGACCTCAAAGGAAACATCCTGCAAGGCCGTGAATTCCTTGTGGAAACTCGCCTTGCCAAGAGAAAAGGCCTGCCTGAGCCGATCCCCTGGCCGCTCGAAGATGCGGTAGGTCTTGGTGAGGTTTCTGACCTCAATCGCCAGCTCAGAGGACATCGGCGAACTCCTGCCGGCATTGCTGGAAGAACAGGTAGCCCAGAATGGCCGCCACCAGACACCCCACCAGCGCGGCGGACCAGGAATGCCACTCGATCGGCTGACCGCTGATGGCAGCCCGGGCAGCTTCTATCACTGTCCCCACGGGGTTGACGGTGTAGAAGGGCCTCAGGCTGGCCGGGACCGCACTTGCCGGATAAAAAACCGGAGAGAGAAACATCAGCATTTGCACTGCCACGGGCACGATTTGCGTCATGTCCTTGATGAACACCCCCAATGCGCCGACAAACCATGACAGCGATAACGCAAGCATCAGAACCGGCAACAGCAAAATGGGGAAAAGCAGTGCTTGGCTGTGTAGATTCCCGGTCCAGGTCAATGCGCCGAGCAGGATCAGAAAATTAAACGCACCGTGTATCAACCCCGAGCCCAGGGGAACCACTGGCAGGATATGAACGGGGAAAACAATCTTCTTTACGAAATTGGGGTGGCCACGCACGGAGGTCGGGGCGCGGGACACGGTTTCTGAAAATATATTGAAGGTAATCAGGCCAACATACAGAAGGAGCCAGAACGGCAGGTTGCTCTGCTGTGGCGGCCACCGCGCCTGGAAGATCTGGCCGAAAATAAAGGCGAAAATGGCCAGCATCATGAGCGGACTGAGAAAAATCCACAACACGCCAAACATCGCGCCCCGGTAACGCAACAACACGTCGCGCTTGACAAGCTGACCGAGCAGGTACCTGTGGCGCCAGATGGCAACAAAAATCTGGAAAGGGTTCAAGGCGGCAGCCTTCATGAATTGAGATGCCCTTGACGACGATGCAAACGAACGCAGATGTAATTCACGTTGGGCGGCATTGATGGTTTCCCTCCACGCGCTGAGCATTCGGCAGCCGCAGCGTCCGAATGGAAATCACGGCGTCAGCGGGGGAAAGCACGACCCCCGCTCGATTATTCTTCCCCTCGCTCACACTGTAACTGACTATCGCCAATTCCCGGGCGGGTTGTTGGTTTGCTGCACCATGCCAGGCCCTGCTCAAGTGGTGTGAGTTTGGTGCCGGCCACGGATGCACCCGCGCCACAAGAGGGGCTAATCGCGCGGGTGTTGCTGGCGTATTAACATTGCCGCCATCAGATACGGGCAACGCAAAGGCCTGCAGCTCACCACCATCGCACTTCAACGCCAAGCCATTCGCGTCATATGCAATCCATTGCCGCTGTCCTCCTTCTCATCTTGCCCTGGATCAATCCTTTCGCACCGGGACCGACGCCCTCCGTGGTGCCGATGATGTTGTCCGCCGCGTGCATTGTCGTCCTGACCGGCATGTACAGCCGCGCTCTGCCCGCGCGCGTCCCCGGCCGGTTGGCGCCGGTCGCCGCCTGGGCCTGGCTGCTCGCTGGCGCCCTCAGCAGCGTTCTGGGACTGATGCAGTATTTTGGCGCGGAGGACAGATTCCTGCCCTGGATGAACCAAACCGAGTTGGGTGAGGCGTTTGCCAACCTGCGACAGCGCAACCAGTTTGCCAGCCTGACCAACATCTCTCTGGCAGCGCTGCTTTGGCTCGGTGCCTGCCGTGGATGGGCGGGGCGCCGCCTGTGGTTGGCATGCGCATGCGCCACATTGCTTGCGGTGGCCAATGCGGCATCTTCATCCCGTACCGGCATGATGCAGCTGGTGTTGCTGGGACTGCTTTACCTGCTTTGGGGCAACTGGCGGCAGTCTTTCGTCGGCCGCGTCATGGTGGTGGCCTTGCTGGCCTACGGAGTGGCCATGCTTTGCCTGCCCTGGCTTGCCGGCCTGGACCCCGAGCGGGGAATGCTTGGGCGCCTGCGTGCCGGGGACGAGATTTGTGCCAGCCGCCTGACGCTTTGGTCCAACGTGCTCCACCTGATTGTGCAAAAGCCCTGGTTTGGCTGGGGCTGGGGGGAGTTGGACTATGCCCACTACATGACCCTCTACCCGGGCGAACGGTTTTGCGACATTCTGGACAACGCCCATAACCTGCCTTTGCACCTGGCAGTTGAGCTGGGCATTCCAGCCGCTTTGCTGGTGTGCTCAGCAGCAATCTGGCTGGTGCTGCGTGCGCGCCCCTGGCGAGAGAGCAACCTTACCCGTCAAATGGCCTGGGCTGTGCTGGCGCTGATCATGGTGCACAGCCTGATTGAATACCCGTTGTGGTACGGCCCTTTCCAGATCGCTTTTGGCCTGTGCGCCGTCCTGCTCTGGCGCAGAACATCAGGGGCTGCTGCGGCAACGGCGGACGCGGTGATTCCATCACAAGAAACGAGGGGGCCCCTTTATTTGCAAACAATGTTTGCTACCTTAATGATAGCGTTGCTGGGGTATGCAGCATTCGATTACTACCGCGTCAGCCAGATTTACCTGGCCCCCGACGCGCGAAACCCGGCTTTCAGGGATGACACACTGCCCAAAATCCGCGGCAGCTGGTTGTTTCGCAAGCAGGTTCAGTTCGCGGAGCTGACGACCACGCAGCTGACGTCCGCCAACGCCGCGCATGTGTACGGCCTGGCTGGCAAAGTGCTGCATTTCTCCCCGGAGCCGCAAGTCATTGAAAAAGTCATTGAAAGTGCAACGGTGCTTGGGCGAAATGATGAAGCGCTGTTGCATCAATACCGTTATCGCAGCGCTTTTCCGCAAGATCACGAAAGATGGCGGGGCGCCCAGCCCCCCGCTATGGCGCTACGGTAAAACTGCCGGACTTGCCGCCATGCTTCTCAAGCACCTTCACGTTGGTAATCGTCATCCCCCGATCCACGGCCTTGCACATGTCGTAAATCGTCAGCAAGGCGACCTGCACGGCGGTGAGGGCCTCCATCTCAACGCCGGTTGGGCCCACTGTCTCGACCGTCGCAGAGCAGGTCACGCATGCGTTGGCTGTGTCGGGTTGAAAATCCACGGTCACACGGGTCAACGCGAGCGGGTGGCACAGGGGAATCAGCTCCGGCGTTTTCTTGGCTGCCATGATGCCCGCAATTCTGGCAATGCCCAGAACGTCGCCTTTTTTGGCTGTTCCCTGAAGAATAATTGCCAATGTGGCCGGATTCATCACGATACTGCCTTGCGCGACAGCGATGCGATGGGTGGGGGGTTTGGATGCCACGTCAACCATGTGGGCCTGCCCCTGACCGTCGAAATGGGTTAATGCAGAAGTGGTGGTCATACTGTTACAGAACCTTTACAAGCTTGCGCCATCATAAGAGCATGTTTGCACAAATGACTTGCCACGGGATAGCTTTGCCACGAACTCTTTGCGTCACCCCAGGCGCAAGGGTTGCCTGCGCGGTGGGCGGCGCTGGACCTGGATCGTGAAACGTTTCAGACCCCGCCAGCGTTTTGCCCTTGCCAGTCTTGTGCTGGCGATGTTTTTCATTGCGTCTTCCGGGCCGTCCCCGGCCCAGTCGCCAGCGCGGGCCAGTGGTGCGTTGCCGGCGCTGGGGGACACCTCCGAGCTGACCTCCGGCGCGGAGCGGCGTCTTGGCGACCGCATCGCCAGCAGTATTTATCGCGATCCCGATTATCTGGATGATCCGGTGCTGGGTGACTATCTCCAGAGCATCTGGCGACCGCTGATGGTGGCAGCGCGTGCGCGTGGCGAACTGGGCGGCGAGCTGGAAGAGCGTTTCGCCTGGGAAATCATGCTGGTGCGTGACCGCAGCGTCAACGCCTTTGCCTTGCCCGGGGGGTACCTCGGGATCCACCTGGGGTTGATCAGCACGGTCAGTACCCGCGATGAACTGGCGTCTGTCCTGGCGCATGAATTGAGCCACGTGACGCAGCGCCACATTTCCCGTTTGCTCAGCAAGCAGAACCAGCAAATGCCCTGGCTGATGGCTGCCATGCTCCTGGGCATTATGGCCGCTGGCAAAAATGCAGATGTGGCCAACGCCGCCATTGCTGGCGGGCAAGCCGTGGCCATTCAGAACCAGCTTAATTTCTCCCGCGACATGGAGCGCGAAGCCGACCGGATTGGTTTTGGGGTGATGGCCGACGCAGGCTTCGACAAACAGGGATTTGCTTCGATGTTCGACAAGCTCGAGCAGGGGTCCCGGCTCAACGACAGCGGCTCGTTTCCCTACCTTCGCAGTCATCCCCTGAATACCGAGCGAATCGCGGAAGCGCGAAGCAGGCTGCAGCTGGAAGGCAACGTGGCGCCGGCCGCGGCCGGTGTGGCCGAAGAAGCTGGCAGTGCGGCGCTGCTTCACGCCATGATGGCGGGACGTGCGCGTGTTCTCGGCGACACCCGCGTGGATTCCCTGCGGATTTTCACCGCTGAGGCCCAGCGGGCTGCGGCGATGCCCGCCGCCGGCCTCACTCCGCGCGACGTGGGGGCACTCTATGCGGGCGTCATGACGGCAATGCAACTGCGCGACTACGCTTCGGGTCGCAACCTGATTGCGAAACTCCGCCCCGCCGCTGGCTCCAGCCGGATACTTAATGACCAGGTGCAGGCGCTGGCGCTTGAGCTGGAATTGGCGGCGGGCAACACGGGGCCGTTTGTGAAACTTCCGAATACCACGAGCCGCAGCGCTGTTTTGCTGCAGGCCAGGGCCGACATGGCCGCCAATCGGGCCCAGGAAGCGTCAGGACGTCTGCAAAGCTGGGTCAGCACCCACCCCGCCGACGCTGCTGCCTGGGCCTTGCTGTCGGCAGCATATGGCAAGCAGGGGCAGACCCTGAGGGCGATTCGCGCGGATGCCGAGGGCCGCGTAGCGCAACTTGACTATCCCGCGGCGCGTGACCGTTTCAAGGCGGCGCAGGAATGGATGCGCAACAACCGTGATGGATCGGCGGCTGGAAACCACATCGACAGCTCCATCATTGACGCGCGCGCCAGAGAGATCGATCGCCTGCTTCGAGAGCAGGCGATCGAGGACAAGGCCAGCCGCTAGCGTAGCCAAGTCCGCCTGCCATGCCTGTGACGCATCGGCCCTAGTCTGCTGCCAGCAGCATGCTTGCGCCGGTTGCCAGCACTGCATGGCTCCACACACCTTGCGGTTTGCGGGGTTGCTGACGGGTGACTGGCGGCAGCTCCATACCGGGTTTTGGCTGGCGCGCATCGAGCACGCGCGCGGCGCCGTATTGCGCCTGCAGGGCCTCGGTATGCTCGCACAGGGGGGCGCTGGCCAGCTGGGTGATGACAGGGTCACCGCCAGACGCCAGCAGCGGCACAATTTGTTCAAATACCTTTTCGGCCCATCTGCCGCGCCAGCTTTGTCGTGCGCTCTGGGTGACCCATTTGCTGGCATGCTGGGTGATGCGGGGCGCGCAACCCACCACGATCCAGCGCGTGGGTCGGCGGCGGGGGCCGGCTTCAAGCATCGGCGTGAGTATCTTCAATGCATGCGCCGCTTCATCAATGTAAACAATCATGTTGTCCATAAAAATCCTTTGCCTGCAAGCCAGGGGGTGCTCTGGGCCCGCTGCGGTTCCCGCATTTCCCCTGCTGTGTTATCCGGTGATGAGCTTGTTATCAGCGCCGGCCGTTTTTGGGCGGCGGGTGGCCCACCAGCCTGCTGCGAGGACGCCAGCGACGGCCAGTGCATACGTGGTCCACTGCGCTGCGATGTGTACCGTCTGCATCGCGTTGGCCTCGCCGTAGATGCCCTTGAGCAGTGATTCGCCCACGATCATCTTGGCCGCAGTGAACGCCAGGACAGCTGCCCCCACGTTGATGATGACCGGGAAGCGCTCCACCAGCCTGAGAACCATGGTGCTTCCAAAAACCACGATGGGAATGCTGATCAGCAGGCCGATGACCACGAGGTCAAAGGAGCCGTGCGCGGCGCCGGCGACGCCCAGCACGTTGTCGATGCCCATCAGGGCGTCGGCGACCACAATGGTCTTCATCGCGCCCCAGAATGTGCTGACGACGGGGCCGTCATGCGATTTGTCCCCCTGATCGGCCATCAGCTTGTAGGCAATCCACAGAAGGCCGAGGCCGCCGACCAGCATGAGGCCTGGTATTTTCAGCAACCAGACGACGCCGACGGTCATGACCGAGCGGATCGCGATGGCACCGAAGGTGCCCCAGGCGATGGCCTTCTTCTGTAAATGTGGGGGAAGATTGCGCGCGGCCAGCGCAATGACGATGGCGTTGTCGCCGGCCAGTACAAGATCGATAAGAATGATGGCCAGCAGCGCTGACCACCAAGGGGTGGAAAAAAGTTCCATGCACACACTCCAGGTTCGCAAGTTTCGACATGGAAATCCGCAGGCGGATTTCCGGCTTCGTTGAAACTGGACAGGTCTGGGTGAGGGATCTGCAGCCTGGCGCTGCGGACACATCGATCAAACCTGTACAGGATTCAATCGAAGGTCTGGCTCAACATGCAGTGTCGGTGCATGTTCAGCAAGCCGGAAGTGTGAACCTCGTAATGACGACTTGCTGTAGCGTTCTTGCTGATGTGCCTGTTGTATCTGTAGTGCAGCAAGACGAGGGAGTTACTCCCCTTCGGCCCTCGATTGTAACGAATGGCAATGAAATTGTGCAAGCCGTTTTTTTGCAGGACATTGCAGCAACCGGATTTTTGCCTCTTGCCATGGCCTGCGTTCGCCGATAATTCAGGTCTGCCGTGTTGCGGCACACTGCCTTTCCCACCTACCTCCCATGCCCGGCATCCACATCACCGACATTGAAGCGGCCATCAACTACTGGCGCGAAAAAAAACCGTCCCCGGACGGTATCACCCTGGCGCCCGAATTGCGGGCTCTGGCCGAGGTGTATGCGCTGATGGTTTTTTACCGGGAGGACGAAGCGCAGGAGTCCGGGTTCCCGCCTCCGGCGATGGCCGCATGGCGGGCATGGTATGAGACCACAGCGGACACTCCATGCATAGCAATTTGCTCTACCAGCCAGGGAGACGACGTGTGCAAGGGTTGTGGCCGCAGTTTCGATGAGGTGCAGCGCTGGCCCGAGATGGGCGCGGTCGAAAAGCGCGGCGTGTGGCGCCGCATCACCCAGGAGGCCACCGCCTGGCGGTTTGGTCGTTATGCCGACCGCGCGCTGGAGAAAAAAGACGCTCTGCAGGACTGACGTCCAGCTGGAGTTTCAAGCGATTTCGCGTTTCTGCCCTTATGTGGCAAGAACTTATAGCTATAAATTCAGGAGTAGACTGAGCCCATGCTCCGCCTTGCGCGTGCTCCCAATATTGCCATTGCGGCGCTATGGGCCGATGCTTTGCAGCAGGCCGGGTTTTCCGCGAGTGTCCAGCGCTATTTCTTGAGCAGCGTGGCCGGAGAGTTGCCTCCCGACCAGTGTCTTCCAGAAGTGTGGTTGGCCCATGACCACGAAAAACCCCGTGCCGAGGCGTTGCTGCATGGCTTGCAGAACCCGCCGCAGCGGCGCTGGACCTGCGCCTGCGGAGAGGCCGTCGAAGGTGGCTTTGAGCAGTGCTGGCAGTGCGGGGCAGCGATGCCCTAGACGCGTTTGGCCAGCTCTGCTGCCATGCCCACATAGGAGCCTGGGCTCATGGCCAGCAGACGCTGCTTTTCGCCCTCGGGAATCTCCAGCGACCGTATCAGCGCATGCAAGGCTTCGGCCGACACGGTTTTCCCGCGCGTCACTTCCTTGAGCTTTTCATAGGCCCCCTGCACGCCGAAACGCCGCATCACCGTCTGGATGGGCTCGGCCAGCACTTCCCACGAAGCCTCCAGGTCCTCCGCCAGCGCCTCGCGGTTCAGCTCCAGCTTGCCCAGGCCGATACACAGTGAGTTGTAGGCCAATACGGCGTACCCCAGGGCTACACCCATGTTGCGCAGCACGGTGCTGTCGGTCAGGTCGCGCTGCCAGCGGCTGATCGGCAGCTTTTCGCTCAGGTGCCGCAGCAGGGCATTGGCCAGGCCAAGATTGCCTTCTGCATTTTCAAAATCAATCGGGTTGACCTTGTGCGGCATGGTGCTGGAGCCAATTTCCCCTTCCTTCAGGCGCTGCTTGAAGTAGCCAACGCTGACATAACCCCAGATGTCACGCGAGAGATCAATCAGGATGGTGTTGGCGCGTGCAACCGCGTCAAACAGTTCAGCCATGTAGTCGTGCGGCTCGATCTGGATACTGTACGGCTGGAAGGTCAGGCCCAGACCCAGAGGTTCGGGGGACTCCACCACGCGACGGCTCAGGGCCTCCCAGTCGAAGTCGGGCCAAGCCGCGAGGTGCGCGTTGTAGTTGCCTACCGCGCCGTTCATTTTGGCCATCAGTTTGACCCCGGCAATGCGCTCGCGTGCAACGGTCAGGCGCACCACCACGTTGGCAATTTCCTTGCCAACCGTGGTCGGGCTGGCGGTTTGGCCATGGGTGCGGCTGAGCATGGGCTCGTTTGCATAGCGGTGCGCCATGTCGCGCAACTGGGCGATCACTTTGTCCAGACCAGGCAGCAGAACCTGCTCGCGGCTGCTTTTGAGCTGCAAGGCGTGGCTGGTGTTGTTGATGTCTTCGCTGGTACAGGCAAAGTGTACAAATTCGCTGGCCGCCTGCAGCTCCGGCCTGGCCTCGAACCGGGACTTGATCCAGTACTCGACTGCCTTCACATCATGGTTGGTGGTTTTTTCGATGTCCTTGATGGCGGCGGCGTCACTTTCGCTGAAGTGCTTACACAAACCCAGCAAGTAAGTACGTGCTCCCGGGCTGAGAGGCTTGAATTCCGCAAAACCTGCGTCTGACAGGGCAATAAACCACGCGACCTCGACCTGGACACGGCGGTGCATGTAGCCCAGCTCGGACATCAGTGGCCGCAATGGCGCCAGCCTGGCCGCATAGCGGCCGTCCAGAGGGGACAAGGCGGTGATGGTGAAGCTGCTGGAAAGGTTCATGGGGCAATTGTAGGCGGCGAGCCAACGGTTGCGGCCCCCATGCCCGTCACTTTCATCACCCGGGGGCTCGTGGCGTGGCTTCCTCTATAGAATGCAAAGGATTGGGCTCACGACAGAAAATTCACGTATGAAACTCATTGGATCCATCTCCAGCCCCTACGTACGCAAGGTGCGCGTCGTGATGGCCGAAAAAAAACTTGACTACCAGTTTGTGCTGGACGACGTATGGTCCGCAGCCACCGCAATTGGCGAGTCCAACCCCCTGGGCAAGGTGCCCTGCCTCGTCATGGAAGGCTCCAACGGCTCGGAAGAAGCAGTCTTTGACTCGCGCGTCATCGTCGAGTATCTGGATACCCTGTCCCCGGTGGGCAAATTGATACCGGTTCAGGGCCGCGAACGCGCCGAGGTCAAAACCTGGGAAGCGCTTGCCGACGGCCTGCTCGACGCTGCCATCCTGGCGCGGCTGGAGGCCACCTGGACGGGCCGCACCGACAAACAGCGCAGCCAGGCATGGATAGACCGTCAGATGGCCAAAATTGACGCAACGGTGCGTGCCATGAGCACAGGCCTCGGCGAAAAGCCGTTTTGCAGCGGCATCCACCTGAGCCTGTCCGACATTGCCGTCGGCTGCGCGCTGGGTTATCTTGATTTCCGTTTTGCCCACATCGACTGGCGCGCTGCATGCCCCAACCTTGCAAAACTGTATGAGAAGCTGAGCCAGCGCCCGAGTTTCATCGACACCCGCCCCTCCTAAGCTCGTGGCGCCGCGCCCCGCCGGCGCAGCCAGCGCATCAGGCTGCCCAGCAAGGGCAGCTTTTGGTACAGCTCCTCAGCCGTGTCCCAGTAGTCGCGGTGGTACGCCACCAGCCCCGCTTCGTTCAGGCGAAGGTGCGATCCACCGCGAATGGTCTGCAGGGGTGATTGATCCCGGCCTTTGAACCGGAACTCGAAGTCCCATGTCAAGAAGCACTGACGTCCGTCTTCCACACGTTCGGTCACCACAAAACGCGGCTTGTCCAGTGTGACGAACATGTGGCTGAAGATGCTTTGCAGGGCCGCCAGACCCTGCACCTCATTGAACGGGTCCTTGAAATAAACGTCTCCTGCGTAAAACCTGCCAAGCTCCCCAACGTTGTCGGCGCGCATGGCTTCGTAATACTGCACCAGTCGTTCGATCTCTGTTGTCATGGTTGGCTCACAGTCCGGTAAATCGACGTACAAGCGGAAAATACAAGGCGTAGGGCAGCAAGCGCAGTGTTTTCATCCAGCGGGTAAACCGTTTTGGAAAATGAATCTCAAACTCGCCTGTGGCCCAGCCGGCCACGATGTACCCGGCGGCCCGCGCAGGTGTGATCAGCGCGGGCATGCTGAATTGGTTGTGCGCTGTCAGTGGGGTCTCGACAAATCCCGGATTGATCAGGCTTACGCCGATGCCGCCGGGGTGCAGGTCGAGGTACAGCGTCTCGGCCAGGTTGATCAACGCGGCCTTGGTGGGCCCATACGCCAGGCTTTTCGGCAGACCGCGGAATCCCGCCACGCTGCTGATCAGGCTGATGTGACCGCTGCCCTGCGCCACGAGGGAGGGCAGCACGGCGGACAACAGGTGAAGCACGCCGGTGTAGTTGACCTGCTGGTGTTTGAGCATCTGCTCGAGGTCGAATTCGGTAGCACGCATTTCCTGGTAGTAGCCTGCGCAATACATCAACAAATCCAGGGGGCCTGTTGCAAGTACGGTTTGCGCTGCGGCCTGTACCGCAAGCGCATCGGTGACGTCCAGCGGCAGTGCGACGGCGCCCGCGTGCCCCGCGGCAAAGTCATTCAGCGCCTGGGCGTTGCGCGCCGATACAAACACCCGGGCTCCCTGCGCATGCAGCAGATGCGCCGTGGCCAGGCCGATGCCGCTGGATGCGCCTACCAGCCAGACGGTTTTGCCGCGCCAGTCGGTGATGGGCGGGTTATAGGCCATGCACTGGTTCGCTGCAAAAATGATAGCAATGCATCTTCATGGATGGAGGGCCCAAGGCCCTTTTTGTCTTGAACTTCACCTGTGGTCTCCTTCAGCGCTTGACAAATGAAAGCGTGACTTCGCCGAGCTTGATGCCGAACTTGCTCATCACGGCCTTGTTCAACATGACTTTCTCGTCCACCAGGTACATCCAGTCGTCAAACTGCACCTCCACCACCTTTCCGTCGACAGGAAGCTTGAGCGTGTAGCCCCAGCGAAAGGCGTTGCCGCTTTCCTGGCCTCGCGCCTCGCCCACCACGTCGGCGGCGGTGCCTGTGTACTTGCCATCCGGACTGCGCTTGAGGGTCCAGATCCGCCGATCGCTGGTGCCGTCCGAGTAACTGAAGGCTTCGTCTAGAACGCCTGTTTCTTCGCCTGGCTTGCCTTGCCAGGTGCAACGCATCACAACGGTGAAGCGTTTGACCACCTTGCTGGAGCGGTCAGTGAACACGCCGTACGCATCAACGGTGCCGCTGAAGTACTGGCGCATGTCCAGCACGGGTTTTTCTGCAGCGTAGTCGCTGATTTGCGGACCGGCGCAAGCCGTCAGAAGCCCGGTGAAGGAAATGCACACGGCGATGGCGGCTGCGGCCCGGCGCCAGGATTTGGAGGGATGAATCATGGCTTGATGCCTTGTGGATGTTTGATGACGAGGAAATACAGGCAGGCGCCCGCTGCCAGCTTGAGCAGACAGGGAAGCACGCAGTAGGCGACCAGCAGGGCGTTGAGAGCCTGTGGGTCGCGTGCGCCCGGGGCATAGCCAAAAACCCCCAGCAGGGGCAGCGCCAGGCCGGCGGCCAGCGCCAGGTTGAGCTTGATGGCGAAGTTCCACCAGCCGAAGTAAGCCCCTTCTGATTGCCCGGACTGGCCGTTGGCCTGAATCACTCCAGCCAGCAAGGCCCCGGGCAAGGCCAGGTCTGTTCCCAGCGCGATGCCCGACAGGGCGCAGACCACCACAAAACGCGTGATGTCACCTGCGCCGACTTGTGTGGCCCAGCCAAACGTCGCAATGGCCAGCAGCATGCCGATCAGCCATGCAGGCGCCAGACCGGTGCGTTTGACCACCGCCAGCCACAGGGGAATGGACAAGGCTGCGCAGAGGAAGTAGCTTCCCAGAAACAGGGGCTCCAGCCGTTGGGGCGCCTGCAGACGGTCCTGGATAAAAAACAGCACCAGCGTTGCAGGCACGGCGCTGGCAATGCCGTTGAGCATGAAGACGGCAAGCAGCCGGCGAAAGCCTGCCTGTCTGAACGGCAGCCAGATGGATGACGCCAGGTGACCTGGCTGCTTCGGCTTGGGCACCGGCCTGTCGGCCCGGGCCCAGGCCAGCCATCCGCAGGCCAGTGCCACAAAAAACAGGGCGGTCGTCACGGGCAGGCCAAAAGCGACCGGCGTGATGGACGCCAGCACCACACCCACCAGGCCCAGGCCCTCGCGCCAGGCCACGATGCGGCTGCGCTGGCGCTCGTCGCCGCCCAGCATCGCACCCCAGGACTGGTGCGAGACGCTGAGTGCGCTGTAGCCGGCATAAGTGAGCATCAGCATCAGGCTGGCCCAGACCACCAGCGCCGACGGCGTGCTGACCAGCGGGAAAAACAGCAGCGCGAAGCCGAGCGCCAGCAGCAGCGCGGCGATGGCGCCCAGTCCCAGCACCGCCTTGGCCGAGTGTGCAAACAGCCGGTCGCTCAGGCGGCCCAGCAGGGGATCGATCAGCGCATCAAACAGGCGCGCACCGAGCAGCACCGCGCCCAGCGTGGCCAGCGGCACGCCAAACTCGCGCGCGTAATGGTTCGGCAGGATCACATACAGCGGCAGCGCCACAAAAGCCAGCGGCAGGCCCAGCAGACCATAAGCCAGGCCGTTGCGCGTGCCAAAAGTGCCCTGGGCGGGGGCAGGGCTCATGGGCCTGCTCCAGCCATCAGCGCATTGCGCAGGCCGGGCTCCGAGGTGCCGGGCGCCAGCCAGATGCCAAAGAAGCGTCTGGCAAACTCCGCGTCGCGGATCTCGCCCAGCGGCTTGCCGTTGATCCAGAAGCTCGCACCGACTCCGGGCCGGTGCACACCCATGATGCGATCGCCTTTTTTGACATCGGGCAGCAAGCTTCGCAGCGCGGCCGACCACTGGTCCGCGAGCTCGTTGCTGACCGGCGTGGCGCGCCGTATTTCCGTGATCGAGCGTTCGGCGATCGCCTGGCCTTCAAAAGCGCGCAGATAGCTGAGCTCCAGCGCCAGCGCCTGGCTGGCAAAGCTGTCTACCCGGAAGCCGGGTCCGGCCCAAAGGCGGGCGTCGTAGACCTGAAAACCGAAGACCCGCAGGCGGCCGCCGCCCAGCAGCCTGCCTTGCGGCAGGGCATCGGCCAATTCCGCCGGCCTGGTGCTGCCCGCCACGGCTTCGGCGCCGGTCTGTGCGGCCGCCGGCGCAGCGGCACCAGCGCCCAGGACCAGCGCCAGCAGCAGCAAGCCGGTCAGATCTTGCGCAGCGTGTACTGCACCACGTCGGTGTTGGCCTGGGCAAAGGCCGCTTCGCAATACGCCAGATAGAACTCCCATATGCGGATAAACCTTTTGTCAAACCCGAGCTGGAGCACCCGTGACTCTTGGGCCATGAACTGCTCACGCCACAGTTGCAGCGTGCGCGCATAGTCCTGGCCGAACGAAAACTCATTGACCACTTCAAGCCCTGCGGCCCTGGCCTGAGCGCGAAACCCGGTTGGGCAGGGCAGGCAACCGCCCGGAAAGATGTATTGCTGAATGAAGTCGGTGGACGACACATAACGCTCAAAGAGCTCATCGGCAATCACGATGCTCTGAATGCAGGCATGGCCACCGGGTTTGAGCAGGCGTGCGACGGTCTGGAAATACCCGGGCCAGTATTCGCGGCCAACGGCTTCGACCATTTCAATCGAGCAGATCGCATCAAATGTCTCGCCGCCTGCACTTTTGCCAATGTCCCGGTAGTCCTGCAAGCGCAGATCAGCTTTGTCGGTGACATTCAGGCGCGCCATGCGCTTGTTGGCCCAGGCCAGTTGCTCGCTGCTCAGCGTCACGCCGACAATTGACGCGCCAAATTCGGCAACGGCCATCTCCGCCAGCGCACCCCAGCCGCAACCTATCTCCAGGACGCGGTCGCCGGCTTTGACCCGGGCCTCCTGCAGAGCGCGGCGAACTTTCGCGTCCTGTCCTTCCTTCATGGAGGTCTCTGGCGATGCAAAGAGGGCGGAGGAATAGTTCATGGTCCCATCCAGCCACAGCTCGTAGAAGGCATTGCCCAGGTCGTAGTGTGCGTGGATGTTCTTCCTGCTGTTGGTTCTGGTGTTGCGGTTCAGCAGGTGCTTGATGCGGTAGGCAAAGCGGCCCAGCCAGGTGCCGTAGATGACGTCTTCAACTTCCTTGCGATTGACGATCAGCACGCGGAGCAGGTCACTCAGATGGTGCGTGCTCCAGTCACCGGCGATGTAACTTTCGGCAAAACCGATGTCGCCGGATTTGAGCGAAGCCCCGCAGACATTCCAGTTGTGCAGCCGCAGACTGGCGGCTGACCCCTTGCCCGAACCAAAATGCATGAGGCTCCCGTCAGGCAACTGCACATGCAGGCTGCCATGCTTGAGGCGCGTCAGCAACTGCAGCACGGTCCGCGCAGCCGCCGGGGCGTTTCCCGGCAAGGCCAGAGAGGCCGCGCCCGGAATGACCTGCGACACGGTGGAGGTGGGGGGATTGGTGGCTGTGTTCATCGTGTCACGGACAGGTCAGGTGGTTTCGGTTTGCTGATCAGTGGCACGCGCTTGCGCCACAACTTGAAGGCTTGCCAATGGATGCGGGCAATCACGCCAAAGGTCATGGCCGGGTAGCGCCACAGGGCTTTGCGCAGACTGGCCACCGTGACGGGTTCCAGCGTTCCGCTGACGCTGGTCTCCAGCAGCGGGCCGGTCGCGTCGTCGTAGTCAATGCGTGCAACCGTTTTCTGCAGTCCGTCGTTGTTGATGCGCATGAAACGAAAACGATAGCTGCCTTCCAGCGTACAAAAGGGAGAGACATGAAACACCTTGTCTGCGCTCTGCTCCTGTCCGTAGTGGGGCCGGTCCAGCAGATAGCAGTGGCGCTCGCCAAAGGTGTTGTTGACTTCGACGACGATGGCGCGCAAGGCACCGCTGGCATCGTGGCAATACCAGAAGCTCACCGGTTTGAAGGTGTAGCCGAGCACGCGGGGGTAGGTGTGCAACCAGATCTCGCCGCTGGCATCGGTGATGCCTTCACGGCGCAACAGTTCATCGAGCCAGCTGACGCTGTCGGCGCGGCCATCGCCGTGGTCGCAGTCGAAAAAACTCAAAGGTCCGCGACGGTTGTGTGCCAGATCGCCGCTGCCATGACGCTGCATGCTGCGCAGTGGCAGCATCAGAAAGTAGGTGGGGTAGTCAAAGGCATGAAGGGCCGGCTTGAGGCGGGTATGGCGTATCTGGCCGAAACCAATCAATGGAGCCCCCACGCTCGACGGCGTGTTCATGGCGTGATCCCCGCGCAGTCGCGCAGCAGCTGCTGCGCTACCTGCAGACCGGACTTCAGCCCGTCTTCGTGGAAACCATAGCCGGTCCAGGCGCCGCAAAAGTAGCTGTTTTGCAGGCCCTGCAGACTGGAGATGTCTTTTTGCGCGCGGATGGCGGCGGTGTCAAAGACGGGATGTGCATAGTCGAATTCGCCCATGATGTGATTACGCGCGATGGGCCGCACCGGATTCAGGGATACAAGGACCGGCTGGGCAAAAGGCAAAGGTTGCAGCATGTTGAGCAGGTAGTGCAGGCAGACCTGGCTGGCTTCGCGGCTCGAATCCGCAGAGCGTTCGTAGTTCCACGCGGCCCAGGCCAGCTTGTTGGCCGGCAACACGCTTGCATCGGTGTGCAACACCGCCCGGTTGGGCTGGTACCGGATGGCGCCCAGCACGGCATGCTCGGCAATGCTGGGGTTTTGCAGCAATGCCAGGGACTGGTCTGAATGGGTCGCCAGCACCACCTTGTCAAAGGGCTCGGCCTGTCCGCTGGAGATGACGCGTACCCCACCGCTGGTCGAGGTCGCATCGCGCGCGATGGCCTGGACCGGTGTATTCAGGCGCTTGTCGGCGATGCCCGCAATGATTTTGTCGACGTAGTGCCTGGCGCCGCCTGTGACGGTCCACCAGCGGGGCCGGTTCGCCACCTGGATCAGGCCGTGGTTGTGGCAAAACCGGATCATGGTCGCCACCGGGAAGGCCAGCATCTGGTCGGTCGGGCATGACCAGATGCATCCCAGCATGGGCAAAAAATACCAGTCACGGAACTCGTCGGAAAATTTGCCGTCGCGCAGAAAATCGCCCAGCGGCTGCATCATGCTGGCCTCCGACTGGGCTTCGGCAATGGCACTGGCGCTGCGGTTGAAGCGGACAATTTCGCGCAGCATGCGCAGGAATCTCCAGTTCAGAAGGTTGCGACGCTGGGCAAACACGGTGTTCAGGCTGGAGCCATTCCATTCCAGATCCATGCCCCGCGATGCCGCCGGCACTTTCACGGAAAACGACATGTCCGTTGGGACGGTTTCCACGCCGAGTTCCGCGAACAATTTGATCAGCTGGGGGTAGGTGCGCTCGTTGAACACCAGAAACCCGGTGTCGACCCCGTGGGTGAGCATGCCACCAGCTGCAGGCAGCGTGATGTCGACGGTGTGGGTGTGCCCCCCAAAATAGCTGCCCGCTTCAAACAGCGTGATGTCGGCTTGCCCGTGCAGGGCGTGCGCCACCGCCAGCCCGGAAATTCCGGAGCCCACAATCGCAACTTTGGGTCGGCCAGAGGAGGCGCCGCTGGGCGAGGCCATTCAAGGGCCCGAAGACAAAAATGCTGCGAAGCGCCCCGGCGCGAACAAGGGAGGGAGGGAGGAGGAGAACCGCCCCGGGATTGCATTCTGGCCGCAAGGGCTCAGAAGTCTTCGCAACAAAAAACTGGTGCCGGACAGTCGCGTATCGCAAAGGAAAGCGCCTGCCGACAGCAATGAGAGCCACTTGCCACGCCCACAGTTCCCCGCATGCGCTGCCTGGCGTCGGTAAAACTTTGTTAAGCGTGTGCTCGGCATGGGTATGTGATCGATAAGAAAAAACCGTATAGTCACATTATTACCGAGTGGTATTTATTTGGCCAGCAAACGCTTTTCTATTTCCTTCAGAAATGCGGGGTCTTTGGGGTTGACCGAGGTGTTGAAGCTGGTGACCGACTCTCCGTCGCGGGCCACGACATATTTATGAAAATTCCAGCGGGGGCGCTGGCCGGTTTTCCCGGCCAGCTGCGCGAACAGGGGGTTGGCGGTCTTGCCGGTCACCCCCGACTTGCCAAACATGGGAAATTTCACCCCAAAGGTGTTCTCGCAAAAATCGGCGATTTCCTTGTTGCTGCCGGTTTCCTGCGAAAAATCATTGGACGGAAAGCCCAGCACGACGAGCCCTCTGTCTTTGTAGCGGGCGTACAGCGCCTCAAGCCCCTCATATTGCGGGGTAAAGCCGCAGAAGCTGGCGGTATTGACGATGACGAGCACCTTGCCGGCGTACTGGCACAGTGCCTGGGGTTTTTCGTCCTGCAGCCGGGGAAAGCTGTGTTGCAGCAGGGGGGCACAGTCAGCAGGCCGTGCCACGCTGGCGGGCACGACAGGGGTCGCTGTAGCGGCCGCTGCTGTGCCTGGGATCAGCAACATCGCCAAAATCGGCAATACAAGAGATGCATTCATGAGATCAACCTTTGTAGGGATGCAAGCTATACGCGTGGGCGGGGGTGGCGGATTCATTCACTGCGATTGACGGTGCCGAAGTGACGCCATTTGCCGCTTCCGAAGCCCGATCAAAGGGTGTAGAACGGATGAAGTCAAAGGCTAAATGGACGCAACTGGTATTTAACCTTCAGGAAAAATCAGCATAAGACCTGTTTTAACATTTGTCACAATCCAACCTTAAAATCGCGCCGTAGTTGGCGACTAGCGCCGCACAAGGAGCCCTATGCTTTACCCAGAACTTTTCAAACAGCTCGAGTCCGTTCGCTGGGACATGGACAAGGACATCCCGTGGGCCAGCTTTGATCCGGCCAAGCTCACCGACGAGCAGGCTCAAACCATCAAGATGAATGCCATCACTGAATGGGCGGCCCTGCCCGCAACCGAAATGTTTCTGCGCGACAACCGCGATGACAGCGATTTTTCAGCCTTCATGTCGATCTGGTTTTTTGAGGAGCAAAAGCATTCCCTGGTACTCATGGAGTACCTCAAGCGCTTCCGCCCCGACCTGGTTCCCACCGAAAAAGAGCTGCACGAAGTTCGCTTTGAGTTTGAGCCCGCCCCCGCGCTTGAAACCCTGATGCTGCATTTCTGCGGCGAGATCCGGCTCAACCACTGGTACCGGCGCGCCAGCGAATGGCACACAGAACCGGTCATCAAGCGAATCTACACCCAGCTCAGCCAGGACGAAGCCCGCCATGGCGGGGCTTACCTGCGCTACATGAAGCGGGCCATCAACAATTTCGGCAACGATGCCAAGGCGGCTTTCACCAAGGTTGGCGTGCTGATGGCCAGTGCCAGGCGCACTGCGCAGGCATTGCACCCCACCAATCTCCACGTCAACAAAAACCTGTTTCCGCGTGACACCATCCAGTCGCGCCTGCCCAACCCCGAGTGGCTGGAGCACTGGCTGGACAAGCAGATCAACTTTGACGCCGTCTGGGAAGGCAAGGTTGTCGAGCGCATCCTGCACAACATGAGCCTGCTCCTGAACCAGAGTTTTAAAACCGTGCAGGAGCTCAACCGCTACCGCAAGGAGCTCAGCAAGGAAATTGCCGCGTCCATCGCTGCCAAGCCTGTCTCAACCGGCGTTTGATGGCGGCTGACCGCTGGCCGAGCGCGTCTGGAGGCAGAAGCCGGGTTGTTGCACGTGGTGCGCAGGTGTTTGCGGTGGCCAATGCCAGCGACGTGCAGGCCGGTTTCGACGCCCAGTTTGCGCAGACCCTGGAGATGCTGGATCAGCACCTCGCCCACGTAGGTTCGTCACGGGCCAGTTTGCTCAGCGTGCAGATTTTTATGGCCGATTTGCACTACAAGCAGCAAATGGATGCCGCGTGGCGAAAATGGATTGGCGATGATGAAGCGGCCTGGCCCCAGCGAGCGGTGATTGGGGCGCAACTTGACGCAGGCCTGCTGGTGGAGCTGGTGGCCGTCGCCTTCCGTTAAAGTCGCATCATGTCCAGCGCGCCAGCATCACTTTCCTTCCTGCAAAAAATTGTGACCCGCAACGAGGCGGCGCAAAAAATGGCGAGCCTGCCCGGCCCTGTGGTTTTTACCAACGGGGTGTTCGACGTGCTGCATCGCGGTCACGCCACTTACCTCGCGCAGGCCAGGGCGCTTGGCGGCAGTCTGGTGGTGGCGCTCAACACCGACGCATCCGCAAGACGCCTGGGCAAAGGACCGGATCGGCCTCTGAACAACCAGGAGGACCGCGCGGTGCTGATCGCCGCTCTGGAGTCCGTCAGCCTCGTGACCTGGTTTGACGACGACACGCCGCTACAGATCATCACCGAACTGCGGCCAGCCATTCTGGTCAAGGGCGGTGACTATGACATGGACAGATTGGCCGAAGCCGCAGTCGTCAGGGCTTATGGCGGTCAGGCCCTCGCGATTCCTTTCGTGGACGGGTATTCAACCACCGCTTTGGTCAGGAAGATCCTCGGGGGCTGATTCTTCCCCTGAGCCGCGCTGGCGAACCCCTTGGGCGCAGCCGCTTCAAGATGCGAACAAAATCGGTGCTCTGCCCTTTATTGGCGGGAGGTATTTGCTACTGTTTTTGTAGCAACGGGGTGGCAGATGTTGCCGCCCCATCGGCGGTTGCATTGGCTGGAGGCTTGCCCCGCAGCTTGCGGGTCATGCGCTGCAGCCATTGCTCCAGATCATCGATGTAGGTAAACACGGCGGGAATGACCAACAGGCTCAGGAAGGTCGATGTGATCAGGCCCCCTATCACGGCCACTGCCATCGGTGAGCGAAAGCTGCTGTCGGCCGAGCCCCAGCCCACCGCAATGGGCAGCATGCCCGCACCCATGGCGATGGTGGTCATGACGATTGGTCGGGCCCGTTTGTGGCAGGCGTCGAGCAGGGACTCCAGACGGGACATGGGCGCTTGCGCCGGTTGGCTCTCGGTGGCCGCTCGTCCGCGACGGGCTTCGATGGCGTACTCCACCAGCAGGATGGAGTTTTTGGTGGCCACGCCCATCAGCATGATCAAGCCGATCAGCGAGGGCATTGAAAATGATTTCTGGGCCAGGAGCAAGCCCACAAACGCGCCGCCCAACGACAGCGGGAGCGCCGCCAGAATCGTCACAGGGTGCAGGAAGTTCCTGAACAACAGCACCAGCACGATGTAGATGCAGAGCACGCCGGTCAGCATGGCCAGGCCAAAACTGGCGAACAGTTCACCCATCACCTCGGCGTCACCGATGACGACCTGTTTCACGCCCACTGGAAGGTTCACGATGGCTGGCAGTTTCTGCACCGCGGCAGTGACATCGCCCAGTGCCAGGCCCGAAAGCTCGACTTCAAACTGCACATTGCGGGAGCGGTTGAAGCGGTCGATCACTGCGGGGCCACCGGCCAATTCCACCGTCGCCACCTGGCCCAGCATGACCGGGCCCACGCCGGGCTTGCTGCTGGGCACCATCAGGCGTTCGAGCGTGGACAGATCAGACTTGGCGTCATCGGCCAGCCGGACGACGATGGGGACCTGGCGCTGCGACAGATTCAGCTTGGGCAAGGCGGCGTTGTAGTCGCCCACCGTGGCGATGCGCAGTGTCTCGCCAATCGCTGCACTCGTCACACCGAGGTCGGCCATGCGTGCAAAGTCGGGACGCACTGTGACCTCGGGTCGCACCAGCGACGCGCTGGAGGCGACCGAGCCGAGGCCCGGAATGGTGCGCAGGTCTTTTTCCAGCGCCGCTGCGGCACCCACCAGCGCCAGCGGGTCTTCACCCGTCAGCGCCAGAATGTATTTTTCGCCCGAGCCACCCAGGCCCACTTTGCTGCGCACGCCTGGCAGCTTTTCAAGCGCCTTGCGGATGTCGTTCTCTATGCCCTGCTTGCGTGGCCTCTCTCCGCGCTCGGTCAGCAGGATGGTCAGGGTTGCCTTGCGGGTTTCCGCCGCGCCTCCAGGCGCAAACGGATCCGAGCCCGCCGCGCCGCCGCCTATGGTGGTGTAAACGCTGGTCACATGGGGCACCTGGGCAATCAGCTTGCGTGCCGTCTCGGCGGCCGAGCGGGTTTCGGCCAGACGGCTGCCGGGCGGCAGCTCCAGGTAGACCTGGGTCTGCGAGTTGTCGTCCGGCGGAATGAAACCGGTGGGCAGCAGGGGGATCAGCAGGATGGAGCCGACAAAAAATGCGCCTGCTGCGAGGCCGGTGAGAAAGCGGTGCTGAATGCACCAGGCGCTGGTGCGCATGTACCAGCGCATCACGGCACCGTCTTTTTCAACGTAGTTGACGATGGGCTTGAGAATGTAGGCAGACATCATGGGTGTGAGCATGCGCGCCACCACCAGTGAAGCAAACACCGCCAGGGCCGCCGTCCAGCCAAATTGCTTGAAAAATTTGCCGGCAATGCCGCTCATGAAGGCGGTCGGCAAAAACACCGCAATCAAGGTGAAGGTGGTGGCGATAACGGCCAGACCAATTTCATCGGCGGCTTCCATGGCTGCCTGGTAGGGCGTCTTGCCCATGCGCAGGTGGCGCACGATGTTTTCCACCTCCACAATCGCGTCGTCTACCAGAATGCCGATCACCAGGCTCAGTGCCAGCAGTGTGACGACGTTGATGGAGAACCCGAGGTAGTTCATGCCGATGAAGGCCGGAATCACCGACAGCGGCAGCGCCACCGCGGACACAAAGGTGGCGCGCCAGTCGCGCAGGAAAAGCCACACTACGAGCACCGCCAGCAGGCCGCCTTCAATCAGCAGGGTCAGCGAAGCGCTGTACTCTTCTTCGACTGGCGTCACGAAGTCAAAGGCCTCTGTCAGCTCGATGTCGGGATGGCTTTGCTGCAATGCCTTGAGCGCGACGCGCACACCGCGCCCGGCTTCCACCTCGCTGGCTCCCTTGCTGCGCGATACCTCAAATCCCACGACCGGCACGCCGTTGAGCAAGGCTGCAGAGCGCTGCTCGGCCACCGTGTCCTGCACATCCGCGACCTGACTCAGGCGAACCTTGCGGCCCTCGCCCACAGCCAGCTCCAGCGATGCCAGCTCGGCAGCCGTTCGCACGGTCGCCAGCGTGCGCACGGGCTGCTCGCTGGTGCCGAGGTCGGTGCGTCCGCCGGCGGTGTCCATCTGCACCTGGCTGAGCTGGCGCGAGATGGTGGAAGCGCTGACGCCCAGCCCGGCCATTTTGGCGGTGTCCAGCGCAATGCGCACCTCGCGGCTGACCCCACCGACGCGGCTGACGGCACCCACGCCGGGCACGGCCAGCAACCGGCGTGTCAGCGCGTCGTCCACAAACCACGACAGGGCTTCGTCATCCATCGCCTTGCTACGGATGGTGTAGGCCAGCACCGGCGAAGCGGCGAGGTTGATCTTGCTGACGATGGGGTCGCGCACATCGGCGGGCAGATCGGCCCGCACCTGCTGCACTGCAGAGCGCACTTCGTCCAGCGCCTCCTGCGTGGACTTTTCCAGGCGGAATTCGGCAGTGATGGTGGCTGCGCCGTCCTGCACCTTGGTGTAGATGTTTTTCAGGCCCTGCAGCGAGGCGATGGCGTTTTCGATTTTGCGGGCGACATCGGTTTCCAGTTGGGCAGGGGATGCTCCTGGCAGGCTGGCCGATATCACGATGTTGGGCACATCCAGATCCGGAAAATTCTGTACTTTCATGCTCTGGTAGCTCAGCACACCGGCGAAGCACAGCAGCACAAAAAACATGATCGCGGGGATGGGGTTGCGAATGCACCAGGCGGAAACGTTCATCTGTTTTCTCCGTGAGTCGCTATTTATTTTGTAGCTGCTGGTGCAGATGCTGTCTGGGCAGGAGCCTTGTTTGGCTCTGTACCGGGTGCTGCGGTGGCAACCAGTTGCACCGTGTCCCCGTCGGCCAGAAATGCCGCGCCGCTGGCGACATATCGCTCACCGGCCTGGGCCCCCTGCACAATTTCGACCGCGTCGCCCAGGCGGCGACCGGTTTGCAGCTTGACCTGGACAACCTTGTTGCCGGGCTCGATACGCATCGCGTAGGTGAAGCCGTCGCGCAGGACCAGCGCCTGCTGGGGCAGCGTCAACGCGGTGGTTGCACCGAGCACAAATTCGCCCTTGGCAAACATGCCGGACTTCACGCCCGGGTTGCGCGGCAGATCCACATAAACGAGCGCGTTGCGGGTCAGGGGGTCGACGGTGGGCGCGACCATGCGTACTTTGCCCTGCACCTGCGCGCCGCTGGCGGCCGTGACCAGCGCGCTTGCCCCGGCCTTGATGCGGATCACTTCCTGGCTGGTGACCTCGGCGCGCCATTCCAGCCGGCCACCGCGGATCAGGCGAAAGAGTTCGGTGCCGCTGCCGACCACAGCACCCACGGTCGCGTTACGCGCGGAGATGATGCCGTCGTCCGGTGCCCGTACCTGGGTGTTGTTGCCACGCAGCTGTTGCGCGTCCAGCACCGCCTGGGCAGCCGCGACCCGGGCCTTGGCAGTTTGTTCTGCCGTGGTGTACTGGTTAATCTGCTGCGTGCTCAGCGCGCCCGAGTTTTGCAAAGTGCGCGCTCGCGCGGCATTGCCCGCGGCGTCCGCGGCCGTGGCTTGCGCCTCAACCAGACTGGCCCGCGCCTGGGCCACGTCGGCCTGCACGCTGTCGCCGGAGAAGCGGGCCAGAACCTGCCCGGCTTTGACGCTGTCGCCGACATTGACCAGCACCTGCGTCAGGCGCAGGCCGGCCGATTCTGAACCAATCACCGCCTCCTGCCAGGCCACGACGTTGCCATTGGCGCTGATTTTCAGAGGCAGGCTGGTTTGCTCGGGCTGGGCGGCGGTGACGGTCAGTGCCGGCTTCGCGGCGATGGCCTCGCTTTTGACCTCGGAGCCTGAGGAAAACAGGGCGATGCCCACCGCGGCGATGGCGACAACAGCTATGGAAACAATAGCGACCGGCTTGAGTTGTATTTTTTTCATGATGTTCTTGCGTGAGTCAGTACGGGGACGGATTGCTCTCAGGGTTGGCGCGCTGCCTGGGACGGGCTGTCAGGGGCTGGCAACTCCGGCGTCCAGCCGCCGCCCAGGGCCCGGTACAGGGCCACCCAGGCGTTGGCCCGCTCACGTTGCAGCGTGAGCAGACCGGTTTCGGCCGCCAGTTGCGTGCGCCGCGCATCTTCCAGCTCGACCAGGCTGCCCAGACCGTTCTGGTACCGGGCCTCGGTGCCGGCAAACGATGCGCGATAGCCCTCTGCCGCAATGCGCGCGTCGTCGCTGCGGGCGGCGGTGCTTTGCAGGTTGACGAGAGACTCCTCGACCTCGCGAACCGCCTGGCGGACTCTGGCGCGGTAGAGGGCGGCGGCTTCTTCGTAGCGCGCCTGCGCGGCATCTGCAGCAGAGGCTCGCCGGCCACCGTCAAACAAGGGCAGGCTCAGCGCCAGCGGGCCTATGGACCAGGTGTTGAAGTCGGTGCTCACGCCTGCGCTGCGGACGCGGTTGGCGGCGATGGCACCGCTCAGAGTCAGACGCGGGTAGCGGTCGGCCTGGGCTGCGCCCACGTCGGCGCTGGCCGCGGCTACCTCCCGCTCGGCGTTGAACACGTCGGGGCGTTGCGTCAGGGCCTGCGCCGGTACGCTCGTGATGTGGATGCCCGTGACACGCGCCGGATCGAAAGGAGTGGATGAAAGTTTCGCCCGCAGCTCGGGCTCGGGCAGGGCGGTCAGCGCCACCAGCGCCTTGATGTCCAGATCACACAGCGCCTGTTGCTGTGTGGCCCGGGCATTGCTCTCGGCGGCGCTGGCGCGAGCCAGTGCGGCAGTTGCCGGTGCCGTGAAACCGGCGTCCGCGCTGAGCGCCGCCAGGCGGCCGGTTTCGGCCCGCGATGCGGCGTCGGCACGTGTCACGCGCAGCAACTGGTCACAGGTACGCAGGTTGAAATACTGGGCTGCGACTTCGGCCGCGACCAATACCCGTGCGTCATGCCATTGCGCTTGCGCTCCCTCAAAACGCAGGCTGGCCGCGTCGCGGCTGGCCTGCCCTCCACCAAACAGGTCCAGCTCCCAGGCGGTTTGCAGGCCCGCCTGCGTCGTGGTGGCGACGGGGGCAGCTGCGGCGCCCAGGGGCTGCGAGCGCCCACGTGTCGCGCTGGCAGACGCATCCAGCGAGGGCAGCAATGCTGCGCCTGCGGCGACGCGGCTGGCGCGCGACTGCTCGATGCGCGAGCGTGCGCTGGCGACCGTCGGGCTCACCGCCTGAGCGGCCGTGACCAGTTCCACCAGCAAGGGGTCACCCTGCTGGCCCCACCACTGGCTCAGGTCGGACACCTTGCCATCGTGCGGCAGGCCTGGCCCCGCCCCGCCTGGTGGCGGCGCAAACCAGCGGGATGGCGCGGGCGCGGAAACGCCCGCAGGCGGGGCCTGCAATGCGCAGGCTGTGAGCAACAGGGGCAACAGCGCGCAGGCCAGGAGAGCATTGATTCGCATGGGGTTCACTTTCTTCCTGATGGCGACGCCTGTCGCCGTGCCAGCTCTACCGAGACCATCGCCTCGGCAAAGTCCACCAGCCGCGCTGCCCACAGGTCGATGGCTTTGGGCGAGGCGATCAGCCGGGGCCGCACCGCTTCTATCACCTCGTGACTGACAAACATCTGCATGGCCAGCCCGGTGATTGAAAAAGCCAGGCGTTGCACATCGTCGTCGGCTTTGGTGACACCCAGATGGCGGCACAGCACCTCGACCAGCGCCGCATGGGCAGGCTTGATGCTGCTGTCAATCTGCTCGGACCACAGGCCTGTGGGCTCGAGCATTTCACGGAAATGCAAGCGCGTGAACTGCTGCGCCAGATCGCCCTGCTTGAGCGGCTGCAAAAAACCGTCCATGAAACCCGCGAGCGCTTCGCGCAAGCTCAGGTGCAGCGGCTGGTAGCGGGAAATGTCGTCACAGGGCTGGCCCAATGACTCGTTGAAGACGGTGCGGTAAAGCCCGGCCTTGTCGCCAAAGTAATAGCTGATGGCGGCAATATTGGCCCCCGCGGCCTGCGCGATTTCCCGGGTGGAGGTCTTGGCAAACCCCTTCTCGGAGAACAGGCGCAGGGCGGTGCGAAGCAGGTGGGCCCTGGCTTCGACGCCGTCCGAGCGCTGCTTGCGCAGCTCGTGGCCGGGGG
>JAKFXR010000030.1 GCA_021731285.1 Polaromonas sp. | reverse complement strand
AAAAACCTGCTGCGCGACCAGTACAAGGCGCTGTTCGTCGGAGTCACATGATTTTGCTATAAAATATATAGCAAACTATTCCCGCCATCAAAGGGCAGGATGCCGTTTTACCTTAGAACGAGCACACGCACATGAGAATGGGTCAAGACATGGGTGGTTTCGCTGCCCAGTAGCAGGCGTTTGAGGCCGCGCCGTCCGTGCGAGGCCATCACGATCAGGTCGCATTTGTGCTTTCGGGCGACCGCAATGATGGATTCGGCAATCAGGTCCGAGTTGGATGTCACGGCACTGGCGGTGATCCCCTTGCGCTCGGCAGCTGCTTTCACAGCCTCAACCACTGCCTGGCCCGCCTCTGCCCACTTTTTTTCAGTCTTTGCGACCGCGCTTGCGGGTATGGAAATCCCGCCTTCGAAATAGCTGGCCGGGTAACGCGGGACGACATGCAGCGCCACGAGTTGTGCCCCTGAAAGCTGCGCAAGCGCAATGGCACTGCTGACCGCCTTGCGCGAGAGGGCGGATCCATCGGTAGCTACAAGAATACGCTGGTACATGGTTGTCTCCTGATGTGTCAACTGCTACCTTAATCGGGTGGATGGGGCCGGGTTTGATCCATATCAAGGTCGGGCGCGTCTGCAGCCCTTAGTGTTGGGCGATGCAAACCATGGTCCTTTCATCTGACCCGGGTGACGTTGACGCGGGAGCATCGACCTCAACGGACGCTCGTGGTTTTCACCTGTGGGACCAGGCTGAAGAGTGGGCCAGCTTCAGCACCCCCTTGCAAGTGCGCACGGACCAGGCGGGCGCGGCCGCACTGTGGGAGTCCCAGGTGGCGGTCCGCGGCATGCATTGCGCCGCCTGTGCACTCAAGCTCGAACAAGCGCTCTCGGGCATCCGCGGTGTCGTGTCGGTTCAGGTCAGCGCGGCCAGTCAGCGCGCCAGCATTGTCTGGTCCGCCTCATTGACAAAACCCTCGCAATGGATGACCGCGGCCCTCGCCGCGGGGTATGAACTGTTGCCTGCCATGCAGGCATCTGCCGTGCACCGCCACGGCCGCAAGGAGGCCCGGCTGGCCCTGTGGCGCTGGCTGGTTGCCGGGTTCTGCATGATGCAGGTGATGATGTACGCGTTTCCTGCTTACGTCGCGGGGCCGGACGAGATCACGCCCGACATCCAGAGTTTGCTGCGCTGGGCCTCCTGGATGATGAGCCTGCCCGTTGTCCTGTTTTCGTGTCGCCCTTTCTTTTCCAGCGCCCTGCGCGACCTGGGGCGGCGCAGCATCAGCATGGATCTGCCGGTCGCGCTTGGCATTGCCATCACCTTTGCCGTCAGTACGGCGGCAACGTTTGAACCTGACGGCTGGTGGGGTCAGGAGGTCTATTTCGACTCGCTGACCATGTTTGTGTTTTTTCTGCTCACGGGCCGCTGGATGGAGCAGGGCTTGCGCAGCCGCACTGCCGGTTCCCTGGAGAGCCTGATGCAGCGTCTGCCCGACCATGTCGAGCGGCTTCTGGTGAGTGGCGGGTTTGAGCGGGTGACCGTGCGGCGGCTGCACGCCGGCGACGTGGTCCGTGTGTTGCCCGGGGACGCTTTTCCGGTCGATGGCACCATCGTCCGTGGGGATACTTTTGCAGATGAAGCCCTGCTGACAGGAGAGTCGCGGCCGGTGGCGCGTGCGGCAGGCTCGCATGTGGTGGCCGGAAGCTACAACCTGTCGGCCGCAGTGCACGTACGGGTGGAGCAGACCGGGCCGTCCACCCGTTATGCGCAGCTGGTGGATTTGATGCAGCGCGCATGCGTGGAAAAACCGCGCCTGGCCTTGCTGGCTGACCGGGTGGCGGGCCCTTTTTTGTGGATGGTTCTGGCAGCGGCGGGTGCGGCGGCGCTTTTCTGGTGGAGCACGGACCCGGCCAGAGCGTTGATGGCGGCCGTTGCGGTGCTGGTGGTGACTTGTCCGTGTGCGCTATCGCTGGCGACGCCGACCGCCATGCTCAGCTCGGCCGGAGCGCTGGCGCGTCGCGGCGTGCTGGTGCGGCAACTGCAGGCGCTTGAAGCACTGGCAGGCATTGATACCGTCATCTTTGACAAAACCGGCACCCTGACCGAGACGCGCATGCGTTTGCGGACGGTGTCCACGCGCGAAGGGGTCACGTCCGCGCAGGCGCTGCAACTGGCAGGCGTGCTGGCGCAGCACTCACGCCATCCGGTGTCTTCCGCCCTGGTTGCCGCGGCGCATGATGTGCCGGCGATGCCCGATCTGCCGGAGCTGGAGAGCATCCGCGATGCACGGGAGGTCGCCGGTCAGGGCCTGGAATGCAGCCTTCCCACGCCTGTGGGCGGCGCAGTGCAGGGACGGCTGCGGCTCGGATCGGCACGGTTTTGCGGCCTTGACAGCCCGACCGCCGGCGCCGGGCGCACCCTGGCGGTTTTTCTTTCCGACGATGCGGGATGGCTGGCGCGATTTGATTTTGACGAACAGGTTCGCGCCGACGCCCGTGCCGCAGTGGCTGCCCTGCAGGCCGCGGGCCTGGAGGTGCGAATCTTGTCCGGAGACCGGCAGGAGGCCACCAGCCGGGTGGCCCGTCATCTGGACGTTGCGCATGCGCAAGGTGACTGCACACCCGAAGCCAAGCTGGCCCAGTTGAAGAATCTGCAGCGCCAGGGCCGCAGGGTGCTGATGGTAGGTGACGGGCTCAACGACGGCCCGGTGCTGGCGAGCGCCCATGTGTCAGTGGCGGTCGGAGAAGCGGTTCCCCTGGCGCAGGCACAGTCCGATTTCGTGGTGTCTGGCGGGCAGTTGCTGATCCTTGCGGCGATGCTGGCCCATGCCCGCCGCACCATGCGCATTGTGCGGCAAAACCTTTGCTGGGCGGCCTTGTACAACGCTGTTTGCGTTCCATTGGCCCTGGCCGGCTTGCTGCCGGCCAGTCTGGCCGGGCTTGGCATGGCGCTGAGTTCCTTGCTGGTCATTGCCAACGCCTCGCGCCTGGCCCGCATGAAAGAGGCGCACTGATGGACATCCTGTTCTTGCTGGTGCCGGTGTCGGTGGTGCTGGCCCTGCTTGTGCTTGGGCTCATGGGTTGGGCCGTCTGGGCAGGGCAGTTTGAAGATATGGAAAAAGAAGGTCAACGCATTTTCCAGGAAGGCGAAGTCCCCGGCTCCCCGGCAGCTCCCGACAAGTGAAGTGGCGCTTGATCCACATCAATACGGGACTTGCCAGGCCGCGAGACACTGACCGCTACACAGGCAACACAGGATTTTTTAATGAGTGCCGTACTTCCAGCTCCGTTGGTTCAGCCTGCCGGTCAAGGGTGGGCTGCCTCCCATGCCACGATTTACAACGACAAGGTGGTCCGCCAGTTTTCCGTGATGGCCGTGGTGTGGGGCGTGGTCAGCATGCTGGTCGGCGTGTTCATCGCGGCTCAAATGGCATGGCCCGAGCTCAACTTCGGGATTTCGTGGTTGTCCTTTGGGCGCTTGCGCCCATTGCACACCAACGCCGCCATCTTTGCCTTTGGCGGCTGCGCCCTGTTTGCCACCAGTTACTACGTGGTACAGCGTACCTGTCAGGTGCGGGTGATCTCCGACAAGCTGGCCGCTTTTCACTTCTGGGGCTGGCAGGCGGTGATTGTTGCCGCGGCCATCTCCCTGCCCATGGGTTATACCCGCGGCAAGGAGTACGCCGAGCTCGAGTGGCCCATTGCGATCCTGATTGCGGTGACCTGGGTGGCTTATGCGGTGGTGTTTTTTGGCACGATAGGGATTCGCAAGGTGCGGCACATCTACGTGGCCAACTGGTTTTATGGTGCCTTCATCATTGCCGTTGCGATGCTTCACATCGTCAATGCAGCCGTGGTCCCTGCGGGCTGGATGAAGTCCTACTCGGCCTATGCGGGTGTTCAGGACGCCATGGTCCAGTGGTGGTACGGCCACAATGCTGTCGGCTTTTTTCTGACCGCCGGCTTTCTCGGCATCGTGTACTACTTCATTCCCAAGCAGGCAGGGCGCCCGGTTTACTCCTACCGCTTGTCCATCGTTCATTTCTGGGCCTTGATATTTACCTACATGTGGGCCGGCCCGCACCACCTGCATTACACGGCTTTGCCCGACTGGACGCAGTCGCTGGGCATGGTTTTTTCCCTGATCCTGCTGGCGCCCAGCTGGGGCGGCATGATCAACGGGGTGATGACCCTGTCTGGCGCATGGCACAAGCTGCGTGACGATCCCATCATCCGTTTCATGATCGTGGCGCTGTCTTTCTACGGCATTGCCACCTTCGAAGGGCCGATGATGTCGATTAAAACCGTGAACGCACTGTCGCACTACACCGACTGGAATGTGGCCCACGTGCACGGCGGCACCCTGGGCTGGGTGGGATTCATTTCGATGGGCGCCATGTATTACCTGGTTCCCCGCATGTTCGGGCGGGAAAAAATGCACAGCATCAAGGCGATTGAAGTTCACTTCTGGATCGCCACCATCGGCATCGTGCTGTACATCGCAGCCATGTGGATTGCCGGTGTGATGCAGGGCCTGATGTGGCGCGCCATCAATGCTGATGGTACCTTGACGTATACCTTTGTCGAGAGCGTCAAGGCAACCTTCCCGTTTTATGTCGTTCGCTTCTTCGGAGGTGTTCTCTACCTGACCGGCATGCTCGTGATGGCCTGGAACGTCGCCATGACCGCGATGGCCGGAAAGCCCCATGACGCCACCATTCCCACGGCCGTGGCCCACGCCTGAAAGAAATCTGCCATGTCGTTCTCACATGAAAAAGTCGAAACCAGCAACTGGTTGTTGATTGTCCTGATCCTGGCTGTCATTGCGGTTGGCGGGCTGGTTGAAATTGTTCCCCTGTTTTTCCAGAAATCCACCACGCAGCCAGTCAAGGGGCTGGTGCCGGACTCCCCCCTGAAAATTGTGGGTCGCGATATCTATGTGCGTGAAGGTTGCTACAACTGTCACTCCCAGATGATCCGGCCTCTGGTTGCCGAAACCCTGCGCTACGGGCACTACTCGGTTGCCGGTGAGTTTGTCTACGACCATCCCTTTCAATGGGGCAGCAAACGTACCGGTCCGGATCTGCACCGCGTGGGTGGCAAGTACAGCGATGAATGGCAGCGCCTGCATTTGATCAGCCCGCGTGACCTCGTGCCCGAATCCATCATGCCCGCCTACCCCTGGCTGGAAAACACGCCTGCAGATGCTGAATCGATTCAGCGTCACATGCGGGCCCTCAGGGCCGTCGGGGTTCCTTACACCGATGCCGAAATTGCCGCCGCACCGGCCGAGCTCAAGGGCAAGACCGAGCTGGACGCGATGGTGGCGTATTTGCAGGGCCTTGGCCTTGCCCTGAAATAAGGGAGGATTCACATGGATATCAATCTGCTGCGCACTGCCGTGACCGTTGCCGCTTTCGTGGCGTTCGTGGGAATTCTTGTCTGGACCTGCATGCCTTCCCGCAAAGCCCGGTTTGACGATGCGGCGCAACTCCCTTTCCGGTCTGAATAGGAACAGGCGTCATGAGTGATTTCACAAACGGTTTCTGGTCCTGGTACATAGGGGCCATTTCTCTGGTGTCCATTCTGGGCTGCGGCTGGCTGCTGTGGGTGGCTGGCAAGGCCAAGGTGACGGTGCAAGCCGGACAGGTGGCTGACAACACCACGGGCCATGTGTGGGATGAGAACCTGCAGGAGTACAACAATCCCTTGCCTCGCTGGTGGATGTGGCTGTTTATCCTGACCATTGTTTTCTCCCTTGCCTATCTGGTGATTTTTCCCGGTCTGGGCAGTTTTTCCGGCTCGCTGAAATGGTCCACCGAGGGTGAGCACAAGCAGGACCTCACCAGCATGCGTGCCCAGGTGGCTCCGCTTTACGCCGAGTTTGCGGTGCAGCCGGCAGAAGCGCTTGCCAAGGACCCGCGCGCAATGGCCATTGGCGAGCGTTTGTTCATGAACAACTGTTCTCAGTGCCACGGCTCTGACGGCCGCGGCAGCAAGTCCTATCCCAATCTCACCAATGCCAATTCGGCCTGGCTCGGTGAGCGGGGCGCCGCGCATATTGTGCAGACCATGACCCAGGGCCGCACCGGCGTGATGCCGGCCATGGGCGCTGCCATTGGCGGCGACGCAGAGATCAGCCAGTTGGCCAACTACGTGTTGTCCCTCTCGGCCAGCCCGCACAACGAAATCAAGGCTTTCAGCGGCAAAAAATTGTTCTCGGCCTGTGCCGCCTGCCACGGCATGGACGGCAAGGGCAACAAGGCGCTTGGCGCGCCCAACCTGACGGATGACTACTGGTTGCATGGCTGGGGCGAGGCCGCTATTGCGAATATCGTCAAGAACGGAAAAAACAATGTCATGCCGGCGCAGGCATCCAATCTGACGGCGGAGCAGATTCACGTTGTGTCGGCCTACGTACTGAGCCTTTCTCGAAGTGGTCTTCCTGGAGAGCCTGCCAGACCTGCGGCTCCGGCATCACCGCCCAAGCCACCCTGAGGCACTGAGTGGCTGTTCCTCCTGACCTGCGCGGCCCGGCAAAACGGGTCATTCCGATTGTGGCCGTGGAGGGTCTGCCGGCGGGCGCAGCGGCGCACGACGATTCGTCGACCATCGCTTCGCTGTATCAGTCTGAACAGACAATTTACGCGCGCAGTGTTTCCGGCTGGTTCAACCGCTGGCGCTGGGCCATGGTGTGGGCGACGCAGCTGGTTTTTTACGGACTGCCCTGGTTGTCCATGAATGACCGGCAAGCCATGTTGTTTGATCTCGTGGCACGGCGGTTTTATATTTTCAATCTGGTGCTGTATCCGCAGGACCTGATTTATCTGACGGGCTTGCTCATCATCTCTGCCCTGTCGCTGTTCCTGTTCACTGCGGTGGCGGGGCGGCTCTGGTGCGGCTACACCTGTCCGCAAACGGTGTATACCGAAATCTTCATGTGGGTTGAGCGAAAAATCGAGGGCGACCGCACCGCCCGCATGCGACTCGACAAGGCGCCAATGGGTGCCAACAAGCTGGCACGCAAGAGCGCCAAACACGCAGTCTGGATTGCGATCGGCTTGTGGACCGGATTTACCTTTGTCGGCTACTTCACCCCGATCAAGGAGCTGGCCGGATCGGTCGCGGATTTGTCCCTGGGTCCGTGGGAGTCGTTCTGGGTGCTGTTCTACGGCTTTGCCACCTACGGTAACGCGGGCTGGATGCGTGAGCAGGTGTGCAAGTATATGTGCCCTTATGCGCGTTTTCAGAGCGCGATGTTTGACCGCGATACGCTGATCGTCACCTATGACGAAGTTCGCGGGGAGGGGCGGGGAGCGCGTCCGCGAAGCGATACCCCGGAGCAGTACCACGCCAAGGGTCTGGGAGACTGCATTGACTGTGGTCTTTGTGTGCAGGTCTGTCCTACGGGCATCGATATCCGCAACGGGCTGCAGTACGAATGCATCAGTTGCTCGGCCTGTATTGATGTATGCAACGGCGTCATGGACAAGATGCACTATCCGCGCGGGTTGATCCGCAACAGCACGCAAAACGGCGTGACCCGGAAACTGTCACGTGGGGCCATGTTCCGGCGGGTCCTGCGGCCCAGGGTCCTGATTTACACCGGTGTTCTGGCGGCTGTCAGCATGGGCTTGTTGGGGAGCCTGCTTTCGCGTCATTCCTTCCGGGTCGATGTGGTGCGGGACCGGGGGGCGATTGCGCGTGTGGTTGGGCAGGGACAGGTTGAAAACGTCTACCGCCTGCAAATCATGAATGCAACAGAACGTGATCAGCGGTACCGGATTCAGGTGACAGGTCTGGACCGTGCGAGCATCGTGTCCGAGACCCTGGTGGCGGTGGATGCTGCTCAATCCCGCTGGGTCCCGGTGCGTGTGCAGTTGCCACAGGATGCTGCTTCGCCAGGCTCTCACCCGATTGAGTTTTCAATCACGACCCAGGCCGTTGAACGGGATGAGGTGATCGAGAAGTCAGTTTTTCTGGTGCCGCGTTAGGAGTCAGTGCATGCAAACCCTGAACAATTCTGAAGAACAACTGCCCGTCGCCCGGCCCTGGTGGAAGGAGCCTTACGTCTGGATGGTGATCTCCGGTCCGCTTTCGGCTGTGCTGGCATGCGCGGTGACGGCCGTCTACATCTTCCAGGGCCCCGACGCTGTGGTGCCGGAGGACAACTACCTGGCGGGAGTTGAGATTCGCAAGCAGGTGCAGGTGGCGCCGCCGCCGTTGCAGCCCGCGCAGATGGGGCGCAACCACAGCGCAACAGGAGGCCGGACCCTTGAAAAACCTTGAACTCCATGGAGCGTCCAGGACGAAAACCTGGGTGCTGATTGCCTGGCCGGCTTTTCTGGCGGCCTGTCTGTTGCAGGGACTGGTCTTTGCGGTGATTGATCCCGCAGAGGTCCACTGGCCTGGTCAAAGCGCACAACCCTCACGTCAGGCGATCTACACGGTTGCGTTTTTTCTGTTCTGGTTGATTGCCATGGCCTGCAGCAGTCTCGTCTTGTGGCTTTCCAGACCGGAGAAAACGGTCAATGACACTCTTGCAGGTTGACCATGCGCTTGAGCGCGTCGGGGTCCAGAATCTGCAGTTTGCGTTGCTGGACCTGGATGACACCTTCGTCCGCAAACCGGGAGAACGTGCGGCTCACGGTTTCAAGTGTCATGCCCAGATAGCTGCCGATTTCTTCGCGTGTCATGCGAAGCACCAGATCCGACTTTGAGAACCCGCGCGCCTGCAGGCGCTGCACGAGATTGAGCAGAAAAGCCGCCAGCCGCTCCTCGGCCCGCATGCTTCCGAGCAGCAGCATGACACCATGCTCGCGCACAATTTCCCGGCTCATGATCTTGTGCACGTGGTGCTGCAGTGCCTTGACTTCCCGGGAAATTTCCTCAATCCGGTCAAACGGCATGATGCAGATTTCGGCGTCCTCCAGGGCGATGGCGTCACAGGTGTGCTGGTCGTTGACGATGCCATCGAGCCCGATGATCTCGCCCGCCATCTGAAATCCGGTCACCTGCTCCCGACCGTCTTCCGTGGTGACCAGAGTTTTGAAAAATCCTGTGCGTATGGCATACAGCGACGCAAACTTTTCACCATTGTGGAACAGTGCAGTGCCCCGTTTGACGGGTCGCCGCGTGGCGACCAGGTCATCCAGCCGGATCAACTCTGCGGCATCGAGACCGATCGGCATGCACAAGTCGCGCAGGTTGCAGTTGGAGCAGGCGATCTTGATGGATTCTTTAGTCATTCGGTCCGGTGGTGGCCAATTCATCATAGGCCCTGCATTTGCTTTTCGATGTTCGGTATCGCACATTGCTGCGCCTGCGCGCCAATGCGTACAGGCTGACCAGTGTCCCGTCACCTCTCTGTTTTGGCATTGATCTGCGTCAAAGCCTTCCCCCCCGTTTGCCCGCACAGTCAGGATTCATCCCGAGGTATATCCATGACTGTTGTTTCGCCTGATCTTTTGCGGCAGTTTGACCTGCCCGGGCCGCGCTACACCTCGTACCCGACTGCAGACCGGTTTGTTGACGCGTTTGCCGCGGAGGAGTACGTCCAGGCGCTCAAGCAGCGGCGCATGGGTGCCGCTGCCATGGTCATGCCGCTGTCACTGTATGTTCATATCCCTTTTTGTGAGTCTCTTTGTTACTACTGCGCCTGTAACAAGATCATTACAAAACACCACGATCGGGCCCAGCCCTATTTGCGCTATCTCGCCCAGGAAGTGGATTTGCACACCGCGCATATCGGGACCGGTCAAGTCGTCAGTCAACTGCATCTTGGCGGCGGCACGCCCACTTTTCTGAGCGATGAAGAATTGCGCGGCCTCATGGCCATGTTGCGGCGCAGCTTCACGCTGGCCCCTGGCGGTGAGTATTCAATAGAAGTTGACCCCAGAACTGTCGATCCGGCCCGCCTGGCCGTGTTGGCCGAGTTGGGGTTTAACCGTTTGAGTTTTGGCGTGCAGGATTTTGACCCCGCCGTGCAACATGCAGTCCACCGGGTGCAGGCTACGGAGCAGGTGTTTGCATTGGTCGAGGCGGCACGCCGGCTGGACTTTGAGTCTGTCAACGTTGACCTGATTTATGGCTTGCCCCGGCAGACGAAGGAGTCCTTTGATCGAACCCTGGCGCAGGTCGCGCAGTTGCGTCCCGACCGGGTCGCGCTGTACGCCTACGCGCATCTGCCCGAGCGTTTCAAGCCGCAACGCCGGATAGTGACTGCGCAATTGCCTGCTGCCGCGGACAGGACCGCCATGTTGTCCCGCTCACTGGCTGCATTTGAAGAGGCTGGTTATGTTTACGTGGGCATGGACCACTTTGCCTTGCCGGGCGACGCGCTGGCGATTGCCAAGCGCCAGGGCCGGTTGCACCGCAATTTCCAGGGCTACAGCACCCAACCCGACTGCGACCTGATCGCGCTGGGAGTTTCGGCTATTGGCAGGGTGGGTGCGACCTACAGCCAGAACGCCAAGACACTGGAGGAGTACTACGACCATCTGGATCAGGGGCGGCTTCCCGTGGTCCGTGGCATGGCATTGACGCGCGACGATCTCGTACGGCGCACAGTGATCATGGCCTTGATGTGCCAGGGCCTGCTGCACTTTGAGTCGGTCGAGCTGGCCTACCTGATCGATTTCCGGACCTATTTTGCGACTGAGCTTGAAGCGCTTGGCGTGCTGGCAGAACAAGGCCTGGTCACCGTGAGTGATTCGGGAATTGAGGTAACGGCGAAAGGCTGGTTTTTTGTACGCGCGGTAGCCATGGTTTTTGACCGCTACCTGCAGGTCGATCGAAACCGTGCGCGATTTTCCAGAATCATCTGACGTCAGCCATCGATGCAAACCGCACTCGCCGCCACCGCTTTGTTGATGGGTCTTGTAGGCGGGCCGCATTGCGTGGCCATGTGCGGTGCGGCCTGTGCCGGTATTGGCCGCGCGGGTGGCGTGGGTAAACAAACACGAACGCTCTGGATGTTTCAGGCCGGTCGCCTGGCGGGATATTCGGCCCTGGGGGGGCTGGCCGCGGCGTCGATGCAGGGACTGGGCTGGCTCAGCATCGAGTCCGCGGCGCTCAGACCGGTCTGGACGATGTTTCATGTGGCTGCGGCCATGTTGGGCTTGATGCTGCTATGGCAGGCGCGCCAGCCCGTCTGGCTTGAAAACACCGGGCGACAGGTGTGGCGCAAGGTACGCTCTGTCACTTCCGGAGCAGGCAATGGGGGAGGAGCGCTGCTGTTGGGTGCTTTATGGGCACTGCTGCCGTGTGGCCTGCTGTACTCTGCCTTGTTGGTGGCGGCCCTTACCAGCAACGTTGTTGAAGGTGCTGCCGTGATGGGACTGTTTGCTTTGGGCAGCAGCGTTTCGCTGATGGCCGGTCCCTGGCTCTGGTTGCGATTGCGCAAGCCGGGGTCAGGTCAGTGGGCTGTACGACTGGCGGGGCTGGCCTTGCTGGCGACTTCGCTTTGGGCACTGTGGATGGGCCTGGTGCACAACACGGCTCCGTGGTGTCTCACGCCGTAGGTCAGAGGGCACTACTGGCATGCCTGTTTCGCTGGGGCAGGGTGGCCAGCACAACACCGGCCAATGCGATGCCGAAGGCAGCCAGTTGCAGGCTGTTCAAAACTTCATCCAGAAACAGCACACCGACTGCCGCAGCGCTGACAGGCAGAAACACGGTAAACACGCCCGCCTGACTTGAATCAATGGTTTTCAGACCTGTCATCCATAACCACACTGTCCAGATGCTGGCAGCCAGCGCGTAAAACAGCAGCAACTGCCAGCTGGCGGGGGCCACGCCGGCGAAGTTGAATCCCCACGCCGCCCACAGGCCGAAGGGCGTGATCAGCACAAAGCCCCAGAGGTTGACCAATGCGGTGATGCGCTTGGGGCTGAGGACGCCGGTGAGCTTTTTGCCGATGACCGCGTACGCCGCTTCGCACAGGACCGCGCCCACCAGCAGCAAATGCCCGACCCACGAAGAGTCAAGCAGAAAATTGGAGTCCTGCCCTTTACCCGCAAGGGAAGTGTGCTCATATTTTGATAGCGAAAAGAGAGCGATGCCGACCACCGCGCAGGCAACGCCGCCCCAGGTGCGTGGGCTGATGTGTTCGCGCAGAAACACCCGGCTCATGACCGCCACCGCCGCAGGCAGCGCGGCCATGATCACCCCGGCAGCCACTGCGCTGGTCATGCTCACGCCAAACAGCATGCAGACTGAAAAGAGGAAGTTGCCGAAAAAAGATTCCAGAAAGACGAGTTGCCGCGTCTTGCGCGTCATGGGGGTTTCATCTGCGGGCTTCTTCAGCCAGTGCAGCATGGCCGCACCCCCTATGCCGAAGCGCAGCCAGGCCAGCAGGAACACCGGAAACACCGCCACCAGGGGTTTGGACAGCGCCACATAGCTGCCAACCAGCGACATGCTCAGCGCGAGACAGGCGTAAGCCACAATGCGATTCATCAGATCAATTTCTTGTTGGTGTGCGGGCAAACTGCCGCTGCCGGCAGGTTTGCACGAAATCATGCCTCAAACCCCGTCCGCGCCCAAGCCAGATGCGCCAGCGCAAGATGCCGCTGCAAGGCGTCATGTTTTTGTGTACGGAACCTTGCGCGCCGGCGGTGCCAACGACATCACGCGTTTGCAGCCGCCCCCGCGGTTTGTGGGCCGCGCCAGTATTTTGGGTGTGTTGCATAGCCTCGGGGCCTATCCTGGGGTGGTGCTGGTCGGGGACCGTCCGGTGTGGGGGGAGATCTATGAAATCACTTCTGATCTGGAAAGGCAGCTGGACGTGATCGAGGGAGTCTGGCCGCAACAGACGGGCGAGTACGTCAAGCGCGAGATGGAGGTGCACCCCATGAGACAGGCGGGTGACGTTTTGCCCGCAGCGGCGTTGAACTGCATCGTCTACGAGATCAATCCGGCGCATGTTGCGGCTTGTCCCATCATCGAAAGCGGCGACTGGATGCACAAACCGGCGTGATCCCCAGCGGCGGATGAGTGAACCAGTGGACGGCGAAACGAGAGGCGGCTTCTCGCGCCAGCGCGGTGCGGAGTTTTCAAAGCCGTGCATGGCATTCCATCACCTGCAAAATGAATTTCACAATATGGATAATCGACAATGGTGCATTGCAGCACTATTTCTCAATATGAGAAATAAAATTTCATATAAAGAAAATGTAGCGTAAGTCCGTTGATTTCATTCATTTTAATTTTTATCTTATATAAGACATAAGAGCTTTTCAAGGTCTTGTAGATGACTTACAGTAGCCTGTCTTCAAACGAACCCACGCGGGCCTGCAATTTGCAAGGGTTTCGTTTCAACGGTTTCTTTAACTTCTGGAGTTCCACATGCCACAGACCCTGACCGAACAACTGAGCCGCGAGCAGCAAATCTCCGCTCTTGAAAAAGACTGGGCGACCAATCCCCGCTGGAAAGGCATCAAGCGCGGTTACAGCGCTGCCGACGTCGTGCGTCTGCGCGGCTCCTTTCCGATCGAGCACACGCTGGCCCGTCGCGGCGCAGAAAAGCTGTGGAACATCCTGCACAGCGAGCCCTACGTGAACTGCCTGGGTGCGCTCACTGGTGGCCAGGCCATGCAACAGGTCAAGGCTGGCGTGAAGGCCATCTATTTGTCGGGCTGGCAGGTCGCCGCCGACAACAACACCTACTCCAGCATGTACCCTGACCAGTCGCTGTACCCGGTGGACTCGGTGCCCAAGGTTGTTGAAACCATCAACAACACCTTCCGCCGTGCCGACGAGATCCAGCACTCCAAAGGCATTGATTCCGGCGACAAGGACTACATTGACTACTTCGCCCCTATCGTGGCCGATGCCGAAGCCGGTTTTGGCGGCGTGCTCAATGCTTTTGAGTTGATGAAGGCCATGATCAAGGCCGGCGCCGGTGGCGTGCACTGGGAAGACCAGCTCGCATCGGTCAAAAAATGCGGCCACATGGGTGGCAAGGTGTTGCTGCCGACCCGCGAGTCCTGCCAGAAGCTGATCGCCGCCCGCATGGCGGCCGACGTCCTGGGCGTGCCCACCCTGGTGATTGCCCGCACCGATGCGGAAGCCGCTGACCTGCTGACCTCGGACTACGACGAGATCGACAAGCCTTTCCTGACCGGTGAGCGCACGGCTGAAGGTTTTTACAAGACCCGCAAGGGCCTGGACCAGGCCGTGTCGCGCGCCAATGCCTACGCGCATTACGCTGACCTGGTGTGGTGCGAAACCGGCACGCCCGACCTGGAGTTTGCCAAACAGTTTGCTGATGCCGTGCACAAGGTGCACCCCGGCAAGATGCTGGCCTACAACTGCTCGCCATCGTTCAACTGGAAGAAGAACCTCGACGACGCGACCATTGCCAAGTTCCAGCGCGAGCTGGGCGCCATGGGATACAAGTACCAGTTCATCACGCTCGCCGGTATCCACTCCATGTGGTACAACATGTACGACCTCTCGCAGGACTACGTCAAGCGCGGCATGACGGCGTACATCGAGAAGGTGCAGGAGCCCGAATTCGCAGCGCGCGACCGCGGTTACACCTTTGTCTCGCACCAGCAGGAAGTCGGCACCGGTTACTTCGACGAAGTCACCACCGCCATCCAGGGCGGCAAGTCCAGCGTGACTGCGCTGACAGGTTCGACCGAGGAAGAGCAGTTCCACTGAGCAGGTCTGAATGTTCATGACTCCTGAACAGGGGAGTCCTCCGGCCCGGCTTGAAGCATCGCTTTAGCCGGGCTTTTTCACGTGCTCGATTTGGCGTAAAGTCCGGTGTAACAAAAAGCTACAGGAGACAACCTTGTCAGAAGCCACCACCGGATTTCAGCGCACGCCCTGTCCCGACTGCAACGGCACGGGCGAATTGCGCATTGACAGTGAGAACATCACCGAGGATTTCGAGGTTGAAAAACAGACGGTGATCACCGAGTGCCCGCGTTGCCGGGGACTGGCTTTTTTGCTCCCGGGCACGCCCGGCGCTGCTTGATGCCAAGCTGCCGTAAAATGGATGCATGCAATCAATCAAACCGGAAACAGGAAGGATAGTGCGGGTTATGACACCGCGAACTACGACCACGCCTCCGGTTTGGAGTCATCCAGGGCGCTAGCCGCATCCTCAGGTGATTTGTAGCTACTGAATCAATAGCATTCCTCCAATCCAAGCTCAAGCAAAGCGCGGCATTCACCGCGCTTTTTTATTTTTTTCGGCATTCCCATCATGATCAAAATTACGCTGCCAGACGCCTCGATACGTGAATTTCCCCAGCCCGTGACGGTGGCCGAGGTGGCCGCGTCTATCGGCGCCGGTCTGGCCAAGGCCGCGCTTGCAGGCAAGGTCAACGGGAAAGTGGTGGACACCAGCCATCTCATCACTGCGGACAGCCCGCTGGCCATCATCACCGCCAAGGACCCCGAAGGCCTGGATGTGATACGCCACTCGACGGCCCACCTGCTGGCCTATGCGGTCAAGGAGCTGTTTCCTGATGCGCAGGTCACCATCGGCCCGGTGATCGAGAACGGCTTTTTCTATGACTTCTCCTACAAGCGGCCTTTCACGCCGGAAGACCTGACCGCCATCGAAAAGAAGATGACCGAGCTGGCGTCCAAAGACGAGCCGGTAACCCGGCGTGTGTTGCCGCGGGACGAAGCCGTGGCGCACTTCAAGGACCAGGGCGAGCATTACAAGGCTGAAATCATCGCCAGCATTCCGGCCAACGAAGATGTGTCGCTCTACCGCGAAGGCCAATTCGAGGATTTGTGCCGTGGACCGCACGTGCCGAGCACCGGCAAGCTGAAGTTTTTCAAGCTCATGAAGCTGGCGGGTGCCTACTGGCGCGGCGATCACCACAATGAAATGCTGCAACGCGTTTATGGCACGGCCTGGGCCACCAAGGATGAGCTGCAGCAGTACCTGACCATGCTCGAAGAGGCCGAGAAGCGCGACCACCGCAAGCTGGGCCGCGAACTCGACCTGTTCCACATTGACGACCACGCCCCGGGCCTGGTGTTCTGGCATCCCAAGGGCTGGACGGTGTGGCAGGGCGTCGAGCAGTACATGCGCAAGGTCTATCAGGACAACGGTTACCAGGAGGTCAAAGGCCCGCAGGTCATCGACAAGACCCTGTGGGAAAAGACCGGCCACTGGGACAAGTACCGCGAGAACATGTTCACCACGGAATCGGAAAAGCGTGAGTACGCGCTCAAGCCGATGAACTGCCCGGGGCACATCCTGATCTTCAAGCAGGGCATCAAGAGCTACCGTGACCTGCCGCTGCGCTATGGCGAGTTTGGCCAGTGCCACCGCAACGAGCCGTCCGGCGGCCTGCACGGCATCATGCGGGTGCGCGGTTTTACCCAGGACGATGGCCACATTTTCTGCACCGAGGAGCAGATCCTCAAGGAATGTGTGGACTACACCACGCTGCTGCAGAAGGTCTACACCGACTTTGGCTTCCAAAACATCATCTACAAGGTCGCCACCCGGCCCGAGGCCCGCATTGGCTCGGATGAAAGCTGGGACAAGGCCGAACATGCGCTGATGGAGAGCCTGCGCGCTTCCGGCTGCGAGTTTGAGATCGCACCGGGCGACGGCGCGTTCTACGGCCCCAAGATCGAATACACGCTGAAAGACGCGATTGGCCGGCAGTGGCAGTGCGGCACCATGCAGGTCGATTTTTCGATGCCCGAGCGGCTGGACGCCGAATATGTAGGCGAGGACGGCGCCCGCCATCGCCCGGTGATGCTGCACCGGGCCATCGTCGGCAGCCTGGAGCGTTTTATCGGCATTTTGATCGAAGAGCACGCTGGCGCCTTGCCCACCTGGCTGGCTCCGGTGCAGGTTTCGGTGCTCAATATCACCGATGCGCAGGCCGATTACTGTCGTGAAATAGCTAAAACGCTGCAAAATCAAGGGCTTAGGGTCAACCTGGACCTGCGCAACGAGAAAATTACGTATAAAATACGGGAGCACTCAATGCAGAAGCTGCCTTACATCCTGGTCGTGGGCGACAAGGAGAAGGAGGCCGGCGCGGTTGCAGTGCGCGCCCGGGGTAACAAAGACCTTGGCGTCATGTCACTCGAAGCCTTTGCCCAAACGATTGCTTCTGACATTACCCAAAAAGCCTGATTGCTGACTTGTTTGTGAGTCAAATCGGCTATTCGTCCTTGTTGGACGGGCGCAGGCCGCTATAGCTTTTATAGCAATTGTTAAAGGATTAGAACCATCGCTACTGAATTTCGTGACCGCCGTCACCGCGAAGAACGCAAGCATCGCTTGAACCGTGAAATCATGGCCCCTGAAGTGCGACTGACCGGGCCCGACAATGAGCCACTGGGCGTTGTCAGCACGATGGAAGCCTTGCGCCTTGCCGGTGAATACGACGTAGATCTGGTTGAGATTTCTCCCACGGCGGTGCCGCCTGTGTGCAGATTGATGGACTACGGCAAGTTCAAGTACGCCGAGCAGAAGAAGGCGGCGGACGCGAAATCCAAGCAGAAGGTGATTGAGGTCAAGGAAATCAAGTTCCGGCCCGGCACCGACGATGGCGACTACAACATCAAATTGCGCAATATCAAGCGCTTTTTGGAAGAGGGCGACAAGTGCAAGATTACCCTGCGCTTTCGCGGTCGCGAGATCACGCACCAGGAACTGGGCTTGGCCCTGCTGGCGCGCATCCGTGATGAGTTGGCAGATTTGATTGTGGTGGAGCAGTTTCCCAAGCTCGAAGGCCGGCAGATGGTCATGATGATCGCGCCGGGCAAGAAGAAGGTGGCTGCCAAGCCTGCACCGGTGGCTGCGGAAGCCGCCCCGGTAGCACCAACAAGCGCCTGAGGCGCTTGCGGCAGAGAAAAGCGTTTTTGCCTGCGGGTTTGGTCACCGGCAGGTAATTCAGGGGAATGTGTCAAAGCATTTCCCGGGAGCAGTGAAAACTGTTTTCCGAAAGTGGCGAGGTAAAACTCGCCACTACAAGTGGCTCGGGGCCATCAAGTCTGCGGAAGGTTCGCAGCGCCTCACGAGCACAAATGAAAAGGAGCATTTCAATGCCCAAAATGAAGACCAAGAGCGGCGCCAAAAAGCGTTTCCGCGTTCGTCCTGGTGGCACCGTCAAGCGCGGTCAAGCCTTCAAACGTCACATCCTGACCAAGAAGACCACCAAAAATAAACGCCATCTGCGCGGTGCAGTCGCTGTTCATGAGACCAATATGGGTCACATGGCACAGATGCTGCCTGGCATGGGTATTTAATTAACGACGAACAAGGAGTACTCACATGCCTCGCGTCAAACGTGGTGTAACGGCTCGCGCCCGCCACAAAAAAGTTTTAGCCCTTGCAAAAGGTTTCCGCGGCCGCCGCGGCAATGTCTTCCGCATCGCCAAAGAAGCGGTGATGAAGGCCGGGCAATATGCCTACCGTGACCGTCGCACCAAGAAACGTGTGTTCCGTCAGTTGTGGATTGCGCGTATCAACGCAGCCAGCCGTTCATTCGGCATGACCTACAGCCAGTTTGCCAACGGCCTGAAAAAAGCCGGCATCGAGATCGACCGCAAGGTGTTGTCCGATATGGCGATTCACGACAGCGCTGCTTTTGGCGCCATCGTGGAACAGGTCAAGGCCAAGCTGGCTGCCTGATTTTCCGGGCAAGATGCTATTGAATAAATAGCGTATGTGCCTTGAAAATAAAGGGCTGGAGCTTGAAAAGGCTCTGGCCCTTTTTTCTGGGCGAGACACCTGCACGAGACTAATGACAAGATATTTATGAACGAACTTGATGCTCTGGTGGACGCTGCGACAGGCAGCTTTGCACAGGCTGCCACACCGGCGGACCTTGAAAATGCCAAGGCGCAGTTCCTCGGCAAGTCTGGCCGCGTCACCGAGTTGATGAAAGGCATGGCGGCCTTGCCGGTGGACGAGAAGAAGGTCCGCGGCGCCGCCATCAACCTGGCCAAGCAGGCCATTGAGGCGGCCTTGACGGCGCGTCGTCAGGCATTGGCCGACGCAGAACTGCAACTGCAGCTTCAGGCCGAAGCGCTGGATGTCTCGCTGCCGGGGCGGCAACGCCAGCAAGGGGGGCTGCATCCTGTTTCGCTCACGCTCGAGCGCATCGAGGCGATTTTCGGATCCATGGGCTTTGACGTGGCGCAGGGCCCGGAGATCGAGACCGACTGGTTCAACTTCACCGCGCTCAACACGCCGGAAGACCACCCCGCGCGCTCCATGCACGACACCTTTTACGTCGAAGGCGGCACCGAGGCTGCCCCCAATTTGCTGCGTACCCACACCAGCCCGATGCAGATCCGTTATGCAGTGCAGCATGTCAAACAACACCGCGCCCTGATGGATGCAGGCGGCGTGATGCCCGAGATACGCGTGATCGCGCCGGGCCGCACCTACCGTGTGGACAGCGACGCCACGCACTCGCCAATGTTTCACCAGTGCGAAGGCCTGTGGATAGGGCAGAACGTCAATTTCAAGGATTTGAAGGTGGTGTTCACCGACTTCTGCCGCACTTTTTTTGAATCGAACGACCTGGTGCTGCGTTTTCGCCCCAGCTTTTTTCCTTTCACCGAGCCCAGCGCCGAGATTGACATCCAGTTCCAGACCGGGCCGCTGGCCGGTCGCTGGCTGGAAGTCGCCGGTTCCGGCCAGGTCCACCCGAACGTGGTGCGCAACATGGGGCTGGATCCCGAGAACTACATCGGCTTCGCCTTTGGCATGGGGCCGGACCGCCTGACGATGCTGCGTTACGGTGTCAACGACCTGCGCCTGTTTTTTGACGGCGACCTGCGCTTCCTGTCGCAATTCCAATAACAAGCAGAACAAGCAGCAAAGCAAAACATGCAATTTCCTGAATCCTGGTTGCGCGAATTCTGCAACCCGCCCCTGAGTACCGAAGCGCTGGCGCAAACCCTGACCATGGCCGGCCTGGAGGTCGAAGAGCTCAAACCGGTGGCTCCGCCTTTCAGCAAGATTGTGGTCGGCGAGATCAGGGAGGCCGTGCAGCATCCCGATGCCGATCGGTTGCGGGTCTGCCAGGTGGATGTGGGGCAGGGCAGCCTGCTCAACATCGTCTGCGGGGCGCCTAACGCCCGCGTCGGCATCAAGGTGCCATGCGCATTGGTCGGCGCCGAACTGCCGCCCGGCGAGGACGGCAAGCCGTTCCTGATCAAGGTGGGCAAGCTGCGTGGTGTGGAAAGCCAGGGCATGCTCTGTTCGGCCAGGGAGCTCAAGCTGTCGGAAGACCATGGCGGCTTGCTGGAGCTGGCAGGCGACGCGCCTGTGGGACAAAACATTCGTGAACATCTCAAGCTGGACGACACGCTGTTCACGCTCAAACTCACGCCCAACCTGGCGCATTGCCTGAGCGTCTATGGTGTCGCGCGCGAAGTGGCCGCCTTGACCGGTGCTCCCCTGAAAACGCCATCCTTCACCGCCATGGCTGTGGGTGATGCGGCCGCTACCCTGCCAGTGCGTATCAGTGCGCCCGATTTGTGCGGCCGTTTCTCGGGCCGGGTGATCCGCAACGTCAACACCCAGGCCGCCACACCGGCGTGGATGGTGGACCGGCTGGCCCGTTGCGGTCAGCGCAGCGTGACCGCGCTGGTGGATATTTCCAACTACGTGATGTTCGAGTTGGGGCGGCCTTCCCACATTTTTGATCTCGACAGGATTCATGGCGGTCTGGACGTGCGCTGGGGAAAACCTGGCGAAGAGCTCAAGCTGCTCAATGGCAACACCGTGACTGTTGATGAGAAAGTGGGCGTGATTGCCGACGACGTGCAGGTGGAGTCGCTGGCCGGCATCATGGGTGGTGATGCCACGGCCGTGTCTGACGACACAAAAAACGTTTATGTGGAAGCTGCCTTCTGGTGGCCCAAGTCGATTGCCGGCCGCTCGCGCCGCTACAACTTCTCCACCGACGCAGGCCACCGCTTTGAGCGCGGTGTGGACCCAGGTCAGACGGTCGAGCACATCGAGCACATCACCCGCCTGATTCTCGACATTTGCGGCACACCCGACACGGTGTGTGGTCCCATGGACGATGTGCAGGCCAAGCTGCCTGCAGCCACACCGGTGACCTTGCGGGTTGCGCGCGCGGCCAAGGTGATAGGCATGCCTTTGACCCAGGCCCGGTGCGCCCAGGCGCTGGGTGCACTCGGCCTGCCGGTCACGCAAGGCGAAGGCACGTTGACGGTGGTGCCACCGAGCTACCGCTTTGACCTGCAGATCGAGGAAGACCTGATCGAAGAGGTGGTGCGCATGGTGGGCTACCAGCACTTGCCCGAAACGCCGCCTGTGGCGCCCATCACGGCCAGGGTTCGGTCTGAAGCCGAGCGCAGCCCGTTTGCCGTGCGCCGCGCGCTGGCCGCGCTGGGGTACCAGGAAACCATCAATTTCAGTTTTGTTGAAGAGCGCTGGGAGCATGAGCTGGCAGGCAACCCCAACCCGATCAAATTGCTCAACCCGATTGCCAGCCAGATGAGTGTGATGCGCTCCTCGCTGCTGGGTTCGCTGCTTCAGGTCCTGCGATTCAATCTGGACCGCAAGGCCAGCCGCGTGAATGTGTTCGAACTCGGCCGAGTGTTCTTGCGTGACGCGTCCAGCCAGAACACCGACACCACCGTCGCCGGCTTTGCCCAGCCGATGCGGGTGGCCGGCTTGGCCTATGGGCCGCGTGCCTCGCTGCAATGGGGCGAATCGGACAAAAGCCTTGATTTCTTCGATATCAAGGGCGATGTGCAGGCTTTGCTCGCCCCCTTGCAGCCGGTGTTTGTGCCGGCTGTTCATCCAGCCATGCACCCCGGCCGCTGCGCCAGTGTGGCCCTGGCCGGCGTGGTCATCGGCTTTGTGGGCGAGTTGCATCCGAAATGGCGCCAGGCCTACGAGCTGGCGCAAGCACCGCTTCTTTTTGAGCTGGAGCTTGCGGCCTTGCTGCAGCGTCCTGTGCCCGTGTTCCAGACTGTCAGTAAACTGCAGCCGGTCGAGCGTGACATCGCCCTCATCGTGGCCGAAGCGGTGACCCATGCCGATCTGATGGCTGCCATTGACGGGGCAGACACCGGCGGTCTGCTCAAATCTGCGACCTTGTTCGACATCTACCGGCCCCAGCAGGCCAATGCCTCCATGCAGCTTGGCGAGAAAAGCCTGGCGGTGCGCTTGGTCCTTGATGGCGGCGACGCTACACTGACCGACGACCAGATAGAGTCTGCCGTCGGTGCCGTGGTCGACAGGCTCAAGGCCCGCATGAACGCGCGTTTGCGTGCCTGAGGTCCATAACAACAATCATCTGCGAGGAGAGCACTGTGGAATTTTCCGTTGAAAGTCTTGAGAGCCCGGCCCTGACCAAGGCCCACCTGGCAGAGCTGTTGTTTGAGCAGATTGGCCTGAACAAGCGCGAATCGAAAGACATGATTGACGCTTTCTTCGACCTGATCTCTGACAGCCTGGTGGACGGCAGCGACGTCAAGATTTCCGGCTTTGGCAATTTCCAGATCCGCACCAAAGCACCGCGCCCAGGCCGCAACCCGCGCACGGGTGAGTCCATTCCCATTCAGGCGCGCCGGGTGGTCACCTTCCACGCCAGCCACAAGCTCAAAGAGCAGATCCAGGGCCTGAGCGGGGCTGGCTGAAGCGGCCGGCCGGGTAGGTCGGCTGAGCCTTCACTCTCCGGGTTTCCACCTGCTTGCGCCAGATTTCGCAAGCCTGGTGTCAGCTCACTTGTGAGCGAAACAACACATCCCAAATATTGTTTGTAACTATTTGCGCTAAGTTTGGACTTAGAGTAGATTTGTAGCTTCATCTCTTAGCGCATTGATTTAATTGGAGAAAACTCTCCCTCCCATTCCCGCCAAACGTTACTTCACCATCGGCGAAGTCAGCGATTTGTGTGGCGTCAAACCTCACGTGCTCCGTTATTGGGAGCAAGAGTTTACGCAGCTGCGCCCGATGAAAAGGCGTGGCAACCGCCGCTACTACCAGCACCACGAGGTGCTGATGATCCGCCGGATACGGGATTTGCTGTATGACCAGGGCTTCACCATCAGTGGTGCCCGCAACAAGCTGCAGGAAATCGTGCAGATGGAGCGCGACAAGCGGCGCAACGGTGAAGTGATGCTTGACGGCGTGGACGTGGTCGAAGCGGGAGATTCCGTCCTCGACGACTTCGGTGACTCCGACGATTTTGAAGACAGCTCTCCGGATATCGCGCAATTGCCTGACGCCAGCGCAGCACAGCAAAGACTGCAGTTGCTCCGGCGCGAGCTGTTTGAAATCAGGGATCTCCTGAGCGCGACGCACTGAAAGCCGTGAGCTGAAGCAGTTATAATTCGAGGCTGACGGTGTGTGGCGCAGCCTGGTAGCGCACTTGCATGGGGTGCAAGGGGTCGAAGGTTCGAATCCTTTCACACCGACCATTTCCCCAAAAGCGGATTCACTGAAAAGTGAGTCCGCTTTTTTGTGGGCTCACACGATGTCGACGGCGTGGAAGCCAAACGATCCGCTGCGGCGATCGGAAAAATAGCGCTCCAGCGTTTCCTTCACCGTCTTGAACGCAATCTCATCCCACGGAATCTCGGCTTCGGTGAAAAGGCGAGCTTCGATGGTTTCGCTGCCGGGATCAAACCTGTCGCTCAGAAGACGGGCCAGGTAAAACAGGTGGACCTGCCCCACACGCTCGATGTTGAGCACGCTGAAAAGAGGACCCATTTCAAATTTGGCTCCGGCTTCCTCATCGGTTTCGCGCGCGGCGCCCTGTGATGTCGTCTCCTGGAGTTCCATGAACCCTGCAGGCAGTGTCCACTTGCCCCAGCGCGGCTCGATGTTGCGCTTGCAAAGCAGCACACTGTCGCCCCAGTAGGGCACGGTCCCCACGACATTGAGCGGATTCTCGTAGTGGATGGTGTTGCAGGAGGGGCATACCGCACGCTCCTTGGTGTCGCCGTCGTCGGGCACCCGATAGGTCACGGCCGTGCCGCAGTTTTTGCAGTGCTTGATGGGGCTGCGGTACATGGGGCCAAGTGTAAGTTCAAATAAAAATGGGCTCCTTGCGGAGCCCATGGATCATGGCTTGATGAGTCAGGCTTTGGTCGTCTTGCTGTGCTTTTCAATCAGGCTGCGCGCAGTGTCCAGAAGCTTTTTACCGTCAAAGCCCTTTTTGTTCATGTCTTCAACCCACTCCACCTCAACAGCGCGGGATTTTCTGCGGAATTCCTGCGCCTCGACGGGGCTGACGGTGTAAATCGTATTGCCGCGATCGCTCGCTGACTTGCGGCCAATGCCATCGTTGCCTTGCTGCGTTTTTCCGAGCCACGCGGACGTCGCCATCCCGGAGTTGTTATCAATGACTTTCTTCAGGTCAGGCGCCAGCGAGTTGTACTTGGCCTTGTTCATGGCCATCACAAAAGTCGTGGTGTACAGGCTGCCACCTGCAGGGTCAAACTCCGCGTGGAATTTGGTGAGTTCGTTGACCTTGACCGATGGCACCACTTCCCAGGGGATGACGCAGCCATTGATCGTGCCCTTGCTCAAGGCGTCGGGGATTTGCGGCAGCGGCATGCCCACCGGGGTTGCCCCCAGCACACCCATCAGCTTTGTGACCTGACGGGTTGGCCCGCGCAACTTGAGGCCGCGCATGTCGGCGATGGACTTGATGGGCTTGTCTACCGTATGGATCACGCCCGGCCCGTGCACCTGCAGTGCAATGACCTGCGTATCCTTGAACTCGTCCGGTGCCATGGTCTGCACATACTCCCAATAGGCCTTGGAGGTGGCCTCGGCGTTGGACATCATGAAGGGCAGCTCAAACACTTCAATGCGCGGGAAGCGCCCAGCTGTGTTGCCGGGGAGAGTCCAGACCACGTCCACCACACCGTCCTTGGCCTGATCGTAGAGCTGCACGGGCGTGCCGCCCAGTTGCATGGCCGGGTAACCCTCGAACTTGATGCGGCCACCGGACTCTTTTTCGACCTTGTCCATCCATGGTTTGTGCATGGAGAGCCACACGTTGGACTGGGGGGACATGAAGGTGTGAAATTTGAGCGTGACCGCCTGTTGCGCGAGCCCGCTGAGTGCAGGAGCGCCGAGAGCGGCTGCGGCGCCGGATTTCAGGATGGTGCGACGTTGAATCATGATGAAAAGTCTCCTTTGTAATGAAGGTAACGTTAAAGGCGGCTTGCGGTTTCAGTGCTTACCCGAAGAGCTACTTGATATAGCCCACCAGCCACAGCGGAATGATGGGAAAAAACAGGAAAAGCAGGGTCCGGAAGACGTCGCTGATCAAAAACGGCATCACACCCCGGTAGGTTTCGCCCATGGGCACGTTTTTCGCCAAACCGTTGACGATGTAGACGTTCAGTCCAACGGGCGGCGCTATCAGTCCGAACCCGACCGTCATGAGTACCATGATGCCAAACCAGATCGCAACCGACTCTTTGGCCATGCCGAAGTCAAGCGACATCACCATCGGGAAAAAGATCGGAATGGTCAGCAGCAGCATGGAAAGCTCATCCATGACGGCGCCCAACAGCACGTAAAACAGGAGAATGGCAACCACCACAATCAGGGGGGAAAGTCCCCAGCCGCCCACCACCGCTGCCAGCTGATTGGGAACTTGTGTCAGCGCCAGCGCGGAGTTCATCAGATCGGCGCCAATGAAGATCAGGAAGATCATGGCAGCGCTTACCGCCGTACCGTAAAAGCAGGCCTTGAACTTTGCCAGCGTCATCTCTCCCTTCAGCAGGGCGGTCAGGAAAGTTGATGCCGCTCCGACGGCGGCCCCTTCAGTGGGCGTGAAAAATCCGCCGTAAATTCCGCCAAACACCAGCCCGAAAATAAGCACGATGGGGGCAACGCCGAGAATGGAACGCAGGGTCAGGCCTTCGCGATGCTCCTCGACCTCAGGCGCATGGCCAGGGACCACACGCACATAAATCGCCACTGCAATCATGTAGCCGCACATGGCAATGATGCCGGGAATGATGGCCGCAGCAAACAGTTTGCTGATGTTTTGCTCGGTGAGAATGGCATAGATCACCAGCACAATGGACGGTGGCAACTGGATGCCCAGGGTGCCGCCAGCTGCGAGCGTCCCGGTGGCCAGGCGCCCTGAATAACCATGCCGCTGCATTTCCGGCAAGGCCACGCCCGTGATGGTAGCGGCGGTTGCCACGGAAGAGCCACTGATGGCACCGAAAGCGGCGCACGCCAGAAGCGAGGCCATGGCCAGCCCTCCACGAAAGCGCCCCATGACACCGGCCGCAAACTCGAACAGCGACTTGCTGATACCGCCTTTGGTGGCAAAGTGACCCATCAGGATAAACAGCGGAATCACCGACAGGTCGTAGCCGGCAAAACGGGCGAAGGCTTGCGTGTTGAGAAAGCTGGCAAAAGGCGGCCACCCGGTCTGCGTGACATAACCAATGGTGCCGGCAGCAAACATGCTCACGGCAATTGGCACGCGCAAGGCCATCAGGGCCAGCATGCTGCCGAAGATCAGCAGTGTCAGACTCAGTGAGCTCATATGGCTGCTTCCCCGGCTTCAGGGGAGGCAAAGCCAAAAACGGTTTGATGCAAAGCAATCAGCCCGGTCAGCACGAAGGGCGGCACCATCGTTGCATAAACCACCCACTCCGGAAAACCCATGATCTGGGTTTCAGAGTTGGCGGCATAAACGTTCAGCCCACCCAGGGTGGTTCGCCAGGCCAACAAACCGAAAATGGCAACCAGCAGCAGCGTGCCGAAACGGTCCAGCTTGTCATTGACAGCGGCACTCATTTTGGCGGTGAAAAAGTCCACAATGATGTTGCCGCGGCGCACCTGGCACAGAGGCATGAACAGCGCGATGGCGGCGCCTGCTGCGACCCCAGTCAGCTCGAAAGCCCCAACGATGGAGTCGCCGGTGGTATTTCGACCGATCAGGCTGGCGCAGGTCATCAGGGTGATAGCGGTTAAAAGCACACCGGCAATGATGGCGCACAGTTTTGCCAGTTTCTCAAGAATTTTCAAAAGTCGTCTCCGCAAGGGGTGGCAATGTGATGGCGCCAGGGTGGAACAAGAGCAAGACAAGCCCGGGCAGCTTTGTCAGTTGCGGCCGATTATCCGGACGCGTCTGGTACGCGCGCAGGCGGCTTACCCGGAGTTGCAAGGCTATTTGCGCGATCATCGGAGCGGGTGCGCGAAAACCGTGCAAATTCCTGATCGGGCGTCAGACGACCTTGATGCTCAGGCTGCCCAGTCCCTTGACCTCGCCGACCAGCGTATCGCCCGCCACCACGGCCGCCACGCCTTCAGGTGTGCCGGTGTAAATCAGGTCGCCGGGCTGCAGCTCCCAGGCGGCGGACAGGTGTTCAATCGTTTCGCCAATGTTCCAGATCAGTTTGGCGACCGTACTGCGCTGGCGGTCCTTGCCGTTGACCTGCAGGGAGATTTCTGCGTTGGCAACGTCGCCCGCCTGGGCGGCCGGGGTGATGGGGCCTATGGGTGCTGATTGGTCGAAGGCCTTGCCGATGCACCAGGGGCGGCCCTGCTTTTTCATCTCACCCTGCAGGTCGCGGCGCGTCATGTCCAGCCCAACCGCATAGCCGAAGATGTGCTTGAGCGCGTCGGCGGCCTTGATGTTTTTTCCGCCGGTGCCGATGCAGGCCACCAGTTCAATCTCGTGATGAAAGTTGCTGGTCAGGCTGGGGTAGGGCAGGGTACCGGTCTGGCCAGCCTCGACCACCACCACCGAATTGGCGGGCTTGAGGAAAAAGAACGGCGGCTCCCGGCCGGTGAAACCCATCTCCTTGGCATGTTCTTCGTAGTTACGGCCCACGCAATAAACGCGGTTGACCGGAAAGCGGGCGCTGGTGCCGACAACCGGCACCGACGGAATGGCGGGGGGGGTAAAAACAAAACTCATGACAACCTCTCTTCTTTGTGTATGCCCAGTGCCTGATGCACCGGACGGTCTGAAAAACTGAACAACACACAACCCTGGGCCGACGACAGTCGGGCGGTGTGCCACGATGGAATTACAAAATGGTCGCGCGCAGAAAAATCAAAAGTCTGCTGCTGCCCGTCCCGCTCCACCATCACGGACCCATCACCCTCGACCACGCTGAACACCGCGCCGTCGGTCTGCCGATAGGGGCGGCCTGAAAAACCGGCTGGCAGGCGCTGCATGAAGGTGGCCATGGTCGGCATGGGCGAGCCGCCCGTGGCCGGGTTGACGTAACGCAGTTTGACCCCATCCCAGTCGTCCACCGGCGCCTGGCGTTCCAGGGCGTGCAGAGCATCGCGGGTCCGTTCGTAGGGGTAGCTGAAGATGGGCGAGGTCTGCCCAAAAGGTGCGTCATAACGCACCGGCAGCATATTGGCGCCGTAGCGTTGATAACTCGTTCCTTCGGCCCGCGTGAGGGGCTGCGATTGCTGCGCATGGTTTTCGGCAAAACCGGCGTCGAAAAACCGCAACATCGGGATGTCCAGGCCGTCAAGCCAGACCACCGGTTCGCCCGCCTCCAGCGTACCTTCGTGGCCGTGGTCATGCCAGGTCCAGCTCGGGGTGATGATGAAGTCCCCAGGCCGCATGGACGCACGCTCCCCATCCACAGCGGTGTAGGCGCCCTGGCCTTCAACAATGAAGCGCAAGGCGCTTTGCGTGTGGCGATGGCTGGGCGCAACCTCGCCGGGAAGAATCAGCTGCAGGCCGGCATACAGCGACTGGGTGATGCATGACTGGCCCGGCAAGGCGGGGTTTTCCAGGATGAGCACCCGGCGCACAGCCTCTTCAGCGGTGATCAGCTGGCCCGCCTGCATCAAGTACGGTCGTACCTGGTCGTACTTCCACAGGGCCGCAGCGCAGGGGGTGGCTGGTTGCTGGGGCACCAGCGCATGCAACACTTCCCACAGGGGTGTCATGTGCTGCTGGCGGATCGCATCGTAGAAAGCCTTGCGGTCGTTGGAGGGCGTAGAGGTCGTGGTCATGGCATGCTTTTCGTGAGGGCCTCAGCGCTCAAAATACACCCCGTCCTGCAGCAGGCATTGTTGCAATCGTGTGATGTTGGTGTCGGCAAATGCCGACGCTGCGTCTTCAACAGCCGCCGCAGTTCCGGCGGCCTGACCCATGGCAAAACATCCGCCACTGGCGCGTGCCGCTGATTGACCTTCGTGCGACATGGATGCGCAGCGGCCTGCCACCAGCAGGTTGGGCACCTCCGGGATAAGCAGCATGCGCCAGGGCAGGTCGTTGAAGGCGCGTCCATCGTCGCGAGGAAAGCGCCAGACAATCGCACCGTCCTCATGCATCTCCATGGGCCAGGCGTTGATGCCAATCACATCGTCAAAGCGGGCCGACGACAGGATGTCCTCGCCGGTCAGGCTGTACGCCCCGCAGATGCGGCGTGTCTCGCGTATGCCGACCTGGGGCGCAATGTCCACAATGGCCGAATCCGCGAAGCCCGGCACTTCGTTTTTGAGAAAGCGAAAATATTCTGTGACCTGCCGGCGCCCCTCCAGCTCGCCTTCGCTGAGCTGGCGGGCATCGGTAGCATCCATGGCGCGCCCTTGCGCGTTGCGGATCTGCGTGACATTGACGCGCCACTCCGCCGGATTCTTTTGCGGCCTGACAATCGCGCCCCTGCGCGGGAAGGCGTAGCGGCCGGGGTGGCGCGCCTGGCTGGCGTCCATCAGATCGTTGATCGCCGAAAACTCGCCCACCGCAGCCAGCGCCTGCGCGGGGTCCACATGGCCCACGCGAAACATGGTTGTCGGAAACAGGGCGCTGCCATGGCCATCACCCAGCTCGAAAGGCACGCCGGCAAAATGCGCCACGTCGGCATCGCCCGAGCAATCGATGAATTTGTGCGCGCGTATCGCCTGCCGCCCGGACTTGGTCTCCACCACCAGGGCTGCGATGCGCTGTCCGTCCATCACCACAGCCGCAGCCCAGGCGTGAAACAGCATCTGCACGCCACCGGCCACCAGCATCTGGTCTGCCGCGCATTTGTAGGCCGACACGTCGTAGGAGCGCACGCGAATGCGGCCCTGCATGCCGTCCTGCGGCGCGTTCAGGCCGCCGAGGGCTTCCAGGCGCTCCAGCAGGTCATCCACCACGCCATGCACCAGCTGCTGCATCTGACCCTCTTTGCGGCCGTACAGCCCGGCAAAATTGGTGACCCCACCGGCCGTGCCCATGCCACCCAGAAAACCGTAGCGCTCCACCAGCAAGGTGCGCGCGCCGCGCCGGGCGGCACTCACGCTGGCTGCCAGACCGGCAGGTCCGCCGCCGACCACCACCACATCAAACTCGCCATACACCGGCAAGTTGCGTGCGGGTTCGGTGACGGCGTTCAGGCTCATTCGATTTTTATGCCACGCATGGCGATGATGCCGCCCATGATGGCGGTTTCGCTGCGGATGCGGCTGAGCAAGCCTTCGGGCGAGGTGCCCACCGCCTGCCAGCCCTGGTTGAACAGCTTCTGGCGCGTGTCGCCGTCGCGGATGATGCGCGAGACTTCCTGGTTCAGGCGCGCCTGCGCAGCCTTCGACAGGGACGCCGGGCCTACCAGCGCGGTCCACACCTCCAGGTTGAAATTGCGGATATCGGCATCGGCCAGGGGTGCAATTTCCGTGGCCAGGGGGCTGCGCCCGCTGGTCAGGCCGATGGCCTTGAGCTTGCCTGCGCGGATCTGCGGCAGGGCGATGCCCGGGGGCACCAGCGCCATCTGGATCTGGCCGCCCAGCAAGGCGGTCACGACTTGCGGATTGCCCTGGTAGGGCACATGCACGGCTTCCAGGTTGCCGGCGGTGGACTTCAGAAGCTCCATGCCCAGATGCCCGACCGAGCCGTTGCCGACCGAGCCATAGTTCCACTTGTTGCCGCCATTGCGGGCCGCCACAAAAAACTCGCTGCCCGAGGGCTGGTTGACAGGGGCCACCAGCACCAGGGGCGCGGTGGTCAGCAACGAGATGGGGGTGAAGTCCCTGGCCGGGTCGTAGGGCAGTTTGGAGTAAAGCAGCTTGGCCGACGTCAGGTTGCCGTTGATGACCACGCCCAGGGTGTGATCGTCGGTGGCCTTGGCGACCAAATCGGCGGCGATGTTGCCCGAGGCGCCGGGCCGGTTTTCGATGATGACCGGCTGGCCCAGGACCCGCGACAGGGGCTCGGCCAGGGTGCGTGCCGCCATATCAGGCGTGGAGCCGCCCGGGAAACCAACCAGCAGTCGCACCGGCCGCGCCGGCCAGCTGGCCGCCACAGGCGCCGCCTCGCGGGTCGATTTCTTAGGCACATTCTGGGCTGTGGCCATTACGGGCAGGGCAAGAGATGCTATTAAAAAAGTAGCTAAGCGGTAGGCGTTCATGCGAGGCTCCATGTATGCAAAACCCTATTTGAACAGTTTTGAGGGCTCCATTCCGTCGTGCATCCACTGCAGGCCGGTGCCGCCGCTGGCGACAGTAAAAAGGTGGGAAGGGTTCACGGTTGCCAGGCAGACGGTGGGTGATGATAAATAGTATGTATGCATATTATCTGACAAAGAGGTAAAACCCTGAGCGTTTAAACTCGCGGCATGGCAAAAAGTTATAACTTCGTCGAGGCGCCGGGCCATCAGATCCGGCGCGCGCATCAATTGGCTGTGGCCATTTTCATGGACGAGACGGCCGCGTTTGACGTGACGCCGGTGCAGTTTGCCATCCTGAACGCCTAGATGGACGATCCCGGCGAGGACCAGATCACCCTGGCCGGGCGGGTGGCCTTTGACGCCACCACCTCGGGCTCGGTGATTGGCCGGCTTGAGGCCAAGGGCTGGGTGCGGCGCGAGGCCGATCCGCAGGACAGGCGCCGCAAGCTGCTGTGGGTGACCCCTGAAGGCGAGCAAGTGGCCTTGCAGATGAAACGCGCCGTGGGCAAGGTGCAGTCACGCCTGCTGGGCCCGCTCAAGGCATCAGAACGGGCTCAGCTCGGACTGTTGCTGGGCAAGCTGATCGCCGGACACGAAGGCGAGCAATAAAGTCAGGGCCGCGCCGCTGCGGCCCGGGATGTCAGACCGACTTGGTCAGCAGTGTGAAGTGCTCCACCACCGGTGGACCCGCAAAAAACGGCCCGACAATCGCGCGCCACTGGGCAAACGCCGGTGACTCCCGAAACCCCACCGTGTGGTCTTCCAGCGTGTCCCAGAAAATCTGCAGGATGTAGCGCTCCGGACTTTCCACGCCCTTGTTGACCTTGAAGCCCTGAAAGCCTTTGGCCCTGGCGATCACGGTGGTCAGTCCGCGCTGTATGGCTTCGTCAAAAGCGGCCTGCTGGCCTGGCTGGATGCGGATGTCAGCGAGTTCGAGAATCATCTGTGTCTTTCCTGAGGGGGTGCAATACGCTTACTGTACGCGCTGCTCAGTACTGGCTGGCGGGCAGGCCCACGGTGAGTCCGTCCAGGGCTGCCGTTAGTTGAATCTGGCAACTCAGCCGGCTGCCCGCAGTGCGCGGCACGGCGGTAAACGCCAGCATGGCCTGCTCTTCGCCGCCGGCAGCCGGCAGCTGGCCGGCAAAGGGCTCATGCACAAGCACGTGACAGGTGGCGCAAGTCATCAAGCCGCCGCAGTCGGCAGCAATGCCGTCCACACCGGCGGCCACCGCCGCCTCCATCAGTGTCTTGCCAATTTGGCCTTTGGCCCTTTGCTGCTGGCCATCTTCTGCTATGAAAGTAATAGTGATCATGAGAATCAAATCCGGCTGAAGTATTCGCGGCGCTGCCAGTCGTCCTTGTCGGCGGCCTGTTCATGGCGGTCCAGCTCGGACTGCTTGATGCGCTGGAAGTAGTCGATGAAGTCTTTGCCAAAAGCCTGCGTCAGCACCGTGTCGGCTTGCAGCGCCCGCAGGGCATCCCCCAGCTGGGTGGGAATTTTCTCACTGGCCTGGCCATACGGCGCGTCGGTGGCCGGTGGCGCCTTGAGCTGGCGGCGTATGCCGTCCAGCCCGGCGTGTATTTGCGAGGCCATGTACAGGTAGGGATTGGCTGCCGGTTCACCCAGCCGGTTTTCAATGCGGGTGGCGCTGTCGCCGCATTGGCCCAGCACACGCAGCATGGCGCCGCGGTTGTCGCGGCCCCACAGCACCGACTGGGGCGCCAGCGCGTTGGGCCGAAAACGGCCAAAACCGTTGATGGTCGGCGTGCACAACACCGCCGTGCCCTGGGCGTGCGCCAGCAGGCCCGCCAGGTAGTGCTCGCCGAGCGCGGAGAGGGTGTGCTGCGCATCGCTCGCCTGTGTGCCTGGCGCCGGCGTCTCGCGCTGGAACAGGTTGGCCCCGGTGGACAGGTCCACCAGCGACTGGTGCAGGTGCCAGCCGCTGGACATGATGTCGGGAAACGGCGGGCGGCACATGAAGGTGGCGTGGTAGCCGGCGCGGCGCAGCGCCTGCTTGACCGCGCTGCGAAACAGCACCATGTTGTCGGCAGCAAGCAGGGCGTCGGTGGCCTCGAACACGGCCTCGACCTGGCTGGGGCCGAGTTCAATTTCCAGGGACAGCAGGGGAAGGCCCAGCGCCTGCGCAGTGCGCTGCACGATGCGCAGCGGCTCGTCGGCCATGTCGGCCCAGTTCTCCGACAGCAGGCTGTAGCCGGGGTGGATCAGCGCGACCCCGGGTGGCAGGCCGGGCCAGGAAGCTTTGTCGGGATCGAGCTGATCGTGCGCACCGTCACCGGTGATGCGGTAGATATGAAACTCGATTTCCAGGCCGCACTTCATGCCGTAGCCCGCTTCGGCAAGCTGCGCCAGCGCGCGCTGCAGGATGCGGCGCGTGTCCAGTGCCACCGGGCTGGCGTCCTGCATCCAGGGTTGGCACTGCAGCCAGGCGGTGGCCGGTGCCCAGGGCAGTTGCCGAAAGCTCGCCGGGTCGGCCAGCAGCAAGAGATTGCCCGCGAATTCAAATCCGGGAAGTGCCGCCGTGCCGCCCGCCTCAAACACCTTGTAGGCGGTGCGGTCCGAACTGTCCTTGAGCAGCAGGGTGCTGACCATGCCCACGCCGTCGCGCATGGCGGCAGCGGCCGCGCTGGCCACCAGCGTTTTTCCGCGCAGGTTGCCGTGCAGGTCGCACCAAGCAAAACGTACCAACTCGACGCCGCTGGCGTCTATCAGTTGGGCCGTGCGGTCCAGAGCCGATTGACGCGTTTCATCGTGAATGCCGCATTGCGCAGCAAAGCAGCTCATGCGTCAGCCGCCAGCAGGTCGCGGCAGGCCCACGGCGCGCCCTCGCGTTTGGCCCGCGCCTGCGCCTGCCACCACGCCGGCCATTGCCCTGCAGGCGCAATGCCATCGACGGTGTCAGGCCCGGTCATGCTTGCCGTTTGTGCCGCGTCGGCAATGCCGGGCGCCACGCCGCCGTCCTGCACGGTGGCGATGGCCTTGAGCAGCACGCGGCGGTTGGCCATGATCACCTTGTCGCTGGTCCCCAGATGCTCACGTGTGCGGTCCTGGATCGCTCCCATGCTTTCCACCGCCCACTGATCGTGCACATTGATGTCTTCCTCGCCCATGCCCAGGTAGGTTTGTGTGCGCTGCTCTTCGGGGTTGAAGCCCCACTGGTTGTGGCGCCCGGCTTTGGGGATGTAGTCCGGTAGCGAGATGAACTGCTGGCGCTGCGCGCGCATGGCTTCCTTGTCGAGCGGGCCCGCAAAGCTCGTGAAAAATGAATACCAGTAGGTGTGCGTGTCATCCACCGGCACATGCATCTGGGTGATGGTCATGGTCTCGGACAGCGGGATCACAAAGGTGGCCGGGAAGATGGCCTGCGTCACACGCACATGGGTAAGTTCTTCAGTCATGGGCCGCAGCGTGGTGAGTTGCATGCCCCAGGGCCTGGTCTCAAAGCTGATGTCCGGCTGCGCAAACTCCCGCATGATGCGTGTCATCGGCCATTGCTCGCCGTCGATCGCGCCCGCGCTGGCGCTGCGAAACTGCTTGCCCGCCGCGTTGTCGCCAATGCCTTCGAGTGGCTCGTCCTGCAAAAAGCGGTGCAAAAATGACGGGTGGACCGGGTCGATGCCCACCTCAAAAGCCTGCAGCCAGTTGGCGTTCCACAGGCCCTTGAAGGCAAAGCTGTGCGTGGCAGGGGCGGCAAAACAATCGAAGGCGGGCAGGGGCGGCGGGGTGGAGCCTTCAGGCCCCAGCCAGGCAAAAAGCACACCGGCTTTTTCAAGCACGGGGTAGCTGCGCTGGCGCACCCGCTCGCACAGCTTGCTGCCGGCGGGCTCGGCCGGTGTTTGCAGGCACTGGCCATGGACGTCGAATTTCCAGCCATGAAAGGGGCAACGCAGTCCGTCACCCTCCGCGCGGCCAAAGGACAGGTCGGCGCCGCGGTGCGGGCAGTCGCGGTCCAGCAGGCCCCAGGCGCCTGTCGCATCGCGAAAAAGCACCAGATCCTGCCCCAGCAGCCTTACGGCCTTGACCGGTCGCTGGGCCATGCGGGGGTCCAGAGCGGGGTTGAACTCGTCGACCAGTGCGGCCGGCTGCCAGTAGCTGCGCAGCAGCGCACCGCAAGCGGTGCCCGGGCCACTGCGGGTGAGCAACGCGTTTTGATCTGCATTCATGACTGGCCTTGTAAACGGTATACCGTATTGAAAATTCAGTGTACAGTCTGCGTCATGAACCTGCAAGAGACAGTGTTGATCCAGCTCCGCGACCTGATCCTGCGCGGCGAGTTCGAACCCGGTCAGCATCTGGCCGAGCAGCAACTGGCCGAGCGCCTGGGCGCATCGCGTACACCGGTGCGCGCTGCGCTGGTCACGCTGGCGCAAGAGGGGCTGGTCGAGGCCAACGACACCGGCAAATTTCTGGTGCGGCAGTTCACCCCGCGAGAAGTCGCCGACGCGATATCTGTGCGGGGTCACCTCGAAGGCATGGCCGCGCGGCTGGTGGCCGAGCATGGCCTGTCGCGGCAGATGCAGGGTGAGCTGCAGTCCTGCCTGGACGAAGGCGACCGCGCGCTGGCTGCCGACCCGCTGACCTTTGAGAGTTATGCCGCCTACGCGGCGATGAACGACCGTTTTCATGCCCTGCTGCTGGAGGCCAGCGGCAACCGCGCCCTGCAACGCGCAGTAGCCCTCAACGACAAGCTGCCGTTTGCGGCGGCCTCGGCCATGCTGCCCATGCAGTCCTCGCTGCAGCAGGACCGCGACTGGATGCACTATGCGCACCGCCAGCACCACATGCTGGTGGCAGCGCTGAAGGCGGGCGAGGGCGCACGTGCGCAGGCCCTGGCCATTGAGCACACCGAAGTCGCGCAAATGAACATGCGCATGGCGCTGGAGCGCCGCGGCGAGACCGAGCGTGTCATGCCGTCCATCAAGCTGGTGGTCGGGCGTTGACAGGGGGAGTGAGCTTCACCGCCGCCGGCGTGCGCCGTGGTTTTATCGTGGGCCAGCCGCTGGCGCCCGGGGTGCTGCTCTACGGCATGGTGTTTGGTGTGATGGCCAGCGAGCGTGGTCTGTCCTGGCTGCAGTCTGCGCTGATGAGCGCCTTTGTTTATTCAGGCAGCGCGCAGCTTGCAGCGCTACAGGGCTGGACGGCTTCGGGTCTGGTGCTGCCATTGATCGCCACGATTCTGGTCATGAACGCGCGTTATGTGCTTTACGGCGCGGCCATCCAGCCCTGGCTGCGCCACACCACCCGCACGCAGGCCTGGGGCAGCCTGTTTTTTCTGGGTGACGGCAACTGGGCGCTGTCCATGCGCGAATACGAAGCGGGTTACCGCGACGCCGGTTTTGTGTTCGGCTCGGGCGTTGCCATGTTTGCGCCCTGGGTGCTGGGCACGGTCGTTGGCCACCTGCTGGCCCGCAGCGTGCCCGACCCGGCGGCTTTCGGTCTGGACTTCATGCTGGTAGCGTTTGCCGCAGCCATTGGCATGGCCATGTGGCGCGGCAAGTCTGACCTGTGGCCAGCGGCTGCGGCCGCACTTGTGGCGCTGGTATTGCACCGGGTGCTTCCGGGTGGCTGGTACATCGTGGGGGCCGGCCTGGCCGGCGGCTTGGTGGGAGCCTGGCGCCATGGCCGTTGAGACCGGGTTTCTGCTGGCACTCGCGGGTATGGCGCTCGCGTCCTACGCCTGCCGACTGGCGGGCTATCTGCTGATGGCTTATGTGCGCATCACGCCGCGTGTGGAAGCTGCGCTCAAGGCGGTCCCTCTCGCAGTCATGATTGGCATCGTCACACCCGCCGCTTCCGCCGGCAAACTGCCGGAGCTTCTTGCGCTGTGCGCCGTGGGGGTGGTGATGCGCTTGCTGCGTAATGACCTGGCTGCCGCGCTGGCCGGGGCTGCGACGGTGGCCATGGCGCGCTGGGCCCTTGGCTGAGGGGGGCACTCAGACCTGTTGCTTCGCTAGGTAATTACCCAGTATGGGGAGGGCGGAGACGGGTCTAGCATTCCAAATATCCAGCCGCTATTCATCTGTCGGAGGCCGCCATGAAGCTGTTGATCCTGTCACTGCCTGTTCTGGTTTTGTCCTTGTCCCTGGGGGTCGGCGAGGGCCATGCCCAGCAACGCTTTACTCTCTCTGCCGACGGGCAGGAGGTTGTCGACAGCAAAACCGGGCTGGTCTGGCGGCGCTGCGTCGAAGGCATGAGCTGGAAGGCGCGCACTTGCACCGGAAAAGCATTTTTTTCCAATCAGGCCGAAGCTGCGGCGCGGGCAAAAAACACCGCCACCGCAGAAGGCGCGCCATGGCGCCTTCCCACCATGAAAGAGCTGTCCAGCATCGTCAATGTGCGCGAAGCAGACGAGGGCAAGGCCACCATCGACCCGGCGGCTTTTCCCGCAACGCCGGTGGCCCGCTTCTGGACTTCCAGCAGCGTCGGGCCCGGTTACTTCATGTACGTGGGGTTTGCCGAGGGCAGCGCCGGGGAGGGCGCCCGTAACTCGCCCGGTGCCGTGCGCCTGGTTCGCGATGCGAAGTAAATCGCGCGGGATGAACAGTGGCTAGTCTTTGGCCACCTGCAATACCAGCTTGCCGAAGTTTTCACCGTTAAAAAGCTTGAGCAGTGTTTCCGGGAAAGTCTCCAGGCCCACAACCACATCTTCCTTGCTTTTCATCTTGCCGTCTTTCAGGTACCCGGCCATCTCGGCGATGGCTTGCGGGTAGCGGTCGGCGTAGTCGAACACCACGATGCCCTCCATGCGCGCCCGGTTGACCAGCAGCGACAGGTAGTTGGCCGGGCCCTTGACTGGTGTGGTGTTGTTGTACTGGCTGATGGCGCCGCAAATGATGATGCGGGCACCGCGGGTGATGCGGGTCAGCACGGTGTCGAGAATCTCGCCGCCCACGTTGTCAAAGTAGATGTCCACACCCTTGGGGCAGTGCTCCTTGAGACCGGCTTTCACATCGCCGGCCTTGTAGTCGATGCAGGCGTCAAAGCCCAGCTCGTTGACCACCCAGTCGCACTTGGCTTTGCCGCCGGCAATGCCGACCACGCGGCAGCCTTTGAGTTTGGCGATCTGACCCACGGTCTGGCCCACCGCGCCGGCCGCGCCCGACACCACCACGGTTTCGCCCGCCTTGGGCTGACCGACATCGAGCAGGCCGAAGTAGCCGGTCATGCCCGGCATGCCCAGCACGTTAAGCCAGGAGGTCAGCCCCATGCGCGGATCGATCTTGAACATGCCGCTGCGCTTGATCTGCGCCTCGGGGATCAGGCAGTACTCCTGTACGTCCAGCCCGGCGTTGACGTAATCGCCCACGGCAAAGGCGGGGTTTTGTGAGGCAATGACCTTGCCGACACCGCCGGCGCGCATGACTGCGCCAATTTCAACCGGTGGGATGTAGCTTTTGCCCTCGTTCATCCAGCCGCGCATGGCCGGGTCCAAAGAGAGGTAGAGGGTTTTGACCAGCACGCCGCCCGGGCCGGGCTCGGCCACCGGTTCGGTGGTGAATGACCAGTTCTCGCGTGTGGGGCTGCCGACAGGGCGGGCCGCCAGGCGGACCTGGTGGTTGGTGAGGGTGGTGATGGCGCTCATGAGGGTCTCCTTGGGGTATGCAGGCATGGTAGCGAGCCTCCACCCCGCAGTCAGTCGCGCACGCGATTGCGTGCCCCCACGGTCGCTCGCTTCGCGTAGCTTCCTGCCCCCCGAGGGGGCCGCTGCGCCTGCAGCCCGGCAAAGCCGGTTCCGCGGCCCCGGCTTGATTTCAAGCATCCCCGCGATGCACGCGACCGTCGAGGCCATCGTTTATGCTTTCACGCATGAAGCTTTACAACTACTTTCGTTCTTCGGCGTCGTTTCGGGTGCGCATTGCGCTGCAGCTCAAGGGCCTGACTTACGACTACATCCCGGTGCATCTGGTCAAGGGCGACCACAAGACGGGTGACTACGCTGCCCTTTCGGCCGACCGCCTGGTGCCCTTGCTGGAGACGGAGGAGGGCGAGCACCTGTCGCAGTCCATGGCCATCATCGAGTACCTGGATGAGACCCATCCCGCGCCGCCCCTGTTGCCGGCCGATGCGTTGGGCCGCGCCAGGGTGCGCGCCCTGGCCCAGTCGATTGCCTGCGAGATTCACCCCCTCAACAACCTGCGTGTGCTCAAGTACCTGGTGCGCGAGCTCAAGTGCGACGACGAGGCCAAAAACGCCTGGTACCGGCACTGGTGCCGTGAAGGCCTGGAGGCGTTTGAGCGCCAATTGGCCCAGCTTCCGGCGGCTACCTACTGCTACGGCAGCACGCCGACACTGGCAGATTGCTGCCTGGTGCCACAGATCTTCAACGCCCAGCGCTTCGATGTGAACTTTGACGGACTCAGCCGCACCATGGCAGCGTTTGAAGCCTGCATGGCGCACGAGGCTTTTCAGAAAGCCCAGCCTTCAGCCTGCCCTGACTTTGAAGGTTGACTTGCACCCCCACTGGCTGATCCCAGACTGGCCCGTGCCTGACAGGGTGCGCGCCGTTTTCACCAGCCGGCAGGGTGGCTGCTCGTCGGCTCCCTGGGACAGCATGAACCTGGGTGACCATGTGGGTGATGCGCCTGCGCAGGTGGCCGTCAACCGCAACACGCTGGCGCAGGCTTTAGGCGCACGGCCCGTGTTTTTGCAGCAGGTGCATGGCACGCAGGTGCTGGCGGTGGACGGCGCCACGCCTCACGGCCAGCCAGCCGACGCCGCCATCACCCGGCAAGGCGGTGTGGCCTGCACCATCATGGTGGCCGATTGCCTGCCGGTTCTTCTGAGTACCACGGACGGCGCGGTCGTGGCGGCAGCGCATGCTGGCTGGCGCGGCTTGGCCGGCGCGGGCGAAACAGGCATTCTGGAAAAAACTTATGAACGTTTTAGCGAGTTGACCCTTTACCCGCGGGAAGAGTGCGCTATCAATACTATAGCGTGGTTGGGCCCCTGCATAGGTCCAACAGCGTTTGAGGTGGGTCCCGAAGTGCGGACCGCCTTTGTGGCCGGTGACCCCCAAGCGGGCTTGTGCTTTGTGCCGCACGGCCCCGGCAAGTTTCTGGCCGACCTGCCTGGCCTGGCGCGCCTGCGTTTGCAGGCCCTGGGCATCACGCAGATTTACGGCAACGACGGCAGCGCCGCATGGTGCACCGTGGGCAATGCCTCAAGGTTCTTTTCGCACCGGCGCGACGCCGGTGTCTGCGGCAACGGGCTCAAGACCACCGGCCGCATGGCTGCCGCCATCTGGCTCGACTGAGGCACTTTGCCGCGCCTGGTGCTCTGCAGCCTCACGCGCCTTGATGGCGCGGCGGCGGGCCGGCGCGCGCATCAGGTAAATCACCAGTGCTACCGGACCCACGCCATAGAGTACAAAAGTCACCAGGGCCCCGAGCAGCGTGCCCGAGGGGTGGGTGGCTTCGGCAACGCTCATCATGAGCACCACATACATCCAGGCAATGACAATTAAATACATAAGCCGGCACTAAGTAGTAACGTCATGAGTTTGCAAGAAATTTCCGCCATACTAGGGCCTGTTCACCCTATTTTTGCAAATGCGAACGGGTTGAAAACAGTGCCAATCAAGGCGCGCGACGACGGTCAGACTGGCGGTCTGACCTAGGAGCGCAACGCCGAGTGGCGCTGTTTTCAACCCGTTCCCTCCGGGTTGCGATCAAAAAAGCCATGCGCAGCGTTGCAAAGCCTTGCCGGGCGTCAGCCCGGCTGCGTTTTCCGCCTCGCGCATGACTTTTTTGACTCGCAACGCATCTGTAAAAATAGGGTGAACAGGCCCTAAGGTGACCCGTTACGGGTAGAACAGCCCCCATGGGCGCACTACAAGACCCGGTTGACCACCGGGGAGACAAGCATGAATTCTGACCCATTCCGGGGCCCCACGGCCCAGCAGATGCAAGAGACCTTTGGTGAGACGATGAAGCAGGCCATGAGCGCCATGAGCGGCGCCGGTCTTCCCCAGCTCGGCGTGCCCGCCATGGGCGGTGCCACCCTCCCGCAAGTGCAGTTTGATCCGGCGAAGCTGCTCGAGATCCAGCAGAGCTACCTCAAGGAAGTCACCGCGCTGTGGAACAGCGGCCTGCAGCCCAGCGCCGGCAATGGCGCAGTGGCCGACAGGCGCTTTTCCGCAGAAGCCTGGCACAGCAACCCGGTGGCGCAGTTTTCAGCCGCCAGCTACCTGCTCAACGCCCGCACGCTGATGGGCCTGGCCGAAGCGGTGCAGGGCGACGAAAAAACCAAAGCCCGCCTGCGTTTTGCGGTAGAGCAGGCCATGGCCGCTGCCGCGCCCAGCAACTTCCTGGCGCTCAATGCCGAGGCCCAGAAGAAAGCCATAGACACCCAGGGCGAAAGCATTGCCCAGGGCCTGACCAATCTGCTGCACGACATGAAGCAGGGCCATGTGTCCATGACCGACGAGCGCGTTTTCGAGATCGGCAAAAACGTCGCCACCACCGAAGGCGCCGTGGTGTTTGAAAACGAGTTTTTCCAGCTCATCGAGTACAAGCCCTTGACCGCCAAGGTGCACGAGCGGCCTTTTTTGCTGGTGCCGCCCTGCATCAACAAGTACTACATCCTGGACCTGCAACCCGAAAATTCGCTGATCCGTTATGCGGTGGCGCAGGGCAACCGCACCTTTGTCGTCAGCTGGCGCAACCCCGACGAGTCCATGGCTGAAAAGACCTGGGACGACTACATCGAGCACGCAGCCATCAAGGCGATTGAAGTCACGCAAGAGATTACCGGCGCCAAAACCATCAACGCGCTCGGCTTTTGTGTAGGCGGCACCATCCTGGCCACCGCGCTGGCGGTGCTGGCTGCCCGCGGTGAAAAACCGGTGACCAGCGCCACGTTTTTGACCTCGCTGCTCGACTTCAGCGACACCGGCATTCTGGACATCTTCATCGACGAGCAGTCGGTCGCCTTTCGCGAGATGCAAATGGGCCAGGGCGGCCTGCTCAAGGGCCAGGACCTGGCCTCGACCTTCAGCTTTTTGCGGCCCAACGACCTGGTGTGGAACTACGTGGTGGGCAACTACCTCAAGGGCGAGACACCGCCGCCCTTTGACTTGCTGTACTGGAACAGCGACTCCACCAATTTGCCCGGCCCGTTTTACGCCTGGTACCTGCGCAACACCTACTTTGAAAACAAGCTGTCCAAACCCGGCGCGCTGACGGTGTGCGGCGAGAAGATTGATCTGCGCAAGGTCGACATGCCGGTCTACATCTACGGCTCGCGCGAGGACCACATCGTGCCAGTGGGCGGCGCCTATGCCTCCACCCAGGTGCTGCCGGGCAAGAAGCGTTTTGTCATGGGCGCGTCGGGCCACATCGCCGGCGTGATCAACCCGCCCGCCAAAAAGAAACGCTCGTACTGGACCACCGGCGGCGCTGCCAACGCCAAGCTGCCCGCATCACACGCCGACTGGCTGAAAAGCGCCAAGGAGCACCCTGGCAGCTGGTGGACCGACTGGTCCGACTGGCTCAAAGGCCACGCAGGCAAGGAAATTGCTGCTCCCAAAACCTACGGCAGCCGCAAATACAAAGCCATAGAGCCCGCGCCGGGCCGCTATGTCAAGGCCAAGGCCTGATTGGAGAGAATTTGATTTTGGGTCATCCCGGGCCTGACCCGGGATCCATGCCCCGGACCCTGCAGCACCGGCATGGATTGCATAACTTGAAACCCCGGACTTGATCCGGGGCCGCAATGACAGACAGCTGATTTTTTACTGGAGAGACTCATGGAAGACATCGTCATCGTTTCAGCCGCCCGCACCGCCGTCGGCAAGTTCGGCGGAAGCCTCGCCAAGATACCGGCCACCGAGCTGGGCGCGGCAGTTATCAAAGCCGTGGCCGAGCGCTCGGGGCTGTCGCCGGACCTGATCGGTGAAGTCATCATGGGCCAGGTGCTGGCCGCGGGTGTGGGCCAAAACCCTGCGCGCCAAACGGTGGTCAAAGCCGGTTTTCCTCACGCCATTCCCGGCCTGACCATCAACGCCGTCTGTGGCTCTGGTCTGAAGGCCGTGATGCTCGCTGCGCAGTCCGTCGCCACTGGTGACAGCGAGATCGTGATTGCCGGCGGGCAGGAGAACATGAGCGCTGCGCCGCATGTGCTCAACGGCTCACGCGACGGCCAGCGCATGGGCGACTGGAAGATGATCGACTCCATGATTGTTGACGGCCTGTGGGACGTCTACAACCAGTACCACATGGGCATCACCGCCGAAAATGTCGCCAAGAAATACGGCGTCACCCGCGACATGCAGGACACACTGGCCCTGGTCAGCCAGACCAAGGCCATGGCCGCGCAGGACGCAGGCAAGTTCAAGGACGAGATCGTTCCGTTTTCGATTCCGCAGAAAAAGGGCGACGCCCTGGTGTTTGCGGCCGACGAATTCATCAACCGCAAGACCAGCGCCGAAGGCCTGGCCGGTCTGCGCCCCGCGTTTGACAAGGCTGGCGGCGTGACCGCCGGAAATGCATCAGGTATCAACGATGGCGCCGCTGCCGTGATGGTGATGACCGCCAAAAAAGCGGCAGCGCTGGGCCTCAAGCCCCTGGCCCGCATTGCCAGCTACGCCACCAGCGGTCTCGACCCCGCGTTCATGGGCATGGGCCCTGTGCCCGCTTCCACCAAGGCGCTTGCCCGCGCCGGCTGGAAAGCGCAAGACCTGGATCTGCTCGAGATCAACGAAGCCTTTGCCGCCCAGGCCTGCGCCGTCAACAAAGAGATGGGTTGGGACACCAGCAAGGTCAACGTCAACGGCGGTGCGATTGCGATTGGTCACCCGATTGGTGCATCCGGTTGCCGCATCCTGGTCACGCTGATTCACGAGATGGTCAGGCGCGATGCCAAAAAAGGCATCGCCAGCCTGTGTATCGGCGGCGGCATGGGAGTTGCCCTCACACTGGAACGCTGAATATAGGTTAAAAGTGCTTGTGGCCCTTGCTGGCCGGGCGCAAACAGCTATTTATTTGATAGCAAGTGCGGCCACCGGCAAAGCCATCAGGGTTCGAAAAACGGCTTTCATAAATCAATAAATCAAGGAGCAAGACATGGCAAAACGAGTAGCTTACGTCACCGGCGGCATGGGCGGCATTGGAACCGCCATCTGCCAGCGCCTGCATAAAGACGGCTTCACCGTGGTGGCCGGCTGCGGCCCGACGCGTGACTTCACCAAATGGATAGACGAGCAAAAAGCCCTCGGCTACACCTTCCACACTTCTGTCGGCAATGTCGGCGATTGGGACTCCACCGTCGCGGCCTTCGACAAGGTCAAGGCCGACCACGGCCCGGTCAGTGTGCTGGTCAACAACGCCGGCATCACGCGCGACGGCCAGTTCCGCAAGATGAGCAAGGCCGACTGGGACGCCGTCATCTCCACCAACCTGGACAGCATGTTCAACGTCACCAAGCAGGTGATCGAAGGCATGATCGAAGGCGGCTACGGGCGCATCGTCAACATCTCGTCGGTCAACGGCCAGAAGGGCCAGTTCGGCCAGGTCAACTACTCGACCGCCAAGGCCGGCCTGCACGGCTTCACCATGGCGCTGGCGCAAGAGGTGGCCAGCAAGGGCGTCACAGTCAACACCGTGAGCCCCGGCTACATCGGCACCGACATGGTCAAGGCCATCCGCCCCGACGTGCTCGAGAAAATCGTCGCCGGCGTGCCGGCCAAACGCCTGGGCACACCGGAAGAAATCGCCTCCATCATTTCGTGGATCGCGTCGGACGAAGGCGGTTATGCCACTGGGGCGGACTTCTCGCTCAATGGTGGTTTGCACATGGGTTGAGGTCGACCCCGGCCTTCTTTTTTAAACCCGCTTCGGCGGGTTTCTTCATTTGGTTTTTATAATGCAGGCTGGCTGCAGCAGGCCTCTATTGACTTTTCACTTCTGCGGATGACCGTTTGCTCAGGCAAGCTGCGGCGCAGGGCCTCCCTCAACCCTTTGCCTTGAAGGACCCCCCTCGAATGCCGCACAGCATCTCCCTGATCAGCACCATTGCGGCGGGCTTGGGTCTGGCCCTTATTTTTGGTTTCCTGGCCGCGCGCATGAAGCTGCCCTCGCTGGTCGGTTACTTGCTGGCCGGTGTCTTGATCGGCCCGTTCACGCCCGGTTTTGTGGCCGACGCAGAGATCGCCAGCCAGCTTGCCGAAATCGGCGTGATGCTGCTGATGTTTGGCGTGGGCCTGCATTTTTCGCTGGGCGATTTGCTGGCGGTGCGTAAGATCGCGGTGCCAGGCGCCGTGGTGCAGATGACCGTTGCCACGGTGCTCGGCATGGGCCTGGCGCACTGGTGGGGCTGGAACCTGGGCGGTGCGCTGGTGTTCGGCCTGGCGCTTTCGGTGGCCAGCACCGTGGTGCTGCTGCGCGCGCTGGAAACCCGCGGGGTGCTGGACTCGGCCAACGGACGCATCGCGGTGGGCTGGCTGGTGGTCGAGGATCTGGCGATGGTGCTGGTGCTGGTGCTGCTGCCGCCGGTGGGCGGCTGGCTGGCCGGCAAGGGCGGAGCGGATGTCGACTCCCTGTGGAAAATCCTGGGTATCACCCTGCTGCAGGTGGGCGGCTTTGTTGTCCTGATGCTGGTGGTGGGCCGGCGCTTCTTCCCCTGGGTGCTGTGGCAGGTGCAGCGCACCGGCTCGCGCGAGTTGTTCACCCTGTGCGTGGTGGCGGCGGCCGTCGGCATCGCGTTCGGCGCGACCGCGCTGTTCGGCGTGTCCTTTGCGCTTGGCGCCTTCTTTGCCGGCATGGTGATGCGCGAGTCGGAGTTCAGCCACCGCGCCGCCGAAGAGTCATTGCCGCTGCGCGACGCCTTTGCCGTGCTGTTTTTTGTGTCTGTCGGCATGTTGTTCGACCCTTGGGTCGTCGTCGAGCGTCCGTTGCAGGTGATTGCCGTGGTCGGCATCATCGTGGTCGGCAAGTCGCTGGCCGCGGCGGCGCTGGTGCTGGCCTTTCGCTACCCGCTCAACACCGCGCTGACGGTGTCGGCCAGCCTGGCGCAGATCGGCGAGTTCTCCTTCATCCTGGTGGCCATGGGTGCATCACTGGGCTTGCTGCCCCCCGAGGGCCAGAGCCTGGTGCTGGCCGGCGCCCTGATTTCCATTGCGTTGAATCAGCTGGTGTTCAAGGCGGTCGAGCCACTGCAGCGGTGGATACTGGCCAAGTCGGCGCTGGCCCGCAAGCTTGAAGCGCGTGACGACCCGACAGCCGAGCTGCCCGCCAGCACCGAAGAAAAATACCTCTCCCGCCAGGTGGTACTGGTCGGTTATGGCCGGGTAGGGCGGCGCATCGCCGACGCACTGCGCGCGCAGCACCTGCCGTTTGTGGTGGTCGAGCAGAATCGTGAAGTCGTCGAAAGGCTGCGCACCAAAGGGCTGGTGGCCGTGTCGGGCGACGCGGCAGAACCCGTGGTGCTGGTCCAGGCCCACATCGCCAACGCCCGCATGCTGGTGATTGCCACCCCCGACACCCTGAACGTGCGGCAAATGATCAACACCGCCCGCACGCTCAACCCCGAGATCGAAATCGTGGTGCGTACCCACAACGAGGCCGAAGCGAAACTGCTCGAGAGCGAAAACGCCGGCAAGATCTTCCTGGGCGAGGAAGAACTGGCGCAGTCGATGATGCGGTATGTGCTGGAACGGTCTGCTGCAACCCCCCGTTGAGCATGTGTGGGTTCTCGGAAACGATGAGCATGTCAAGGCGCTTTGGCGCGCAGCAATTCCACTTTGGGCAAACCGCCCATCGCCTTGTCGAAAGTGATCGTGCAATCACATCCCAGCCTTTCGTTCTGGCTGGCGATCAGGCAGTCCGAAAAATCTGCCGCGCTGCCGGCAAACAGCGCCGCCGCCTTCGTGACGGTGCCGCGGTGTTCGAGGCAAAAAGTACGGGCCGACAGTAATTGCTCCAGCAACTCCTGCAAAGCAGGGCGTTCGAATCCGTAAATCTTGTGCAGTGGCCAGAGCGTTTCGACCAGCACCACGTTGTTGAGCAGCACCGCCTCCGGTGTGAGGCCTGTTGGCACTGCTCCCGGCATGAGTTTGCGCCGCGCCACACCGTAAGAGGTGAAGTGGTTCCCGCTGCCATACACACGCCGATGGTGTGGCGGTAGATGCTTTTATACGTCCGAGTTTCCACTCCGATGCTGTAAAAACGTCATGGGTCCTTGGTCGGCAGCTTGACCTGCATCCAACGCTGACTGCAAGTGTGGCCGCAGTGCCAACGCGCTGCGAGCGGCTCAACTCAAAAGTGAGCCGAAGTTGCGGTTATTGATGCCCGCAGGCAAGCACTAAAGCACTTCACTCGCAAAATCCGCCAGCCTGGACCGCTCTCCACGCGCCAGCGTGATGTGCCCGCCATGCGGCCAGCCCTTGAAGCGGTCCACCGCGAAGGTCATGCCTGACGAGCCTTCCGTCAGATAGGGCGTGTCGATCTGCGCCAGGTTGCCCATGCAGACGATCTTGGTGCCGGGGCCAGCGCGGGTGATCAGGGTTTTCATCTGCTTGGGCGTCAGGTTCTGCGCTTCGTCGATGATCACGTACTTGTT
>JAKFXR010000047.1 GCA_021731285.1 Polaromonas sp. | reverse complement strand
GTGATCCGTGGCCTTTTGCACTTCGCTGCAAAATAGGGCGATGGTTGTGAGGGTCTGACCATCGCCCTATTTTGCAGCGAAGTGCAAAAGGCCACGGATCACGACCAGATCGTAAGCATGCTAAGTGTTAACCGCAATGGTGAACGCGCGAAGGCCTGCCGATACTGATTTGACCTTCACTTGCTGGATTGCTTTCATGACACCCTGGATTTCACGACTTGTAGGGACTCTTTGCTTCGCCGCCACGCTCAGCCTGGCGGGACAGGCCGCCTGGGCCCAGGCCTGGCCGGCCAGGCAGCCGATCAAATTTGTGGCGGTCTTCCCGCCCGGCGGCTCGGTCGATCAGGTGGCCCGCATTCTGGCGGTGCCCCTGTCCCAGCAACTGGGACAAAACATCATCGTCGAGAACAAGGGTGGTGCGTCGGGCTCCATAGGCACCGCGGCCGTGGCGGCCGCACCGGCGGACGGCTACACCTTTGGGGTGGTGTTCGATACCCACGGGGTCAACCCCACGCTGATTCCCGGCATGGCTTTCGACACCCGCAAGGACCTGGCGCCGGTCTCACTGATAGGCACCTCGGCCATGGTGCTGGCCACCTTCTCGGCCTCGGAGTACAAGAGTTTTGCCGACGTGGTGGCCGCAGCCAAGGCCAAAAAGAACGTGAGCTACGGCAGCATAGGCTCAGGCAGTCTGGGTCACCTGGCCATGGCGCTGCTGTCGAAAAGCGGCAACATCGACTGGCAACATGTCCCTTACAAAGGCGGCGGTCCCTTGATGACGGATGCTGTCGCCGGCCATGTCCCGCTGTCGATAGGCTCGGTGTTTGTCACCAAGCCGCACATTGACAGCGGCCGCCTGCGGCCCCTGGCCGTGACCACCAGCCAGCGCTCTCCTGACCTGCCCAATGTGCCGACGGTGGCCGAGAGCGGCTTTGCCGGCTTTGACGCGCCAGCCTGGTGGGCGATTGTGGCGCCGGCGAAAACACCGCCGGATGTGCTCAAGCGCATGAACGAGGAAATCAACAAGGCTTTGAAAAATCCGGAGATTGCCAAAAAGCTCAGCGCCCAGGGCATCGACATCCTGGGCGGCACGCCGGAATCTGCGCGTGTGTTCATCGACAAACAAATCGACACCTGGGCCAGGGTAGTGAAAGACAACGGGATCAAGGCTGACTAGCCGGCCCCACCGTCGCACGTTCCGCGTGTTCCCCCGCCTCTGGCCTGAGATGGCTGCTCAGTCTTCGGGCGACACCCCCAGCGCCACCAGAAAGCGCGCCACCATGTTGTAGGTCGCAATGGCGCTGGTCAGCTCGACCAGGCCGGTGGTGTCAAAGTGCTGGCGCAGCGCCTCAAACACTTCATCGCTGACCTTCACGTCCAGCGTCATCTGCGCGGCGTAGCGGATCACCAGTTGCTCGACTGCGCCCAGCGCCGGGTGCACCGCCGAGGCACGGGCGTCGGCCCTGACCAGCAAATTGAGCGCGTCCAGCTCGGCCTGCACGCCGCCCGCCGCCAGGAAGTCCGGCGCGTGGTGCTTGTACTCATAAGCCGCGCCAGTCAGCAGCGCCACGGTGCAAATACCCAACTCGCGCAGCTTGCGGCTGGTGGGCAGGCCTGTGCGCACCGCGCCCAGATAGACATTCCAGCCGCGGGCCAGCGGTTCGCTCCAGAGCAGCGCTTTGTCCAGGTTGATCAGGGTGCCGCCGCGGCGCTGGAGGATGGCGTCCACCAGGTCTTGCGGTTGCGGCTTGAGGTCGGGCGTCCAGTCGGGAATGCGCATGCTTGTCTTTCAGAAGGGAAGTGCTGCAACCTCAGCGGATAATGCCCGGATGCGAATCCGATTTACCAAGATGCAGGGTGCTGGCAATGATTTTGTCATGCTCGACGAGACCCGCGCGGGCCTGAACCTGACCCCCGGGCAATACCGCTTTCTGGCCGACCGTCACTTCGGTGTGGGCGCCGACCAGATCCTGTCGGTGCGTCCATCGCCTGCGCCGGAGATCGACTTTGCGTATGTGATTCACAACGCCGACGGCGGCGAGGTCGAGCAATGTGGCAACGGCGCACGCTGCTTTCTGCGTTTTGTCCGGGACCGGGGCCTGACGGACAAGGAGGCCGTCCGGGTGCAGACGCTGGGCGGCGTGATTGTGCCGCGCATGCAGCCCGATGGCCGCGTGACGGTGGACATGGGCGCACCGGTCTTTGATTTGCCGCAAGTGCCTTTTGATGCCGGAGGATTGACGCCCCAGGCTGTCAACTCATGGCAAAAGTGGCCATTGGCCCTTGCGGGACGTGAGCAGGATGCTCCTGTTTTTGTAGCGGTTGTGTCCATGGGCAACCCGCACGCGGTGCAGGTGGTGGAAGACACCGAGACCGCGCCAGTGCTGCGGGACGGCCCGCTGATTGAAAACCATGTGCGTTTTGCGCGCCGCGTCAACGCCGGCTTCATGCAGGTCGTCTCGCGTGGGCAGATCCGCCTGCGTGTCTACGAGCGCGGCGCCGGCGAAACGCTGGCCTGCGGCAGCGGGGCTTGCGCGGCGGTGGTGGCTGGCATACGCTTGGGCCTGCTGGACGCGCGGGTGGATGTGCTGACTCGCGGCGGCGTCCTGACCATCGAATGGGCGGGCGGCCTGTCGGCTGCCAGTGCACCGGTCCTGATGACAGGTCCGGCCACCAAGGTGTTCGAAGCCGAGATCGATGTCCCGGACCATTTGTAGACTGGCCTCATTTCATTTACCGAAAACACAACAACATGAACCCAAGCGAACGCTCCATCCAGAACCCGATCACTGAAGACGACATCGCCAACTTCCTGGCCAACACGCCGGACTTTTTTGAGCGCCATGCCGAGCTGCTGGCCACGGTGCAGTTGTCCAGCGGCCATGGCGGGCGGGCGGTCAGCCTGCAGGAGCGGCAGGCCGGCATGCTGCGCGACAAGATCAAGGCGCTGGAATCAAAAATGGTCGACATGATCCGCCATGGCCAGGAAAACGTCGCCATTGCCGACAAGCTGCAGGAGTGCACACTCAATCTCTTGCTGACCGCCCATGCGCGGGATTTGCCGGACACCATCGTCAGCGAGATCAAGACGCGGTTTGCTGTTCCTCAGGCGGCGATCAAGGTCTGGCATGTCAACGGCATTTTTGCGAGTGAAGACTTCTCCACCGGGGTCAGTGAAGACGCGCAGACCTTTGCGTCGTCGCTCACCTCTCCCTACTGCGGTGTCAACTCGGGTTTTGAAGCCGCCAGCTGGCTGCCGGACCCCGCGCTGGCCCTGTCGGTGGCGCTGATTCCCCTGCGACCAGGCAAGGCCGTGCAGGCCTTTGGCATGCTGGTGCTGGCCTCGCCGGACCCGGAACGCTTTCACAGCGCCATGGGCACGGATTTTCTGGAGCGCATTGGCGAACTGGCCGGTGCCGCGCTGTCGCGTCTGCGGCCCATCGCCGCAGCCTGAGTCTGATGGCCGAGCCTGGGCCGGTTCCCGAGGCAGACCCGCTGGTCGAGCGTTACCTTGAGCATGTGCGTGTCGAAAAGCGCCTGGCACAGCGCACGGTAGAGCTGTACGCCCTTGACTTGCAAAAGCTGCAGGCCTGTTGCCGCGAAGCAGGTGTGGCGCTGACCGGCGTTCAAAACCCGCACATGCGCCGCTGGGTGGCGCAGATGCACAGCGCCGGGCGCAGCGGCCGGGGCATCGCGCTGATTCTGTCGGGCTGGCGCGGGTTTTATACCTGGCTGGGCCGCGAAGGCCTGGTACCTGCCAACCCCGCGCAGGACCTGCGCGCGCCCAAAGCTGCCAAGCCGCTTCCCAAGGCCCTGAGTGTCGACGAGGCAGTGCAATTGTCTGCCTACCGCGGCGACGAGGCCGCTGGCGGCGCAGATCTGCAGGTCAGGGACCAGTGCATCACCGAACTGCTCTATGGTTGCGGTTTGCGGATTGGTGAATTGACCGGACTGGATGTCACGGCCAGCGCGCAGGCCCGCGGCTGGGTTGATGTGCAGGCGGCCGAAGCGCATGTTCTGGGCAAGGGATCCAAACGGCGCAGCGTGCCCGTGGGCAGCAAGGCCCTGGAGGCCTTGCAGGCGTGGCTGGAAGTACGCAGCGGCTGGGCCGCCAGCGACGCGGCGCTGTTTATCAACCGGCGCGGCACACGCCTGACGCCTCAACACATACGGGTGCGTCTGAAGCAGCGGTCCTTGCAGGCGGGACTGGCCACGCCGGTTCATCCCCACATGCTGCGGCACTCCTTTGCCAGCCACGTGTTGCAGTCCAGCGGCGACTTGCGTGCCGTGCAGGAGCTGCTGGGCCATGCCAACATCACGACAACCCAGGTCTACACACGCCTCGATTTCCAGCACCTGGCCAAGGTCTACGACGCCGCGCATCCGCGCGCGACGGTGGCAGGTGTCAAACCGGCGGGCAAGAAAAATGGCTGATCAGGTCTTGCGCTGAACGTGACTTTTCAAACAGGGGCCGCGGGTCCGGCTCTGCCGGCCCGCAGGCGCAGCGCCCCCTCGGGGGGGGCAGCGCAGTACGCGGAGCGACAAGCGTGGGGGCCGTGCCCATGGCCGCGGGTCCGGCTCTGCCGGTCCGCAGGCGCAGCGCCCCCTCGGGGGGGCAGCGCAGTACGCGAAGCGACAAGCGTGGGGGCCTTACTTCGCGGGGCCGTCAAGTCAGCATGAACACCGCGCGTTTGCTGCTTGGCGAGGCATCGGCGAGCTTCTGGGTCAGGCGGGTCAGGATGAGCTCTGCACTGGCACCTTGACGCGGTACCAGCGCATACGCCACCCGCACCTGGGCTACGCATTCGACGGGCATTCCCTTGAAAGGCATCAGGCAACGGGCCACAATGCGCGGTCCGAGCGAGGCGGCGTCTTCGTCCGAAAACGGCCCCTCGACCAGCATGCCAAAACGCTGCTCTGCCAGACGCGCAGCGCTGTCGATCTCGCGTGCGGTCGACAGCAGCCGCTCGGCCACCCGCAGCGGCAGTTCTTCAGCAGCCTTGCGGCCGAAGTCGCGCTGGATTTGCTCTGTGTTGGTCAGGTCGATCATCAATACAGCGCCCTGGTGCTTGAAGCGCTCTGAACGGGCAATCATGCGCGTCAGGCGTTCGGCAAAGACCGGTTCGTTGATCAGGCCGGTGGCCGGGTCCACCCGGTCGAGGCCGTGGATCCTGCGTTTGTTCTCCCGGCGGTGCTGGCTGCGCAGAATGAGCACCGCCAGCATGGTGGGCATCTGCAATGCCATGGCGGCCAGCACGCCCTGCTCGGTGGCAAAACTCAGGGGTAACCATTGCAGGTAGCGTGCAATCGCCAAAGCCAGGCTGAAGGCAAACGGGGCGGCACTGATCAGCAGCCAGCCACCGAAGCGGTCACCGCGGCGCCAGGTCCAGAGATTGATCAGCAGCATCAACAGCGGCACCACCACCAGGTAGGGCACGATCAGTTTGAGCCGCAGGCCGCTGGCGGTGAAAACCAGCGCCACCGACAGCAGCGCTCCGCCGGCCACAACCACCCAGAGCAGGGAATTGAGAAAGCGCGAACGCTGCGCCAGTGACACCACCGTGGCGTTGAGCACCAGCAGGGACATGATCATCCAGATGGCCAGCAAGCCGAGCGAAAGATCTGCCCACCGTGGCGAATGGGACCACAGATGCAGCCCGCCGACACCGGTGATGGCCGCCTGCGTCAGACCGATCAGCGCCGAGCAGATGCCGTAGTAAAGATAGGCGCGGTCCCTGAGCCACAAGGTTCCGGCCAGACCGGCGGCGCAGCCCAGCAAGGCCAGGCCGAAATAAACCCCCAGAAACAGCGAGACTTGCTGCTCGTTTCGCAGCAAGTGCCCCGAGCTGACAAACCGGATGGGCGCGCTGAAACCCTGGGCATTTTCAATCCGGAGCATGTAGTGCGTCGGTTCCTCGGCATTGAAGTTGACGACCAGCAGCGGGTGCCGGTGGGGCGTCGGCCAGTTGTTGACCGGTGTGAGGTCGCCAGCGCGTTGCTCGCGCCAGTTGCCTGAGCGGTCCAGCGTGTACAGGGAGGCGCGATCCAGGGCGGGGTAGGGAATGTCCACCAGCCAGCGCTCGGCATCAGGCGCCGGTGGCACGGTAAAGCGTATCCACAGCGCCTGACCCGGTTGAAGCGGATAGATGCCGCGGGGCAGTGTGGGTTGCCACTGGACGTCCGGGTGACTGGCAAACTGCTCAGGTCTGAGCTCGGCTTGCTTGTCAATCCAGTAATCGCCCCAGTCGGCCAGCGCGACGGGCTGCTTCAGGGTGTCAAATTCGAGTGCGGTGCGCGCCAGCGCGGGGTGGCCGAAAAATCCGAGGAACAGGCCCAGGCACAAACTGGCCCAAACGGCTTTGCCCGGGTGAAGCCGCCCCACGATGTTTTTCATATGCGTCAAAGCGCCGCTTGAAACCATCGAATCATTGTCGCAAATTTTTGAGGGGGCTCCGGCAGCTTTGGCGCAGCCGCGACAATGGGACCATGAAATCAATTCGGCTCAAAGAAGGCAAGGAGCGCTCGCTGCTGCGGCGCCACCCCTGGGTATTTGACGGAGCCATCGCCCGGGGCAGCGCTGACAGCGGCGAAACCGTCCGTGTCGAGAGCAGCGATGGGCGCTTTCTGGGATGGGCGGCCTTCAGCCCGCAGTCCAGAATCCGCGCGCGTGTCTGGAGTTTTGAAGAGACGCAGCGCATCGACGCTCCTTTTTTTGCAGCAAGCATCGAGCGCGCCATCAAGGCCAGGAAGCTTTTCGAAATAAAAAGTAACGGCTTGCGCCTGATTCACGGCGAATCCGATGGCCTGCCCGGGCTGGTCGTGGACCGTTACGCCGACACGCTGGTGGCGCAATTTTCAAGCTGCGGCTCCGAACGCTGGAAACAGGTGATCGTCGATGCCCTGCTCGCGCAAACCGGCCTGACCCGTTTGTACGAGCGTTCGGACGCCAGTGTTCGCGCACTGGAAGGTTTGCCCGAAACCACCGGCTGGCTCGCTGGCTCGGGGGATACCGGCATCACCATTGAAGAGCATGACTGGAAGCTGAGCCTGGACGTTGCCGAGGGTCATAAAACCGGGTTTTACCTCGACCAGCGTGACAGCCGGCGCAAGTTTGCCGATCACGCCCGCCGTCTGCAATTCCAGCGCGTGCTGAACTGCTATTGCTACACCGGGGGGTTTACCGTGGCGGCGCTTGCCGGTGGCGCCGCGCACGTCACGTCGATCGATTCATCCGGTCCGGCCGTGGAGCGGGCTGCGGCCAACGTCGCGCTCAACGGGTTTGACGCTGCACGCACCACCATGCTCGATGCCGATGTGAATGCGTCCATGCGCCAGTTTCTCAAGGAGGGACGCACTTTCGATGCAATTGTGCTGGACCCCCCGAAATTTGCCCCCACCGTGGCCCATGCTGAACGGGCCGCCCGCGCCTACAAGGACATCAACCGCATTGCGCTGTCCATCCTCGAGCCCGGAGGTGTTCTTTTTACCTACTCCTGCTCCGGAGGCGTCAGCCCGGAACTCTTTCACAAGATCGTCGCGTCTGCCGGAATCGACGCCGGGGTGGATGCCTTTGTGACCGACCGCATGGGTGGTGCCCCGGACCACCCGATGACGATCAATTTTCCGGAAGGGGAGTACCTCAAGGGGCTGGTGCTGCTGAAAAAATGAAGCCAAACAGGAGGTTTGCCCATAAGGGACGCGAAAACTTCGCTATAAAAATAGTAGCGAATGAGCTCTTTTGCCAGCCGGAAGGCTTATTCGCACTCCCTGCCATGGGCTTGAGTTGACCGCTAAACTCCCCACCTTGGTCAAGTGTTGCCGCGTTTCTTGCGGCTGATTTTGTTTTAGGCATACCCCATGAGTTTGATTCCTGTGACCATCCTGACCGGCTTTCTGGGCTCCGGAAAGACCACGCTGCTCAAGCGCATCCTGACGGAGGCGCACGGGCAGAAAATTGCGGTGATTGAAAACGAGTTTGGCGAAGAAAACATCGACAACGAGATCCTGGTCAACGACACCCAGGAAAACATCATCCAGATGAACAACGGCTGCATTTGCTGCTCCATCCGGGAAGACCTGCGAGAAACCCTCCAGTTGCTGGCGACCAAAAAGCGCAAAGGCTTGCTGGACTTTGACCGGGTGGTGATCGAGACCACCGGTCTGGCGGATCCGGGCCCGGTGGCGCAGACTTTCTTCATGGATGAGGAAATCGCCGAGCAGTACTTGCTGGATTCCATCCTGACCCTGGTCGACGCCAAACATGCCGGCACGCAGTTGAGCGATCGCCAGGAAGCCCGGCGCCAGGTGGGTTTTGCCGACCAGATCTTCATCAGCAAGGCCGACCTGGTGGCCGAAGCGGAAGTTCAGGCGCTGATGCACCGGCTCAAACACATGAACCCGCGCGCACCGCAGAAAGCCGTGCATTTTGGCGAGGTCGCCATTTCCGAGGTTTTTGACCTGCGCGGCTTCAACCTCAACGCCAAACTGGACATCGACCCGGATTTTCTCAAGGCCGAAGAGCACGACCACGCGGGGCACGGCCATGCCGAAGGCGAGCACTGCGATCATCCTTCCCACGCGCATGACGCCGGCCACGGTCACCATCACCACCACGACGATGACGTCAAGAGTTTTGTGTTTCGCTCCGAGCGCGCGTTTGACGCCGCCAAACTCGAAGACTTCCTGGGCGCCATCGTCAATATCTACGGCCCGCGCATGTTGCGTTACAAGGGTGTGCTGAACATGCAGGGCACTGAGCGCAAAGTGATTTTCCAGGGCGTGCACCAGCTGATGGGCAGCGACCTGGGCCCGGCCTGGGCAGAAGGCGAGCAGAAAAACAGCAAGATGGTGTTTATAGGCATCGATCTGCCCAAGGATATTTTTCTCCAGGGCCTGGAGCAGTGCCTGGTTTGAGTTAGGCTGTCAGATGGTGTCCAGAGGGAAGTGGCAGGAAGTCCTGATGTTTGTCTCCATTCCCCAACGCTCGGTTTTTTACGCGGTACAGCTGTGCAGCGAGCCGCTACAATCGCGCGCCGACGCCAATACCCGGACGTCCCAGCGGGAGTCCGGGGAAAGTGAGGGTAAGTACTGGCCGTAAAGCTGCAGGGGCGGACGCAACAAACCAGACAATCAGGTAAGGAAAGGCGGGGCTGACATCAGCCCGGCCTGGATTCAGCATCAGGGATGGTCCCGGTGTTGCATCCCCGAGGAGACACAACGTGAAAGCTCAAGCGAAAAAATCCAGGCCACCGGTCAAAAAGGCTGCGGCCAAACCTGCTGGCAAAACCAAAGCTGCCGTCAAAGCGCCGGTCAAGGCAGCCAAGCCGGTGGTGAAAAAGCCAGCCAAACCCGTTGCCAAGGCCAAGGTGAAAGTCGCGGCCAGGCCTGCGCCGGCCAAAAAACCTGCAGTCAAGAAAGCTGCGGCCAGGAAGCCGGCCGTCAAACAACCGGTCAAAGCAGTCAAAAAGCCGGCGGTCTCCAGCAAAACCAGGCCTGCGGTCAAGGCCGCAGCAAAAACCGCAAAAAAACCGGCTGCCAAACCGGTGTCCTCCAAAGCCGTTGCCCCAGGCAAGGCTTCCGTCAAACCTAAAGAAAAAACCATCATCAAAACGATTACCAAAACGGCAGCGGCTCCGGCTGCCAAAGCGGCACCCCGTCCCGCGCCTGTTGCCCCGGCTCCTACTTCCTTGCCGGTACCTGTGCTCAAGCCGGGGCGTCGTGCCTCCTTGCGCAATTCCTCCTACGCGCCAGCTCCGTCACCCATGGTCCCCACCCACTCGCCCGACGCGGCGAAAGCAAGTTATTCGGCCATCGCAGAGCGTGTTATCGCCCCCCCGCCGCACGTGGCCGCCAAGAAGGATCCCAAACTGGCCAACAACTGGAAGACCAAACGCGGTGAAGACCTGTCCGACGATGAAGTCAAGGCCATGCCTGATTCGGAGTACATGAACGAGAAGCAACTCGCGTTTTTCCGCTACAAGTTGTCCATTCTCAAGCAGGACATTCACAACAGCGCGGGTGAAACCACGGAGCATTTGCGTGAAGACACCGTGGTGGTTCCCGACCCCGCGGATCGCGCGACGATTGAGGAAGAGCACGCACTCGAATTGCGCACGCGCGACAGGGAGCGAAAGCTGCTCAAGAAAATCGAGCAGTCCATTGCCCGTATTGATTCCGGAGACTATGGTTACTGCGACGAAACCGGTGAAGCCATCGGGGTGGGCCGCCTGATTGCCAGGCCGACCGCCAACTTGTCGCTGGAAGCGCAGCAGCGCCGCGAGCTCAAGCAAAAGATGTTTGGTGACTGAGTTGCCCCAACCGTCGCCCTGAATCCTTCCCATGGCCAAAGAAGACACCTCCCCCGGTTTGCTGTCGAAAGTCGTGAAGTTCGTCCGCAATCCGGCCACGAACTGGTCTGATCTCGAGGCGGGTGAAACGGGGCGCGAGGAAGCCTTGAGCAAGCAATTGCTCAAGGAGATGATAGAGCGCAAGCGGCGCAACGATTTTGTCCGCAAGCGCGAGTTCGACATGTTGCGCAAGATGCGCAAGCGTGAAGCCATGACCGGGCAGGACCCGGGCGCCCGGCCTTCGTTCTTTCAGAGCAGCATGCCGTCCAAGCCGGACGATCGGGCCGTCACGCTCAAGAAAATTGACGAAATCGAAGCGCAAATGTCCATGCAATGGTGGAAAACCAAGCATGGCACCAACTCTGCGATGGCCTCTGTTAATTCAGCTCCGTCGGTGTTGCCTTCAGCCGCGTCGCCGGGCCACCTCAGCGCCCAGGCGCCGCTCCTGAACAATGCCCTGCCGGCCAGTTACGCGCCGACTTCGCCCACGGCCCTGACAAGCACGGATGCAAAAGCCCCGCCGCCTGCAGTTGCGCCTGCGCCTTTGCTCAAACCCACGCCCGCCATGGAGGCCATGGCGCCGCCGCCTGCGCCCGTCAGGCCTGCGCCCGTCAGGCCTGCGCCGCCTGCAGCGCCTGTCATCGCCAATCTGTCTGCTGAAGGCTTGTCGTCCGGATTTTCTGCCTCCAAGTTCTCCGTGGTGGATGCCGCCGAACTGGCGCATGACCCGGAACTGGAAGAGGCGTCCATCCGTTTCGCCAACGGCGATGATGCCGGTGCAGAAGCGGGCTTGCTCGAAACCCTGGGCCCTCAGGGTAGCCGGGCGCAGCATGCAGACACCTGGCTGGCGCTGTTTGACCTGTACCGCGCGACAGGTCAGCATGACAAGTTCGAAAATGTTGCCATTGAGTTCGTCGGACGTTTCAACCGTTCTGCGCCGCAATGGTTTTCGATGCCGGATATGGTCAAGCAGCTTTCCAAACCGTCGGCCCCAAGCGCCGGCACGGGACCTGCTGCCGACTGGCTCTGTCCTTCATCCCTTGGCATACAGACTGTTGCGGCGCTGACTGCTGCGTTGGCTCGCGCGCCCATGCCATGGCGTCTGGACTGGCACAACCTGAAAACCATCGATGCCAACGCCGTCGAGCCTTTGTGCAAGGTCTTCAACGGCTGGTCTTCGCAACCGGTGCAACTGCGTTTTATTGGTGAACCCCAACTTCAGCGCGTGCTGCAGGACGCCACGCCTTCCGGCAACCGGGACACCCCGCAGGGCTGGTGGCAGCTGCGCATGGAAGCGCTGAGGGTGACGAACCAGCCGGACGAGTTTGAATTGACGGCTCTGGATTTCTGCGTGACCTACGAGGTGTCGCCGCCGGCCTGGGACAGTGCACGCTGCGAATACAAACCCCTGGATCCCAAAGGCGCAGCAGTAGCGGGGCAGGCCATCATTGGCGATGTGTACCGCGATTCAGCGCCTTCCAGCATCAGTGCCATGGACGGCGATACCGAAATGGGCGGCAACTCCCAGATGGCCAATCTGTATGCGGTCGAGCTGGCCGGGCAAATCGAGGGCGATGCCATTGAGGTACTGGATCAGCTCGAGGCCAAGCTGATGGGCGCAGACATCATGGTCATTTCCTGCCTGAAGCTGATCCGCGTCGATTTTTCCGCAGCCGGCACCCTGCTCAACTGGGTGTCTGCGCGCGAGGCTGAAAATCGCGCGGTGCAATTCACCGAAGTCCATCGGCTGGTTGCCGCGTTTTTCAACGTGATTGGCATCACCGAGCACGCCCGGGTCTTGCCCCGCATCGACTAGTTCCGCGGTTTGCAGTTGCGGCTTTCAAGCCGCCGCGTCTTGGGCAGCTCGCGTACACCCGCCACGCGCTGGTGTTGGCTTCTCGCATCGCACCCACCCCTCTCCAGACCCGTCGTCACATCTCGTGTGCGGTCGCTTGCTTCACGCAACACTTTCACTGCGTGTGCTAAGTGCTTCATTTAGAACGTTTTTTACCCGATGAAACATTCTAAATATTGTCTAAGTGCTTGATTTCATTGAAAAAATTTGTAGCAAACCACTTGTGCGGTGAAACTTTCCTGATAAAGTGGGAAGAAGTGGTATTTAGTGGTGAAAAGTGTTCTCTAAAGGTTTTCAATAGTGTTTCAAGGCGCGTCGTCTGTAGCTCTCGATTCAAAGGGTCGGCTGTCTGTGCCAACCCGGCATCGTGACGTCCTCAGTGCCACCGCCGCGAGCCAGCTGACCATCACCAAACACCCCCACGGCTGCCTCATGGTATTTCCGCGCAACGAGTGGGAAAAGTTTCGTGAGCGAATCGCCTCCCTGCCCATGCAGGCCCAGTGGTGGAAGCGCATTTTTCTGGGCAATGCCATGGACGTGGACATGGACGGCAATGGCCGCGTTCTGGTGTCGCCGGAGTTGCGTATGGCCGCCGGCATCAGCAAGGACACAGTGCTGCTCGGCATGGGAAGCTACTTCGAACTCTGGGACGCTGCAACATACGCAGCGCAGGAGGCGGAGCAGATGAAGGCCGAAATGCCTGACGTGTTCCGGGACTTTTCGTTCTGAAAGATGGCGGTGCACGACACATGGAAACATCGCACCGTCTTGTTGAACGAAGCAGTCCAGGCGCTTCAGATCCAACCAGACGGTCATTACATCGACGCGACCTTCGGGCGCGGAGGGCACTCCCGGCTCATCCTGTCCCTGCTGTCACCCAGTGGCCGGCTCACCGTCTTCGACAAGGACCCCGAGGCCATTGCAGAGGCGCTCGCTCTGGGCGATTTGCGGGTGACCGTGCGCCACGATGCATTCAGCATGCTGGGCCAATTGCCTGCCGGCAGCGCCGCCGGCATCCTGATGGACCTGGGCATCAGTTCGCCGCAGATCGACAACCCCGCGCGGGGTTTCTCCTTCCGCTCGGACGGTCCTCTGGACATGCGCATGGACACCACACGTGGCCAGAGTGTGGCCGACTGGTTGGCCGATGCAGAAACAGACACCATAACGGAGGTCATTCGTGAATATGGCGAAGAACGGTTTGCTGGGCAGATTGCAAAGGCGATTGATCGTCGCCGACAGGAGCGGGGCCCTATTGGAACCACCGCTGAGCTGGCCGAAGTCGTGGCTGGCGCGGTCAAAACCCGCGAGCCGGGCAAGGACCCTGCAACGCGTACATTTCAGGCTCTTCGGATTTTCATCAACGCCGAGCTTGAAGAGCTGCAACAGGCGCTAGAAGCGTCACTCACAGTGCTGCAACCGGGAGGCCGTCTGGTGGTGATCAGTTTTCATTCCCTCGAAGACCGCATCGTCAAGCAGTTCATGGCCGGACACTCGCGCGAGGTGTTCGACCGCCGTGCGCCGTTTGCAGAACCCAAGGTCATGCGCCTGAAGGCGCTGGGCCGCGTCAAGCCCGGTGCCGACGAGGTGGCAGCCAACCCGCGCTCACGCAGCGCAGTCATGCGCGTGGCCGAGCGCACCGGGGCAGCGGCATGACGCGGCTCAATTTCGTGCTGCTGTTGGCGGTGCTGTTCAGTGCGCTCTACCTGGTGCGCACCCAGTACGAGTCGCGCCGCCTTTACGTCGAGCTTGAAAAATCGACGGCAGTCAGCCGGCAACTCGAATCTGACCGGGAGCGCCTGCAGGTTGAAAAACGGGCGCAGGCGACGCCATTGCGCGTGGAGAAACTCTCCAAGGAGCGTCTGCAGATGCGCACGGCAACGCCGGCCATCACGCAGTACGTGACCTACAAACCGGCAGCCGTGGTGGAGGGCGTTCGTGAGTAGAAGCCGAAGCGTTCTCTACACCTCCAGCCCGCTTCTGGCGAGCAAGACACCTGTCTGGCGCAGCCGGATGATTGTTGCCGCGATAGCGCTGGCTTTTGCGGGGCTGGCGCTGCGCGCAGCCCACGTGCAGGTGTTTGCCAATGATTTTTTCCAGCGGCAGGGTGAAGTGCGTTTTGCGCGCACGCTGGAGTTGCCCGCCAACCGCGGCCGCATTCTGGATCGCAACGGCCTGATACTGGCGTCCAGCGTGCCAGCGCCGAGCATCTGGGCCATCCCCGAAGACATTGAAGGCAGCAAGGCGCAGATGACCGAACTGGCCCGGCTGCTGCAAATGCCACCCGCGGAGCTGGCCAAAAAGCTGGCCGATGAAGACAAGAACTTCGTCTGGATCAAGCGCCAGGTCGATGAGCCGGTGGCGCAAAAAATCATGGCCCTGGGGGTCAAGGGCATTTACCAGCGCAAGGAATACAAGCGGCAGTACCCCGAAGGTGAGGCCGCAGCCCACGTGGTCGGTTTTACCAGCGTCGAGGACAAGGGCCAGGAAGGGATGGAGCTCGCGTTCAACAAGGACCTGGCCGGGCGCGCAGGTTCGCGGCGCGTCATCAAGGACCGGTTGGGGCGGGTGGTCGAGGATGTGCGGGAGCAGGTGCCACCAGTGGATGGCAAGGACCTGCAACTGTCCATCGACAGCAAGATCCAGTTTTTCGCCTACCAGAAACTTCGCGACGCGGTGCTGGCCCACAAGGCCAAGGCCGGCAGCGTGGTGGTGCTCGACAGCGTGACCGGCGAAGTGCTGGCCCTGGCCAACTACCCCAGCTTCTCGCCTGACAGACGACAAAATCTCAGCGGCGCCCAGTTGCGCAATCGTGCGCTGACCGACACCTTTGAGCCGGGCTCGACCATGAAACCCTTCATTGCTGCGCTGGCGCTGCAAAAAGGCATGGTCACGCCGGAGACGACCATACAGACCGCGCCGGGCCGCATGACGATAGGCGGATCGACCATATCTTACGCACACCCCCAGGGCCTGCTGACCGTCAACCAGGTGATCCAGAAATCCAGCAATGTGGGCACGGTCAAGCTGGCCATGCAGATGCAGCCGCGCGAGATGTGGGAGATGTACACACAGGTCGGCTTCGGACAAAAACCGCAGGTACCCTTTCCTGGTGCTGTCAGCGGCCGGCTGCGCGCCCACAAGACGTGGCGCCCGATCGAGCAGGCCACCATGAGTTACGGCTACGGCTTGTCGACCTCCCTGTTTCAGCTGGCGCACTCCTACAGCGTATTTGCACGCGACGGTGACCTGGTGCCGGTGAGCATGCTCAAAAGTGAAGAGCCGGCGGTGGGCGTGCGTGTGATCAGCGAGAAAAATGCGATTGCCGTGCGCAACATGCTGCATCTGGTCACCGGTCCGGGAGGGACGGCGCCCAAAGCCCAGACCATGGGCTACTCGGTGGGAGGAAAGACCGGAACCGCGCACAAACAGGAAGGCAAGGGCTACGCAGACAAGAAGTACCGGGGCTTTTTTGTTGGCATTGCGCCCACCGAGAAGCCACGCATTGTGGTGGCGGTGATGATCGACGAGCCAAGCAATGGCAAATATTTTGGCGGCGACGTGGCGGCCCCGGTGTTCAGCGAGACCGTTCAGCAGACCTTGCGCATGCTGGGCTTGCCACCCGATATGGCGGTGAAGCCGCAGATTGTCACCAACCGTGTGGAAGAGTCCTTCTGATGGAGCAGTTGCGCACACCCGAGCAGGCCGCAAGCTGGCTGCGTCAGCGCGTGACGGGCACCTTGTTGACCGACAGTCGCGTTGCACAGGCAGGAGACGGCTTCATCGCCTGGCCTGGTGCTGCCACCGATGGAAGAAAGTATGTCGCCGGCGTGCTCGCAGCGGGCGCACGGGCCTGTCTGGTCGAGAAGGAAGGCGCAGACGCCTTCGCTTTTCAGGATGAGCGCGTTGCTGCTTACGCCGGACTCAAGGTGGCAACCGGCCCCATTGCGTCCGCCTACTATGAGCAACCGAGCAGGCAGCTTGATGTCCTGGCGGTGACCGGCACCAATGGCAAAACCTCCACCGCGTGGTGGCTGGCCCAGGCCCTTGGCAAACTGGGGCGGCCATGTGGTGTTGTAGGTACGCTCGGCGTGGGGCAGCCTGATGCCATGGTATTCAACGGGTTGACCACGCCGGACCCCGTTTTGCTGCAAAAGCAACTCAGACGCTGGGTAGACGAGGGTTTTTCTGCCTGTGCGCTGGAAGCATCGTCCATCGGCATTGCTGAACAGCGCCTGGCTGCCACCGACATACGCGTGGCCATTTTCACCAACTTCACCCAGGATCATCTCGACTACCACCACGACATGCAGTCGTACTGGCAGGCCAAGGTCAGGCTTTTCGACTGGCAGGGGCTGCAGGCTGCAGTGATCAACATCGACGACCGCAAAGGCGGGGAACTGGCGCTGTCGCTGCAATCCTCTCCCCTGGACGTGTGGACGGTTTCCTGTGTGTCGCCGGCACGGCTGCGCGCCAGCGCGATCGAACAGACCGCGCAAGGGCTGGCTTTCGATGTGGTGGAAGGCCAGCAGCGCCACCGGATGTCCGCCGCAATGGTGGGGCTATACAACGTCTCCAATCTGCTGGGTGTGATGGCTGCGTTGCGCGCGCTGGGGGTTTCGCTGGCTTCGGCGGTGGAGGCATGCACGGGCTTGCCGGCCGTGCCCGGGCGTATGGAAACCATTGTGCTGGCGGGGCAACCTCTGGTGGCGATTGATTATGCGCACACACCGGATGCGCTCGACAAGGTGCTGGAGGCACTTGCACCTCTGGCCCGCAGTCGCGGCGGCAAACTCTGGTGTGTCTTTGGTTGCGGTGGAAACCGCGATGCCAGCAAGCGGCCCCTGATGGCGTCGGCCGCACAAAAGCATGCCGATTGCGTGGTGGTGACCAGTGATAACCCGCGCGGGGAAGACCCGGTCAGCATCGTTGAGCAGATCCTCAAAGGATTCAGACATTTGCCTGACGTGGACCACGGCGTGCATGTCGAGGTCGATCGCGCGCAGGCCATTGCGCATGCGGTAGGTTCTGCGCAGGCCGCGGACGTCATTCTTCTGGCCGGCAAGGGACACGAGAGCCATCAGGAAATTGCCGGCGTCAAGCGGCCTTTTTCCGACAGGCTCCAGGCAGAACTGGCCCTGCAACAAAGGGCGCGCGCATGATGACCTTGCAGCAAGCCACGGGTCTGTTGCCTTCCGCCCAGCTGGTGGGTGAGGGCAGCCTGCCGTTCCTGCGGGTGCACAGCGACACGCGCAGCCTGCGGCCGGGCGACCTGTTTGTTGCCCTCAGGGGCGAGCGTTTTGACGCGCATGACTTTCTGCCTCAGGCCATGAAGGAGGGGGCAGTGGCCGCCCTTGCCGAACAAGGGCTCAGTGCGGCAATCCCCGGCTTGCTCGTGAGTGACTCCAAAGCCGCCCTTGGCCAGCTGGCCGCAGGCTGGCGGAAACGTTTCAGTTTGCCGCTGATTGCCGTGACCGGCAGCAACGGCAAAACCACGGTGACCCAGATGATCGCGTCCATCCTGCGCGCCTGGAAGCAGGACGCCGCGTTTGCGACCGAAGGCAATTTCAACAACGATATTGGTGTGCCCTTGACCTTGCTGCGTTTGCGCACGCAGCACGAGGCCGCTGTGGTTGAGCTGGGCATGAATCACCCGGGTGAAATTGCCCAGCTGGCCGCATTGGCCCAACCGACGGTAGCCCTTGTCAACAATGCCCAGCGTGAGCATCTCGAGTTCATGGGGACGGTGGAAGCGGTGGCCCGCGAAAACGGGGCGGTGATCGGGGCCTTGCCGGCTTCCGGCATCGCCGTGTTCCCTGCCGATGAGTTGTACACGCCGATCTGGAAATCTCTGGCAACCTCACGCGCCTGCCTCACGTTTGCCGACACAGGCGCTGCCGATGTGACTGCCTCGGCTGTGTGGCAGGGCGCTGCCTGGCAGGTGACTGCCAGCACACCCAGGGGACCGCTGGAGTTTTCACTCCAGATTGCCGGACGCCACAACGTCAAAAATGCGCTCGCGGCGACGGCGTGCGCGCTGGCCGCTGGCGTGCCCCTGGCAGCGATTTCGGCGGGACTGTGTGATTTCTCTCCCGTCAAAGGCCGTTCGCGGGCGCTTCAAGTCAACATGGGCGGACGCTCTGTCACTCTGGTGGATGACACCTATAACGCCAATCCCGATTCCATGCGCGCGGCCATTGACGTTCTGGCCGGCTTGCCGGCCCCGCGCCTGCTGGTTGTCGGCGACATGGGGGAAGTTGGAGACCGTGGTCCCGCTTTTCACCAGGAAGTGGGTGACTATGCCCGCCAGCGCGGCATTGAACATCTGCTTTGCATGGGAGAGCTCATGCAGCACAGCGCGGCGGCATTCCCGGGCGCACGGCACTTCAAGACCATGCCCGCGCTGATTGACGCTGTGCGGGAACTGGTGGGTCAACAGGCCAGTGTGCTGGTCAAAGGTTCGCGTTTCATGAAGATGGAACAGGTGGTGCAGGCCGTGACGGAACTGGCGCCCCAACCGTTGCAAGAGCAAATTCCGGCGCAAGCCAGCAAGGACGCAACATGTTATTGAGTCTGGCCCAGTGGCTGCAAACCTTGAGTCCGGAGTTCGGGTATTTCAGGGTGTTCCAGTACCTGACCTTTCGCGCCGTCATGGCTGCCCTGACCGCCTTGTTGATCGGATTGCTGGCCGGCCCTTTTGTGATTCGCCGCCTGACCCACCTCAAGATTGGCCAGCCCATCCGCGAATACGCGATGCAAACGCATTTGAGCAAAAGCGGCACACCGACCATGGGTGGTGTGCTGGTGCTGCTGGCCATCGGAATTTCAACCCTGCTCTGGTTTGACCTGAGCAACCGCTTCGTCTGGATTGTGCTGATTGTCACCCTCGGCTTTGGCGCCATCGGCTGGGCCGATGACTGGCGCAAGGTGGTGCACAAGGACCCTGAAGGCATGCGCTCGCGTGAAAAGTACATGTGGCAGTCCATCATCGGGCTGCTGGCCGCGCTGTACCTGGTTTTCAGCATTTCCGAAAGCTCCAACCTGCGGGTGCTGGAGCTGTTTTTCAGCTGGGTGCAATCGGGCTTCGATGTGAACCTGCCGCCCAAGGCGGGCTTGCTCTTGCCCTTCTTCAAGGAAGTCAGCTACCCGCTGGGTGTGTTTGGCTTTGTTCTCCTGACTTACCTGGTCATCGTTGGTTCAAGCAATGCGGTCAACCTGACTGACGGCCTGGACGGGCTGGCCATCATGCCCGTGGTGATGGTCGGCTCCGCGCTTGGCGTGTTCGCCTATGTAACCGGGAGCGCGGTCTATTCGAAGTACCTGTTCTTCCCGCATATTCCGGGCGCCGGTGAGCTGCTGATTTTCTGTTCTGCCATGGCGGGTGCCGGGCTGGCCTTTCTCTGGTTCAACACCCATCCTGCGCAAGTCTTCATGGGCGACGTCGGCGCCCTGGCGCTGGGCGCTGCCCTTGGCACGATTGCAGTCATCGTGCGCCAGGAAATCGTGCTGGCCATCATGGGCGGGATTTTTGTGGTGGAGGCGATGTCGGTGATGTTGCAGGTGATGTATTTCAAATACACCCGCAAACGCTACGGCCAGGGCCGGCGTCTTTTCAGCATGGCGCCGCTGCACCATCACTTTGAAAAAAATGGCTGGAAAGAAACTCAGGTGGTGGTGCGTTTCTGGATCATCACCATGCTGCTGTGCCTGGTCGGGCTGTCAACCCTGAAACTCAGATGAAACACCTGGCAGAGCAACACGTTCTTGTTCTGGGCCTGGGCCTCTCGGGTCTGGCGCTGGCGCGCTGGTGCGTGCGTTGTGGAGCGAAGGTTACCGTGGCAGACACCCGGCCTGCGCCGCCCCAGCTCGCCGCATTGCAGGACACCCTTTCTTCGGTGACATTCATCAGCGGCGAGATGAGCGCCGCGCTGGTGGAAGGCGCCGACATCCGCATGGTTCTCAAGAGCCCGGGCCTGTCACCGGCCTCGGTGGCGCCGGTCATCGCTGCTGCGCAGGCGCAAGGCCTGCCTTGCGGCAATGAGCTCAGCCTCTTTGCCCAGGCACTGTCCGACCTTGAGACGAGCGAGGGCTACACACCGAAAGTCATAGCCATCACTGGCACCAACGGCAAGACCACGGTCACTTCCCTGACCGGGCGCTTGCTCGAGCGGGCCGGCAAGTCGGTAGCCGTGGCGGGCAATATCGGCCCCACCTTGCTTGACACGCTGAGCGCCAGACTTGACGCGAACGAGCTCCCGGAAGTCTGGGTGCTGGAGCTGTCCAGCTTCCAGCTTGACCAGATCAACAGCTTCGAGCCTTCGGTCGCAACGGTGTTGAACCTGTCCGAGGATCATCTGGACTGGCATGGGTCCATGCGCGCGTACAGCGCAGCCAAGTTCAACATTTACGGCGCACGGGCGGTGATGCTGCTCAACCGGGATGACGCGGCGGTGATGGGCAGTCTGCCGCCTCCCGTCAAGGGCAAGCAGCCGCGTGACTACCTGACTTTCGGAGCCGATGCCCCACGACGGCCGGGCGACTACGGTATTGCGGCCACCAACGGCATGGACTGGCTGGTTCATGCCGCCGAGGCCGATGAAACCATCAAAAAGCGCCGAAACCAGGCTGCTGATGTTGAGGAAGTTGAGCTGCACATTCAGCGCCTGATGCCTGTGGACGCCTTGCGCATCCGCGGGCGCCACAACGCCACGAACGCGCTGGCTGCACTGGCGCTTGCGCGTACGGTGGGTGGGAGCATGGCGAGCATGCTGCACGGGTTGCGCGAATACACGGGCGAGCCGCACCGCGTCGCCTCAGTTGCCATTGTGGGTGACGTGGAGTATTTCGACGACAGCAAAGGCACGAATGTCGGAGCCTCAGTCGCCGCACTGGCGGGTCTCGGTGCGGACCGAAAACTGGTGTTGATCGCCGGGGGTGAGGGCAAGGGGCAGGATTTTTCACCTCTGGCCGAGCCGGTGCGCCGGTATGCCCGGGCAGTGGTACTGCTCGGCCGCGATGCGCAGCTCATACGTGCGGCGCTCGAAGGCACAGGCGTTACCTTGCTTGACGCCGAGTCCATGCAGGCTGCGGTTGAGCTTGCGGCCCGGCATGCCCAAACGGGCGATGCCGTGTTGATGTCACCGGCTTGCGCCAGCTTTGACATGTTTGACAACTACGAGCATCGAGCGCAGGTCTATTGCCAGGCAGTGCAAGACCTCGCCCGGGAAGCAGGGGTGCCGGCATGACGCTGGTCGCACGCCTGGGCAACTGGTTTTCCGGGTGGGGCGGTGCGGCTGACGGCTTGCCGGTACGCCTGAACGGAGGTGGCATGGTGCGGTCCACCTCGGCCCCGGTGCGGCTGTCGGGCGTGGATCAGGCATTGATATGGGTGACTGTTGGTCTGCTTGTTTGGGGCCTGGTGATGGTGTACTCCGCTTCTGTCGCCATGCCGGACAACCCGAAGTTTGCGCGGTATGCCCACACGCATTTCCTGCTGCGGCATGCCCTGTCGCTGGGCGTGGCATTCACGGTGGCTCTGCTGGTGTTTCAGGTGCCTGTAGCAAGCTGGGAAAAGCTCGCGCCCTGGCTGTTTGTGGTCTCCCTGGTGCTGCTGATGCTGGTACTGATACCGTTCATCGGCAAGGGTGTGAACGGCGCGCGACGCTGGATATCGCTGGGCTTCATGAATTTTCAACCCTCCGAACTCGCCAAATTTGCAGTGTTGCTGTATGCCTCCGACTACATGGTCCGCAAGATGGAGGTCAAGGAGCGGTTTTTCAGGGCGGTCATGCCCATGGCGGTGGCCATCGGCATTGTGGGTCTGCTTCTGCTCGCCGAGCCGGACATGGGCGCGTTCATGGTGATCTCGGTGATCGCCATGGGCATTCTTTTCCTCGGTGGTGTCAATGCCCGCATGTTCTTTGTGATCGCAACCGTCGTGGTGATCGCGTTCGGGGTGATGGTCATGCTCAGCGACTGGCGCCGCGAACGCATCTTTGCCTACCTGGATCCGTGGAGTGACAAGTACTCGATGGGCAAGGGCTACCAGTTGTCTCACTCACTGATCGCGTTCGGGCGTGGTGAAATTTTTGGAGTGGGTCTGGGTGGCAGCATCGAAAAACTGCACTGGCTGCCTGAAGCCCACACCGACTTCCTGCTGGCGGTGATTGGCGAGGAGTTCGGCTTGCTGGGTGTGCTCACAGTCATTGGCGCCTTCATGTGGATGACTCGCCGCATCATGCACATTGGCCGACAGTCCATCGCGCTGGATCGCCTGTTTGCCGGCCTGGTGGCTCAGGGCGTCGGCATCTGGATAGGTTTTCAGGCTTTCATCAACATGGGTGTCAACCTGGGCGCCCTGCCTACCAAGGGCCTGACGCTGCCGCTGATGAGTTATGGCGGGTCTGCGATTCTGATGAACCTGATTTCGCTGGCTGTTGTTCTGCGTATTGATTATGAGAACAGATTGTTGATGCGGGGAGGGCGCAGTTGATGAAAACCGCGCTTGTCATGGCTGGCGGTACCGGCGGCCACATCTTCCCGGGACTGGCTGTCGCCGAAGCCTTGCGGGATCGCGGCTGGCGCGTGCACTGGCTGGGTGGCAAGGGCACACCGGATCATCCGAGCATGGAGAGCCAGCTCGTGCCGCCGCGTGGTTTTGCTTTCGAGACCATTGATTTTTCCGGCGTGCGTGGCAAGGGGCCTGTCACACTGGCACTGTTGCCGCTGCGCCTGCTCAAGGCCTTCTGGCAAAGCATTCAGGTGATACGTCGTGTCAAGCCTGATGTGGTGCTGGGCCTGGGCGGCTACATTGCCTTTCCTGCGGGCATGATGAGTGTCCTGCTGGGCAAGCCTCTGGTGCTGCATGAGCAGAACTCGGTGGCGGGCATGGTCAACAAGGTGCTGGCCGGCGTGGCGGACCGCGTGTTCACCGCGTTTCCGGATGTGCTGAAAAACGCGCAATGGGTGGGCAACCCCTTGCGACCTGCATTCATGCAACAGCCTGAGCCTTCGGTCCGCTTTGCCGGCCGCAGCGGACCGCTGAAATTGCTGGTGGTGGGCGGCAGTCTGGGAGCGCAGGCGCTCAACCGCATCGTTCCCCAGGCTCTCGCCCTGATTCCAACGGCACAACGACCGAGCGTGGTTCACCAGAGCGGCGCCCGGCAGATCGATGAACTGCGCGGTAACTACACCGCTGCGGGTGTGCTGGCCGAACTCACCCCCTTCATTGACGATACCGCGCGCGCGTTTGCCGACGCGGATTTGATTGTCTGCCGCGCCGGTGCGAGCACGGTCACCGAAATTGCGGCCGTGGGAGCAGCTGCGCTGTTCGTGCCTTTTCCGGCAGCGGTCGACGACCACCAGACCCGCAATGCGGCCTTTCTGACGGAACAGGGTGGGGGATGGCTGGTCCAGCAAAAAGACCTGACGCCGGAATACCTTGCCCGGATGCTACAAAAAATGGAGCGCACTGTGCTCATGGAACGTGGGCTGAAGGCCAAAAACATGCAAAAAACAAATGCCACCGCTGAAGTGGTGGCCGCGTGCGAGGAGCTGGTGCGATGAAACACGCCATCAAACACATCCACTTCATCGGTCTCGGTGGCTCCGGCATGTCCGGCATCGCCGAGGTGCTGCACAACCTGGGTTATGTCATCTCAGGCTCTGACCTGTCCGACAGCGCCACCCTGCGCAGGCTGGCCGGTCTGGGCATCAAGACATTTGTGGGTCACGCAGCGGGCAACCTGGCCAGCGTTGACGCGGTGGTCACCTCGACCGCCGTGCGGGCCGACAACCCCGAAGTGCTGGCCGCGCGGGAAAAGAAAATACCGGTGGTGCCGCGCGCCATGATGCTCGCTGAGCTGATGCGTTTGAAGCAGGGCATCGCGATTGCGGGCACCCACGGCAAGACCACGACCACCAGCCTGGTTGCCAGCGTGCTCGCAGAGAGCGGGTTGGACCCTACTTTTGTGATTGGCGGGCGCCTGAACAGCGCCGGCGCCAATGCCAAACTCGGTTCGGGCGACTACATCGTGGTGGAGGCCGATGAATCGGATGCGTCGTTTCTCAACCTGCTGCCGGTGATGGCCGTGGTGACCAATATCGATGCCGACCACATGGAAACCTACGGGCACGACTTTGGCAACCTGAAAAAAGCCTTTGTTGACTTTCTGCATCGCATGCCATTTTATGGAACAGCCATCCTGTGCACCGACGATGCGGCGGTGCGCGACATTCTTCCGCAAGTGTCCTGTCCCGTGACCAGTTATGGTTTTGGCGAAGATGCGCAGGTGCGCGCCGTCAATGTCAGGGCGGTAGGTGCCCAGATGCATTTCACCGTGTTGCGGCGCAATGGCGTTGTCTTGCCGGACCTGCCCGTGGTGCTCAATTTGCCTGGCGAGCACAACGTCCTCAATGCGCTGTCGGCGATTGCGGTGGCGGTTGAGCTCAGTGTGCCGGACGCTGCGGTGCAAAAGGCGCTGGCCGACTTCAAGGGTGTGGGTCGCCGTTTCCAGAGTTACGGCGAGGTGGCAGCACCGGCTGGCGGCAGCTTCACCGTGATTGACGACTACGGCCACCATCCCGTCGAGATGGCCGCGACCCTGGCGGCGGCGCGTGGCGCTTTTCCGGGCCGGCGGCTGGTGCTGGCTTTCCAGCCGCACCGTTTTACCCGCACGCGCGACTGTTTCGAGGACTTCGTCAAGGTGATCGGACAGGCAGACAGCGTACTGCTGTCGGAGGTGTACCCGGCAGGGGAAACGCCCATCATCGCGGCCGATGGACGCTCGCTGGCCCGGGCGCTGCGCGTTGCGGGCAAGGTCGAACCGCTGTTTGTGGATGACATCGAAGCCATGCCGCAGGCGATTGCGGACAACGCGCTCGATGGTGATGTGGTGATGTGCATGGGCGCCGGCACCATGGGCATGGTGGCCGGCAAGGTGGTGGACTTGCTGCAGCAAACAGGTGGCAGCTCTCGGCAAAGGAAAAAACAGTGAGCCTGAAGGATTCCGGATTTGGCAAGGTCGCCGTGTTGATGGGCGGCCGGTCGGCCGAGCGCGAAATATCGCTGATGTCGGGAAAAGGCGTGCTGGCGGCCCTGCGTTCGCGCGGCGTGGATGCCCACCCCTTCGATCCCTCTGAGCGTGACCTGGGCGAACTCAAGCGTGAGCGATTTGACCGCTGCTTCATTGCGTTGCATGGCCGTTTCGGCGAAGACGGCACGGTGCAGGGCGCACTGGAGTTGATGGGCATTCCTTACACCGGCTCCGGCGTCATGGCTTCCAGTATCTCCATCGACAAGGTCACCACCAAGCGGGTGTGGCTGGCCGAGAACCTGCCAACCCCCCGGTACGTCCTGCTGCGCCGCGGCGGGTTTGACCGCAAGCAGGTCATGGCTGTGCCGGACGAGTTGGGTCTGCCGCTGATTGTCAAACCGGCACGCGAAGGCTCATCCATCGGATTGGCCAGGGTCGAGGGCTACTCCGGCATGGCCGGTGCTGTGGAACAGGCGGCAAAGCTGGATGCAGATGTGCTGTGTGAGCAATTCATCGCGGGTGACGAGGTGACCTGTCCGGTGCTCGGCAGCGGCGATGCAGCACGCGCCCTGCCGGTCATACGCATCGTGGCGCCTGAGGGCAACTATGACTACCAGAACAAATACTTCACCGACACCACGCAGTACCTGGTGCCCTGCGGCTTGCCGGCCGGGGAAGAGCAGGCCATCCAGGCGCTGGTGCTCAAGGCCTACCGCGTGCTGGGCTGCCGCGGCTGGGGCCGGATAGACGTGATGATTGACGCCAGAACCCGCAAACCCTATCTGCTGGAGATCAACACGTCTCCTGGCATGACCAGCCATTCGCTGGTACCCATGTCGGCACGCGCGGCGGGTGTCAGTTATGAAGACCTGTGCCTGGACGTGCTTCGCGCCGCCAGCCTGGACCACGATGTTGCGCCGGGAGGCTCCGCATGAACCAGGCCCTGCACGTGCCGCTGGATGTCAAGCTCATGAACGCCACATCGCTGGTGCTGGGCCTGGTGTTTGTTGGCATGTTGCTGGCATCGCTGCTTGCCTGGCTTGTGCATCAAAACCTTTTCCGACTGGCTGCGATCAAGGTGCGTGGCGATCTCAATCACAACAACGCCGTCACCCTCAGGGCCAATGTGGTGCCGACCCTGAGCGGCAATTTCTTCACGGTGGATCTGGGGCGTACACAAACGGCCTTTGAGGCCGTGCCCTGGGTGCGCAAGGCGTTGGTGCAACGCGAGTTTCCGAACCGGCTCAAGGTGGTCCTCCAGGAGCACCAGCCCGTCGCTTTGTGGGGACAGGAAGGCGATGCTCGCATGGTCAACAGCTACGGTGAGGTGTTTGAAGCCAACCAGGGCGATGTGGAGTCGGAAGACCTGCCCCTGCTGAACGGCCCGCAGGGACAGGCCGCTGTGGTTTTGCAGACCTACCGGAGGTTGCTGCCGGTTTTCGGGCAGATAGACAACCGGATAGAGCAGTTGGAGCTGACAGGGCGCGGCAGCTGGCGCGCGCGGCTGGACGACGGTGCTGCAGTCGAACTGGGGCATGGCTCGCTGGAGGAGATAGAGGCGCGGGCGCAACGTTTTGTGGCGACGCTGACCCAGGTGTCCAGCAAGTTCGGCAGAAAGCTGGAGGCTGCCGACCTGCGTTACAGCAATGGGTACGCCCTGAAGCTGCGCGGCATCACCACCACAGCGCTCACCGACAAGAAAACTGACAGGTAAAAGGTAAAAAAATGGCCAAGGAATACAAAGATCTGGTGGTGGGGCTGGACATCGGGACCAGCAAGGTCATGGCGGTGGTCGCCGAGGTGTTGCCCGGCGGTGAGCTCAAGCTGGCCGGGCTGGGCATTGCCTACAGCAACGGACTCAAACGCGGCGTGGTGGTCAACATCGATGCCACGGTGCAGAGCATCCAGCAGGCCCTCAAGGAAGCCGAGCTCATGGCCGACTGCAAGATTGCCCGGGTCTACACGGGGATCACCGGCAGCCATATCCGCGGCATCAACTCAAGCGGCATGGTCGCCGTCAAGGACAAGGAAGTCACGCAGGCCGATGTGGCGCGGGTCATTGAAACGGCGAAGGCCATCAACATTTCCACCGACCAGCGTCTGTTGCTGGTCGAGCCGCAGGAGTTTGTGATCGACGGGCAGGATGTCCGTGAGCCGATTGGCATGAGCGGCATCCGGCTTGAAGCCAAGGTGCATATCGTGACGGGCGCGCAGAGCGCTGCGGAAAACATCATCAAGTGTGTACGCCGCTGCGGCCTGGAAGTGGACCAGCTCATGCTCAACCCCCTCGCCTCCAGCCTGTCTGTGCTCAGCCGTGACGAGCAGGAGCTTGGTGTAGCGCTGGTCGATATCGGCGCCGGCACCACGGATGTGGCCATTTTTACCGGTGGCGCCATCCGCCACACGGCAGTCATCCCCATCGCCGGTGACCTGATCACCAGCGACATCGCGATGGCCTTGCGCACGCCTACCAAGGACGCTGAAGACATCAAGGTCGAAAGCGGTTATGCCAAACAGTTGCTGGCCGACCCCGACACCCAGGTCGAGGTTCCGGGGCTGGGCGACAGGGGACCGCGCATGTTGTCCAGGCAGGCGCTCGCCGGCGTGATCGAGCCACGCATTGAAGAAATTTTCTCGTTGGTTCAGCAGGTCATCCGCGAGTCAGGTTACGAGGAGGTGCTGTCCTCCGGCATCGTGATCACCGGCGGCAGTGCGGTGATGCCGGGCATGGTCGAGCTGGGCGAAGACATCTTTCTCAAACCGGTGCGCCGCGGTATCCCGCGCTACGCCAGCGCGCTGTCGGACATGGTGGCCCAGCCGCGTGCCGCCACCGTCATGGGCTTGCTTGAAGAGGCCAGGCTGGCCCGCATGCGCGGACACCGTGTGTCGCAAAAAGCCGGCAGTGTCCACAACGCTTTTGGCCGGGTCAAAGACTGGCTGGTGGGGAACTTCTGATGCAAAAATCCACGGCGTTTATCTGGCGGGTTCCGAGGTGCAGGCATTCCGGGGGCGCGGATCCTCCTTCATGACAGATGGTCCTTTTCGGCATGACATAAAAAATTTTGGCAACTGCAAATCTACTGACAGGAGGCTCACATGAGCATCGAAATGATTGAAATGGAAGAGTTCAACCAGGGCACGCAGATCAAGGTGATCGGCGTGGGCGGCGGCGGCGGCAATGCCGTCGAGCACATGATTGACCGCAACGTCCAGGGCGTTGAGTTCATCTGCGCCAACACCGACGCGCAGGCATTGGGCCGCGGCACTGCGCACAAGCAGATCCAGCTGGGCGTCAGCGGCCTGGGCGCGGGCAGCAAACCCGAGAAGGGCCGTGATGCGGCGGAGATGGCGGTGGACGACATTCGCGCCGCCATTGCCGGCGCGCACATGCTGTTCATCACCGCCGGCATGGGCGGGGGCACGGGCACTGGCGCCGCGCCGGTGATTGCGCGTATCGCCAAGGAGATGGGCATTCTGACAGTGGGTGTGGTGACCAAGCCCTTTGAATTTGAAGGCGGTCGCCGCATGACCAATGCCGATCTGGGCCTGGCCGAGCTGGAAGCCAATGTCGACTCCCTGATCGTGGTGCTCAACGAGAAGCTGCTCGAAGTGCTGGGCGACGACGTGACGCAGGATGAAGCCTTTGCCCATGCCAACGACGTGCTGAAAAACGCAGTAGGTGGCATTGCCGAGATCATCAACGTGCCCGGCCATGTCAACGTCGACTTTGAGGACGTACGCACGGTGATGGGCGAGCCCGGCAAAGCCATGATGGGCACGGCACGGGCCAACGGCCCCGACCGCGCGCGTATCGCCGCCGAGCAGGCCGTCGCCTGCCCATTGCTCGAGGGCATCGACCTGTCGGGCGCCAAGGGTGTGCTGGTGCTGATCAGCGCGGCCAAGGGTTCGCTCAAACTCAATGAGTCCAAGCTCGCCATGAACACGATACGCGCCTACGCCTCACCGGACGCGCACGTGATTTACGGTACCGCTTACGACGATGAGCTCGGCGAGGACATCCGCGTAACCGTTGTGGCCACCGGTTTGAGCCGCCAGGGCGTTCGGCGTCACGCCCCTCCACTGCAGGTCTTGCGTACCGGCACGGACAACATGCCGGTGCTCAACATGACGGCAGGTGCAGCCGCTGGCAACAATGCCCATCCCGGTGGCAACAGCATGGGTGCGGCACAGCCCGACTACGGCAATATGTCGGTGCCCAGCGTCTGGCGTACCAACCGCACGCAGGCGGCGGCCAAGGTTGATGCGCTGGCGTCGGGTGGGATGGATGATTTCGAAATCCCGGCTTTCCTGCGCAAGCAGGCGGATTGATTTCGGGTTTCTGGCAGCGCTAGCGTCACGCTGCGTTTGTGGTCGACGTTGGACAGTAGGTCGAACTCCCCACTCCCACCCCTAACCCCTCCCTCGCCCCGCTGGGCGATGGAGGGGGACTTCATTTGGCCATGCGTGCTCATTGCCGCGTGCATGCATGAAGGCCCCGTTCCGACGATGACGCGCTTTGCGCGTCATCGTCTCCCCGAATTGGTCTTGGTATTTGTCTTCTGTCCCCAAAACCCGTCGGGCCGGGCCGAGGAGCGGAGCCGAAAACGGATCAGGGCGAGCGATTGTCTGAGCCGAAGGCGAGTTCGAGCTCGACCCCGTTTTCGGCGAGCACCGCAGGTTGCCCGAAGCGAAGCGTAGGGACCCGGACCATCGGGTCGCCTTTCTTTTGGGTACTTTTCTTTGGCGAAGCAAAGAAAAGTGCCTCGCCCGCCGGGGCGAGACCCGGCCAGCAGGCACACCACAACTCTGCGAAGGCACTCTGCAAGGGTTCACAGGCCCGATAACCTCGCTTTACCCAAAATTAACCCCCACCACCTAAAATAAGCCCATGCTCCAGCAACGTACCCTCCAATCCCTGACAAAAGCCGTGGGCGTAGGCCTGCACAGCGGTCAGCGGGTGGAGTTGACGCTGCGCCCGGCGGCTCCCGACACCGGCATTGTGTTTCGCCGTGTCGATTTGCCGCAGCCGGTGGACATTGCCATTTCGGCGCAGGCTGTCAGCGACACGCGGCTGGCCTCCACCATCTCCAGCGGTGGTGCAAAGGTCCACACCGTCGAGCACCTGATGTCTGCCTGCGCAGGCCTGGGCATTGACAACCTGTACGTCGACATCACGGCGGAAGAGGTACCCATTCTTGACGGATCGGCTTCGTCGTTTGTGTTTTTGCTGCAGTCCGCCGGTATTGCCTTGCAGGCTGCGCCCAAGCGTTTCATTCGCGTGCTCAAACCTGTCGAGGTCCGCGAGGGGGAGGGTGCGTCACAGAAATGGGCGCGTCTGGCCCCCTACAACGGCTACAAGCTGGGCTTCGAGATTGACTTTGCCCATCCGGCCGTGGACTCCACCGGCCAGCGTGTTGAATTTGACATGGGCACAGACTCCTACACCCGGGACATTGCCCGTGCCCGCACGTTTGGGTTCACGAAAGACGTGGAGATGATGCGCGCCAACGGCCTGGCACTGGGTGGCGGGCTGGACAATGCCATCGTGATGGATGACTACAAGGTCCTCAACACCGAGGGCCTGCGCTACAACGACGAGTTCGTCAAACACAAGATCCTCGATGCCATGGGTGATTTGTATCTTTTGGGCAAGCCCTTGCTGGCGGCCTACAGCGCTTTCCGCTCAGGCCATGCGTTGAACAACCGCCTGCTGCGCGAACTGCTTGCGCATGAGGACGCGTATGAAGTCGTGAGCTTCGAGGACGAGAAAAGCGCGCCTCAGGGCTTTGCTCAACTTGCCAGGGCCTGGTAGGGCGGGGGTAGAGCTGTGCTGTTCATGCGCTGGATCGTCCTGTTGCTGCTGCTGGTCTGCGTCGTGTCTTTTGCGCTGTTCATGGTCACGGGCCAGGCCCGCTTCAAGGTGTTTGGCCTGACCGTGCTGCGCTGGACACTGGGCGCTGCGTTCGTGTTCTTTGCAGTGCTGGCTTTCGAGCAGGCCTGAACCTTCCCGCCTGTCAGTGATGCCGGCCGTCCTTGAAGGAGGCCGTCGATTTGCGCTGTAGCGTGGCGGCACGCGCAAGTATGGCGGCCGAGCCACCCACGTGGGCATGCGTGATGGCCAGGGCCAGCGCATCGGCTGCATCCTTGCCAGGCGCCGCGGGTAATTTCAGCAGACGCTTGACCATCTCCTGCACCTCGGGCTTGCCCGCCTTGCCATAGCCGGCTACCGCCTTTTTCATTTGCAAGGCTGTGTATTCGGCAACTTCCAGCCGGCAGGACACCAGCGCAGTGAGGCAGGCGCCCCGCGCCTGACCCAGCATCAAGGTGGCCTGCGGATTGACGTTGACGAACACCAGCTCGCAGGCCGAGCAGTCGGGGCTGTAGCGGGCGCTGATCTCGCAAATGCCTTCAAACAACACCTTCAGGCGTGCCGGCAGGTTACCGCGGTCCAGGTGGGTGGTCTTGATGGTGCCGCTGGCCACATAGGTCAATGCGTGACCCTCCACATCGATCACGCCGAAGCCGGTGGTTTGCAAGCCGGGGTCTATGCCGAGTATTCTCATTAGCTATTTTTTTAGTAGCAAAGTATTCCCGTGCTTAAAGGGCAAAGCCTCGAATTGGCTATAAGCCAAAGTACCACCGGACCGAATGAAAGAACACCGGTGCGGCAAAACACAGCGCGTCCACCCGGTCCAGCAAACCGCTGGCACCGGTGACGGACTTGCCTTCGCTACCCCAGTTGGTGATGCCGCGATCACGCTTGAGCGCCTTCATCACCAGATGCCCGAGTGAACCTGCGACGCAGGCAATCAATGCCATCGCAACGGCCTGGCCTGGTTTGAACGGTGTCAGACCGGACATCAGCCCACCGACAAAACCACCGACCGCCAGACCGATCAGCCAGCTGGCCCAGTTGAAGGTGGCGCTGACCTGAGGCGCTGTGGGCGGGCGGGGCCATTTGCGCGCGGCCAGGTGCTGGACCAGCATGCCGGTTTGCACCACAAACACCAGAAAGAAAACGAGAAAGGCGTTTTTTCCCCCGTAGCGCGGAAAGTCCAGCAGCAGCAGGGCGGGCACATGGCTGATGCCGTAGACGCAAACCATGATGCCCCACTGCAGCTTGGCATTGCGTTCGAGAAAACGCTGGGGGTCGTTGGCCAGGGCACTGACCACCGGTATGGCAAGGAAAACATACACCGGAATAAACACCGTGATCAGGTCAAAGTGCTCGGTGATGACCAGCCAGAACTGCACCGGCAACACCACAAAAAATGCCAACACGAGGCTGCGGTGGTCGCCATGGCGGGTCGGCGAGAGCGTGATGAACTCGCGCAGGGCAAAAAAAGCGACGATGGCAAAAAGCAGTGTCGCCACCGTGTCGCCCAGCGCCCAGCCGATCCAGAACACGGTGCACATGATCCACGAGGTGTTGAGCAGGCTGCCGAGCTCACCAATGTCCTGCGTGCGTATCTCGTCTTCCCCATCGTCGCGCAAGTTCATGACAAAGGCTGCAATGCTGGCGGCGATCAGCAGGCCGAAGACCATGACAAACAGCAGGCCGACCTGCTGCGATGGACCCAGATTGCGCAGGAAGCTGCTCATCAGGTGTCCCTCAAGGCGATCACCGCCTGACGCGCACGGGCCAGGAAATGGCCGCGGTCTTCCGCGTCTTCAATGGCGATGGGCGCGCCGAAGGTGACCGAGCACAATATGGGGACCGGCACGACCTCCCCCTTGGGCATCACGCGCTGCACGTTGTTGATCCAGGCGGGCACCAGTACCACCTGGGGAAATTTCATGGCCAGGTTGTACAGCCCTGACTTGAAGGCCTGCGGCTCCTCCTGGTTGCCGCGTGTCCCCTCCGGAAAAAGGATGATGGAGTCGCCGCTCTCCAGCGCATCAATCAGGGGCTCCAGCGGATCCTGCTCGGTGGTCTTGACCCGGTCCACATAGATGGCGTTGAACACGGCAGTGGTGATCCACTGCTTGAAAGGTGTTTTGGTCCAGTAGTCTTTGGCCGCGATGGGGCGCGTGATGCTTCGCAGTTCTGCGGGCAGGGCGGCCCAGATCAGCACCAGGTCGGCATGGCTTTGATGGTTGGCAAAATAAATGCGCTGCTCCGCCTTGGGGGGACAACCCTGCCAGCGAGCCTGTGCTCCGGTCAGAGCACGTATCAGCCCCAGCAGGAACAGGCTCATCAATTTAGCTAGCATCTTGAGCCCCCATCGCTCGCAACCTCGCGCAGCAAGGTGTCTGGTCTCCCAAGGCCAGTCGGGGCCGCGGATCCGGCTCCGCCGGTCCGCAGGCGCAGCGCCCCCTCGGGGGGCAGAGAGCGACACGCAGTGCGCGAACGTGGGGGCTCTGTCTTTTCATGGCAGCGCGACCCCGCCCATGCGCGCCGCGATGGTGGATGCGCGCGAGGCCAGATAGGCCGAGCCTGGTCGGGTCTCAAAATACTTGGGCCGCGGCAACATCACCGCCAGGCGCGCGGCCTCGTAGGCGCCGAGCTGGGACGCCGGTTTGCGAAAGTAGTGCTGGGCTGCGGCTTCTGCGCCAAAGACACCTTCGCCCCATTCGACGCTGTTGAGGTAGATCTCCAGAATCCGCTGTTTGCTCAGCAGCGCTTCCAGCATCAGCGTGAGAAGCAGCTCCTGGCCCTTGCGCATGAGGGTGCGCTCGCCGGACAGGAACAGGTTTTTCGCCAGTTGCTGCGTGATGGTGGAGCCGCCCACGATTTTTGGCGGCTTGCTGCTGCCTCCCGCCGCGACACGGCTGCCCAGCTTGCCGGTCTTTTCTGCGCGCTGCTCGGCTTTGGCATTTTTTTCCCAGGCTTTTTCCAGCGCCTCGATATCCACGCCTTCATGCTCCACAAAGGTTGCATCTTCGGAAACGATGACTGCCCGCTTCAGGTTGTCCGACAGTCCGGCATAGGGCACCCACTGCTGGCGCCATTTCAGGTCACCTTTTTCCGTCGCCAGGCGCCAGGCCTCGGAGCGCTGGAAGGCTGTCGATTGCGGATCCATCACGGCCATCATCGCAATGCGGCCTACAAAATAAAGTTGCAGGGCGATGCCGGCAAAAACGGCTAGCACCAGCCAGCGCAGCGCGGCTTTCATGCGAGAGCCTCGCGCATTTCCTGCAGCACCTGGGCAGAAGGCGGGCGCACACCGCGCCAGAATAAAAACGACTCGGCAGCCTGCTCCACCAGCATGCCGAGACCATCACGCGGTACGGCGCCATGGCTCAGGGCCCAGTCGGCAAATCCCTGTGCGGCAGCGCCGTACATCATGTCGTAGGCCAGCGCACCGGGCTTGAGTACGCTGGCATGCACCGGTACCTCGCCGCCCCCCAGGCTGCTGGCGGTACCGTTGATGATCACATCAAAATCGGCATCCAGCCCTTGCAGACCGGACGCTTGCAGCTCTGTTTTTTGTAGCAGATCCTGCAGCGCAGGATGGGCCGCATGCCGTGCCACCAGGGCCTGGGCTTTGGCCAGCGTCCGGTTGGCCACCACCAGCCGGCGTGGCCCGGCAGCCAGCAGGGGACCAAGCACCCCCGCTGCGGCGCCACCGGCGCCCAGCAACAACAGGTCGCGCCCGGCCAGGCTGACGCCGGCATTTACCTGGATGTCGTTGACCAGCCCGATCCCGTCGGTGTTGTCCGCCTCGATGTGTTGGCCCTTGAGTTTGAGCGTGTTGGCGGCCTGCGCCAGTTGGGCCCTCTCGGTCGCGTTGCTGGCCATCTGGAAGGCTTCAAACTTGAAGGGCACGGTCACATTGCAACCCCGGGCGCCGCTGGCCATCCATTGCTGCAAGGCATTGGCAAAACCGTCCAGGGGCACGAGCTGTTTGCTGTAGGCCATGGTTTGGCCGGTGAGTTCGGCAAAGCGCGCATGGATGCCGGGCGACTTGCTGTGTTGTACCGGGTTGCCGAGGACGCAGTAATGATCCATGTTTTTAATCAGCGTTCGACTTGACGGGTTTCCAGTGTGTCATCACGCGAGAACTTGAAGCGTGACACCACCACGATCTGATCTGCCTTGCGCCGCATGGCTTCGTTAAAGCTTCCAAACGGGCCGGTGCCGCGAACAATCAGCTGGGCGCGCCGGTCCAGCGCCAGGTTGCCCGAGGTTTCAGCCACTTCCGTGGCCAGCACACGGCCGTCGAAATTGATGGTCAACACCATGGTCAGTTCGCCATAAAGTTTTTTGCCCGCTAGCTCCGGAAAATTGACTGTTCCCTTTTCCTCGATTTTGCGGCGCAGTGTGTCGTAGTAGACCGCATACACCTCCTCCCGTGTGGCGGGGCTGATGTAGCGCTTTTTCGGCCGCGCGTTTTCCTCGTTGATGCGTCGCTCGATCTCGGCCAGGATCTTGATCAGCTGCTTGCGTTTTTCTTCACGCTCGGCCTGAGCCGCGTCGTTGGCGGGCAATTTCGGATCGGGCGGCGGCATGGCTGCCAGTTGTTTGCTGATCTGTGCCAGCAGCATGGTCTGCTGCTGCTGCATGGCATCGATTTGCCGCTGCGCGTCTTCCGCAGCATCACCAAGCTCGGTCCGGACTGAAGGCGGCAGCGGACTGGTGGCCCGTCCCTTGTCGGTGTCGCCGCCGCCGGCGAGCGAGGTCTGGGCAATCGCCCGCGCCACTTCGGGCTTTTCGGTGGATCGGGTGTTGACCAGAATGACCTCCAGTGGCGTGTCCTGGAAGACGCGGTTGAAGCGCTCTGGATCGACAAAACGCACGGTCAGCAGGACCGCATGCAGGGCAACTGAAAAGCCCAGGGCGATTTGCAGGGTGCTGGGTGACTTCACAGAACAGGATTATCGGGCTTAAGCCGGCGAAAAGGCTAACTGTCGGCAGCGGTTGCGGAGGCAGTTGTGTCGCTGGCGACGTCGCTCATGTCCACCGCAATGGAGATCGGACCTGCGGCCATCTCCGACTCGTTGTCCTCCTCTTCCACCGCCTCGGCGGCAGCTTCGTCCACCGCCGCATCCAGCCGCTCAATCACGGTACCGGCCACATCCAGGGTGATCTCATCAATCGCACCCAGCCGGATGCGCACCCTCGCGCCTCGGGGCAGGCCCTGCGCGCCCGCGGCGGGCAGCACCAGCGGCAAGTCGTCGGCGCGCACCAGGTTGTCCTTGAAGGCGGTGGCGGTCAGCTCGGTCAGCGCATGTTGCTGGATGTACTTGAGGGTCCAGTAGCGCTCGATTCCTGCCTGAAAACCGTTGTAGGCGCCATAGGCGCCGTCAAAGCCCGAGATGATGGAGAACAGGTCGGTGTCCCTGGGCTTGAAAGGTGCGGCCAGCGCAGCGGTGCGGCCGTTTTTGACGCAGGCAATGATTTGCCACTGGTTGACCAGGTCGGTGTAGCGGCGCAGGGGCGAGGTGCTCCAGGCGTAGCTTTTGACGCCAATGCCGGCATGCGGCAAGGCCTTGGTGCCCATGCGCACCTTCACGCCCGGCGCCAGGCTGGCCTGGCTGCGGTAAATCCCCGGTACGCCGTGCTCGGCCAGCCACTCGCCCCAGGTGCTGTTGGCAAGAATCATGGCCTCGGCAACGATCAGGTCCAGCGGCGCGCCGCGCTTGCGGATGCTGATGCTTACCGTCTCGTTGCCTTCCGGCTCCTTGCCCGACGGGTTGTCCAGGCCGAAGTTGTAGTCGGGCCGGTTGAAGTTTTCCGGCTTGCCGCGCACCACTTCACGCTGGGCTTTCAGGTGGCGCGCCAGCCGGTGCAAAAACGTCAGTTCGGGTCCCCACGCCACATCTGCCGGAGGTGTTGCGACAGCCTTCTCAAAGAATTCTTCCGTGAAAACGCTGTCGAGCTTGTCGTGGCGCAGGTTGCTGGCAATTGGCACCAGCTCCAGCACGGTTGTTGTCCCGGTGATGGCCAGCGTGGCTTCGTCCAGCGTGACATAGAGCGACAGTGCAGGGCAGTTGCGCCCCTCCTGCAGGGTGTAGCTCTGCACCACCTCGTCAGGCAGCATGGTCAGCTTGTAGCCCGGCATGTAGACCGTGGACAGTCGCGCACGTCCCAGGGCATCCACCGGGCTGCCCGGCAGCACGGCCAGGCCAGGCGCAGCAATATGGATGCCCAGGGTGACCGTGCCGCTGGACAGACCCTGCACCGACAACGCGTCATCGATCTCGGTCGTGCTGGAGTCGTCGATCGAGAAAGCCTGCACTTGGGCCAGCGGCAGTTCGTCCTTGATGGCGGGCGCCTGCACAGCCGGAAAGCCCGTTCCTTTGGGAAAGTTTTCGAAGAGAAAACGCTTCCAGTGAAACTGGTAGGCCGAAGCAATGGCTCCGGCTTGCTGCAGCAGGTCCAGCGGTGCCTTGTGGGTGGCCCGCGCGGCCTCGACCACGGCCTTGTACTCGGGGCTGTTCTTGTCCGGTTTGAAGAGAATTTTGTACAGCTGGTCGCGGACCGGATCCGGGCACTGGCCCTTTCCCAGCGCTTCGGCCCAGGCGCTGATTTGCGCCATGACCTGCTTTTTCTTCTCGATGGCCAGCAGGGCCTGCTGGAGGATTTCAGGCGGTGCTTTTTTGAAGCGCCCTTTACCGGCGCGCCGGAAATAATGCGGTGCGTCGTAGAGGCGAAACAGGGCGGCGGCCTGTTGCTCGGTCGACGCGGCCTTGCTGGGGTCGGCGCTGAAGTAATCCCGGGCCAGGTCGCCAAAGCTGAACTCGTCCTCGCTGGCAAACTCCCAGGCCAGGTCCAGTTCGATGTCTTCACTCAATTGTTGCCCTGCGGCAATCAACGCGGCGGGCGCGGGCTTTTCGAACCTCAGCAAGGCGTTGGCGGCTTTGACCTTGACGCGTTTACCCGAATCCAGCTCAACCTGAACCGAACTCTCGGCCTCGGACAGGATCCGGCCTGCCAGAAACTTGCCGGCTTCTTCAAACAGTACAAACAAAACATCATCCTTTGGTTGCTTCTAGTGTAATCAGGCCGCCGTGTCGCAGCCTTCACACCAGAGCGAGAAAGTCCAGGATGTCTGGCAGGTGCGCATCAAAATCGCTGATCGCGTGGTCCCCGCCTTCGAGCAGCTTGATCCGGGCTCCCGCATAGCGGCCCGTCATTTCACGCCAGTCCAGCACCTCGTCGCCTTTGGCAATGACCGCGAAGTAGTTGTCCGGCCGCCGGGTGGGTCCGTGCTCCAGGGCGCGAAACTCGTCCACGAAGCGCGGTTCGAAGAAAAATCGCTCTGAGGGGTCGTGCCAGCTCGTCTGCTCTCCAATGTAGCTGGCGAGATCGCGCGCCGGGTGCACTGCCGGGTTGAGCAGCACTGCCTTGCAGCCATGGGTTTCGGCCACATGGGTCGCATAAAACCCGCCCAGGGACGAACCCACCACGGCCATGGAGGCATGCGGCCATCCCGCGATCGTGTCCATGACCCCTTGCATGGCCGCCAGTGGCGAAGCCGGGAGTTGCGGACACCACCAGTGCACTTGCGGGTGCCGTTCGCGCACACAGGCGGCCATGGTTTGGGCCTTGGTCGACAGCGGAGAAGAGCGGAAACCGTGCAGGTAGAGCAGATGGGTGGTGCGCATGGGGCTATCGTAAGCGGCGAGGGGCGCTTGCCTGCGGTTGATGAGCGAAAAGTGCAGTCTGCCCTTTGGTGACAAAAATAGTTTGCTATCAGAAATATAGCGTCTGCCTGGCCTCGTTTCGACGCGACCTCGGGCTCCGCTGGAAGATAATCACGGCCATGTCTGCCGTTTTTGACAAACCCTCTCTTTTCCAGCGCGCCTCGCCCATGTTTCGCGGTTTTGATGGCCCGCTGGCGTTTGCGGTTTTCCTGCTGGCTTGCGCGGGGCTGCTGATCATGTACTCGTCGGGCTTTGACCACGGCAGCCGTTTTGTGGACCATGGCCGCAACATGCTGATTGCGGGCGCCATCATGTTTGTTGTGGCGCAGATTCCGCCGCAACGCCTGATGGCTTTCGCCGTTCCCATGTACATCTTGGGTGTGGGCTTGCTGGTGGCGGTGGCGATTTTTGGAATCACCAAGAAAGGCGCAAGACGCTGGATCAACCTGGGCATCGTCATCCAGCCCAGCGAAATCCTCAAAATTGCCATGCCGCTGATGCTGGCCTGGTGGTTCCAGAAGCGCGAAGGCCAGCTGCGGCCGCTGGATTTTCTGGTAGCCGCCGCCTTGCTGATCGTTCCCGTCGGCCTGATCATGCGCCAGCCCGATCTCGGCACCTCATTGCTGGTGCTGGCAGCGGGTCTGGCCGTGATTTTTTTTGCGGGACTGAGCTGGAAGCTGATCGTGCCGCCGGTGTTGCTGGCTGTGGTGAGCATTGTTCTGGTGGTCTGGTTTGAGCCGCAGCTGTGCGCCGATGGCGTGCGCTGGCCGGTCCTGCACGATTACCAGCAGCAGCGCATTTGCACCCTGCTGGATCCGAGCCGTGACCCATTGGGCAAGGGGTTTCACATCATCCAGGGCATGATTGCCATCGGTTCGGGTGGGGTGCTGGGCAAGGGTTTCATGCAGGGCACACAAACCCACCTGGAATTCATTCCTGAACGAACCACCGATTTCATCTTCGCCGCCTATTCGGAAGAGTTTGGCCTGGTGGGCAACCTGGTGCTGATTGCTGCCTTTGTCTTCCTGATCCTGCGCGGCCTGGCGATTGCGCTGGAGGCGCCCACCCTGTTTTCGCGCCTGCTGGCTGGCGCCGTCACGATGATTTTTTTCACCTACGCCTTTGTCAACATGGGCATGGTCAGCGGCATCCTGCCTGTGGTCGGTGTGCCCTTGCCATTTATCAGCTATGGCGGCACAGCGATGGTCACGCTGGGTCTGGCGGTCGGCATCCTGATGTCGATTTCCAAGGCCAAACGGCTGGTTCAAAGCTAGCGGTCCGCATGAACCAGGTGAGCCTGATAGGCATTGGCAACATGGGCGGGGGCATGGCCCTGAACCTGCTGGAGCGTGGCTGGACGGTGGAGGTGTGTGACATCGACCCTGTCCGGGTTCAAGGTTTGGTGTCAAAAGGAGCTGCAGCCCTTTCTGAGCCTGCTCAGGCAGCTATAAATTCCGTAGCATATGTGGTCTGCGTGGTGGACGCGGTGCAGACGGAGAAAGTGCTCTTTGGCGCGCACGGCCTGCACCACATGCTGCAGGCCGGCCATACCGTGATTCTCTGCCCGACCATTGCCCCGCAGGACGTCGAATCTTTCACAGACCGGCTGGCCGGCATGGGTGTGCACACGGTGGATGCGCCCATGTCTGGCGGTCCGGCCCGGGCGCGGGACGGGAGCATGAGCCTGATGCTTGCCTGCGCGCCTGCGGTGTATGAAGCCCAGAGGCCCCTGCTGCAGGCCCTCTCGTCGCGGGTGTTTCGTATCAGCGACCGACCCGGCGATGGCGCGCGCACCAAGCTGGTCAACAACCTGCTGGCGGGTATCAACCTGGTAGGTGCGGCCGAAGCGCTGGCACTGGCGGGTCGCATGGGACTGGACCTCGAAAAAACGCTGGATGTGATCGAGCAGTCCAGCGGCCAGAGCTGGATAGGCTCTGACCGGATGCGCCGCGCCATAGCGGGCGACTATGCTCCGCGCGCCCATGTCACGCTGCTTGAAAAAGACACGCGCCTGGCCGTCGAGATGGCCCGTGCCGCCGGTTTCGAGGGGCCGCTTGGCGCATTAGCCAGCGAAGTGTTTGCCCAGGCGCATGGCGCGGGGATGGCTGCGCTTGATGATGCGGCCATTTTTAAATACCTGGTTGACCGTTAGGTCGTGCCGAGTAGCGACGCAGGAAACTCAGGAACAAGTTCTTGCGCTCCCGCTCGGGGTCGGCTATAAAGAAGGGCAAGCGCTTGTAGTCCCTTTTTCTCTAGGAGAGTCCTGATGGCTGGCAAATTCGAACTCAAGAAATCCAAAAACGACAAGTATTTCTTCTCCTTGCTGGCGGGCAATGGGCAGACCATTCTGGCCAGCGAGATGTACGACACCAAGTCCAGCGCCCTCGCAGGCATTGAATCGGTCAAAAAAAATGCCGCGGATGAGGCCAGGTATGTGCGTCTTGACGGCAAGGACGGGTCGCCCTATTTCACCCTGCGTGCCGGCAACAACCAGGTGATCGGCCAGAGCCAGATGTACGCCAGCGCCTCCGCGCGCGACAACGGCATCGAATCGTGCAAAACCAACGGGCCGGGTGCGGCGACCAGCGATCTGAGCGCCTGATCACCGCCTGAAGTGGCGGGTGTTTTGGGCGTCTGCCTGTCCCGGTGACAGAAGCCTTGCAGGGGCGGGGTCGGGGCAGACTGCCTACAATGACCGCATGACCTCACTCAAATCCACGGTGGCATCGGCGCGCAAGTCCGCCCCGGCTGCCGCCGCAGCCCGCCCGACTTCGGAATCCACCTCGGGTCGTCTTGCCATCGCGCAAAAGCTGTTGCTGGCGCCTTTTGGCCTGACGGAAGCGCATCTGAACCGCGCCCTGGGTGAAATCACCTCCCATGGCGTGGACGATGCCGATCTGTATTTCCAGTACACGCGCAGCGAAGGCTGGAGCCTGGAAGAAGGCATTGTCAAAACCGGCTCTTTCAGCATCGACCAGGGTGTGGGAGTGCGGGCCGTCAGCGGCGAAAAAACCGCGTTTGCCTACTCCGACGATATCTCCGAAGCTTCCCTGCTGGACGCGGCGCGTACCGTGCGCACCATCTCGGCAGACACCCGGTCGGGCCGCGCCAAAGTCGGCGCGCGAAAAGTGGCTGCTGGCCGCTCGCTTTACAGGGATCTGGACCCCATCGCCACGCTCGACAGCACCGCCAAGGTCAAGCTGCTCGAGAGGGTGGAAAAACTGGCCAAGGCCAAAGACCCGCGCATTGTGCAGGTGATGGCCGGGCTGGCCAGCGAATACGACGTGGTAATGGTGGCGCGCGCCGACGGCACGCTGGCAGCCGATGTGCGGCCTCTGGTGCGCCTGAGTGTGACGGTCATCGCCGAGCAGAAGGTTGCCGGCGTGAGCCGCCGCGAGATGGGCTCTGGCGGCGGCGGCGGACGTTTCGGCCTGGCTTATTTTGATGAAGCCCAGATCACCCAGTACGTCAACGATGCGGTCACCGCCGCGCTGACCAATCTGGATGCGCGCCCTGCGCCTGCCGGTGAAATGACCGTGGTGCTTGGTCCCGGTTGGCCGGGCATCCTGCTGCACGAGGCCATTGGCCATGGCCTGGAGGGCGATTTCAACCGCAAGGGATCGAGCGCGTTTTCTGGACGTATTGGACAACGGGTGGCGGCCAAGGGTGTCACTGTGCTGGACGACGGCACGATTGCCGACCGCCGCGGTTCACTCAACGTGGACGACGAAGGCCATGCCAGCCAGCGCAACGTGCTGATCGAAGACGGTATTTTGAAAGGCTACATCCAGGACTCGCTCAACGCGCGCCTGTCTGGCGTCAAGCCCACCGGCAACGGCAGGCGAGAAAGTTATGCCCATGTGCCGATGCCGCGCATGACCAATACCTACATGCTGGGCGGTGACAAGGCGCCCGAAGAAATTGTCGCCAGCATCAAGAAGGGCCTGTATGCCACCAACTTCGGCGGTGGGCAAGTGGACATCACCTCGGGCAAGTTTGTGTTTTCTGCGAGCGAGGCCTTCTGGGTGGAGAACGGGAAAATCCTGTATCCCGTGAAGGGCGCCACCATTGTCGGCAACGGTCCGGACGCTTTGACCCGCGTCACCATGATTGCCAATGACATGCAGCTTGACAGCGGAGTTGGGACCTGCGGCAAGGAAGGCCAGAGCGTGCCGGTGGGCGTTGGCCAGCCCACGTTGCGCATTGACGGTCTGACCGTGGGCGGTACCGCCTGAGCTTTCGCAGGCGAACTGACGTGCAGGCCAAAGCATGACCACCGGCCCCGCCTCCCGCCTGCCGCTGGATCCGGCGACGCACCTTCCCAGCATCCAGAATTTTGGCGAGCTGAGCCACTTTCTGCGTTCGGCCATGGCCGACGAGGAGTCGTTGCAGCTGGCCGACGGCATGGCGGGCTTGTCGGTGAACATTGAGTCTGTGCTGGCGCATCTGAAAACCGCACCGGAGCCCGCCGCGCTGGCCGCGCCCCTGATGGATTTGATGACCATTTTGCGCGAGCACCGCGCGCTGGTGATCAGCCTGACGCCGACCTGGCGCGGTCTGTACGAATACGCGTCTTATCTGACGGCGCTCAACAACTTCCGGGTGCTGATTGGCCAGTGGCTGCTGACGGCCAATCAGCAGGAACTGGCCGACCCGGCCGTCAAACAGATTGTCAACTTTGAGGACTTCGAACTCGTGGCCTGGCGGACCCTGGGCGAAGGCATGCTGCTGATCGACATGTATGAGCAGGTGTGCGGACGCGAAGCGGTGGAGTCTGTATCCGGCGCTCTGGACGAGTCACGCGTGCAACGGGCCAGGCGCTGGTGGGAGAAGCTGCGGGGGTAGGCATAGCCCCCACGCTTGTCACTTCGTGTACTGCGCTGCCCCCCGAGGGGGCGCTGCGCCTGCGGGCTGGCAGAGCCAGACCCGCGGCCCCGGCTGGCATAGAGATATCACCGCTTTGGCTGCCGGGCGGTCATGTGCTACATTTCAGGCCATGACATCTGCGAAGTTTTATTTTGCGTACTTTTGGTTCTCACGCGCCTCCGGCGGTAGAGAGATCTTCGCGTAAGCAGAAAAGTACCTTACAAGAATCTTGAAAACCGCCGGGCAACCGGCGGTTTTTTTTTGTTCTGCTCATTTTCGATTTGTTTGTGATCTGTTTGATTCGTTCCAAAGGAAGCCCGCCATGAATGCCAAAACCACCCCGACCAGCGACGCCTGGTATGCGAGACCCGTCGACAAGACCAGCGAAACCGACGACGAACGCATCAAGGACATCACCGTGTTGCCACCTCCCGAGCATTTGATCCGCTTTTTCCCGATCAGCGGCACCACCGTTGAGTCGCTGATCACGCAAACCCGCAAGAACATCCACAACATCATGGCTGGCAAGGACGACCGCCTGCTGGTGGTCATGGGCCCGTGCTCCATCCATGACCCCGCGGCGGCGCTGGAATACGCCCGGCGTCTGGCGGAGCAACGCAAAAAATACACCGGGACGCTGGAAATCGTGATGCGTGTCTATTTTGAGAAGCCGCGCACCACGGTGGGCTGGAAAGGGTTGATCAATGACCCCTACCTTGACGAGACATTCCGCATCGACGAAGGCCTGCGCATCGCGCGCCAGTTGCTGATCGAGATCAACCGCCTCGGGCTTCCGGCCGGCAGCGAGTTTCTGGATGTGATTTCGCCGCAGTACATCGGTGACCTGATCGCCTGGGGGGCGATTGGCGCACGCACGACCGAAAGCCAGGTGCACCGGGAACTGGCCTCCGGCCTGTCGGCGCCGATTGGCTTCAAAAACGGTACCGATGGCAACATCCGCATTGCCACCGACGCCATTCAGGCGGCAGCCCGCGGCCACCATTTCCTGTCGGTGCATAAAAACGGGCAGGTGGCTGTGGTGCAAACCAAAGGCAACAAGGACTGCCACGTGATTTTGCGCGGCGGCAAGGCACCCAATTACGACGCGGCCAGCGTGGCCGCGGCCTGCAAGGAGCTGGAGGCGTCCAAACTGCCGGCGACACTGATGGTCGATTGCAGCCACGCCAACAGCTCCAAGCAGCACGAAAAGCAGCGTGAAGTGGCGCGTGACATTGCAACGCAAATCGCCGGCGGTTCACGCCATGTGTTTGGGCTGATGATTGAGAGCCACCTCAAGCCCGGCGCGCAGAAATTCACGCCGGGCAAGGACGACGCCCAGGCGCTGGAATATGGAAAAAGCATCACCGACGCCTGCATCAGCTGGGAAGATTCGACCGACGCACTCGAAGTGTTGTCAGATGCGGTCAGGACCAGGCGCGCTCGCTAGTTTTTCGGCCGCCTGAGCGGCAGGCGGTGCTAAAGTGTGCGTTTTCGTCTCCAGGCTGGTGTACGTGCGGCTGGAGGCGGTTTCATTCTTCACGAGGCAACATGTCCTTTGAGCAGCCTGTTCTGTGCTTGGGCCTGGCCGGGTTTAGCGGCGCGCAGCGTGAGCACCTGAACGCCTTGCTGGACCGCTTGCCCAAAGCCTCTCCGATCTGGCGTGTTGGGCCTTTCGCAGAAGCAGACGCCTGGCTGGTGAGCGGCGAGAAAAGCCGCCTCATGCATGCGGGCACCGTGAAGATCCTGGCGGGTCAGCCGACGGAAAGGGCCACGCAGCTCAACCTGAGCGAAGTTGACCGGCCCGTCGCCTTTTCCCTGCCTCTGGCCCGTTCCGATTTTGAGCCAGCCTGCACGTTTGCTCTCGACTCGGATGCTGATGTGCACAAGGTATTGCAGCAGTTCGAGGGCTGGCTGCGACCCTTGCGCTGCCAGTTTGTGCTCGGCGGGCAACTGATCGCCCGAGAGAGCCAGTTGCAGCCGGGCATCTACCATGTCAGCCACAAGGGTCAGCTTCTGGCTGTGATGGATTTTTACGAATGGCGTATCGGCATGGCGCCGGCCACCGACCCGGTCGATTTTGAACTGGCGCGTTGGGAAAGCCGGCCGCGTTTGGGCAATGACATCCCTGCCCACTTTCAACCCAGCAGCCTCGCCCAGCTCAGATGGGTCTATGCGCAGCGCACGGTGCGCGATGTGTTGCCGCCGCGTTACCGCAGCAGGCCTGTGTATTTTCGTCGCGCGCCCGGCGTGCCGACGCGCTGGCTGAAGGACTCGCAACTGGTGTTGTTGCGCGAACTGTCGATTGAAGCCGTGGGCTTTGATGCCCTGCAGCGGCGTACCGGACTGGCACCGGCGCAACTGGGCCGTGATCTGGCCAGCCTTTACTTCGCCGGATCTGTCACCACGACGGCAGACAAGGCCGGCACGGGCGGCTTTGCTGCCCGCAGGGAAACCTTGCCGGTCAACTCGCCCAACAGCGTCGCCGGAAGTTTCTCCCGGGAGGCAAGCTCCGGCCCAATGCAGCAGCCGTATCCCCGCATGACCGTTGATTTGACGGCACCGGTGCAACTCGGGCCGAAGTAATCTGCTGTGGCCTGGCTGTGGCCTGGCTGTGGTTCTGGTTGTCACCTCTTTTATGAGGTGTTTTAAGCGTTGGCCCTTTGACAACGGGAAAGGTTTGCTATAAAAAATATAGTAAATCAACCGAGCTTCAGGGCTTCCAGCAACTTCGCATGAATGCCGCCAAAGCCGCCATTGCTCATGCACAGCAAATGGTCGCCCGGCCTGGCGGCTGAGGCAACCTGGCGCACCAGTTCATCAATGCTGTCCGCCACCTGCGCCCGCGTGCCCATGGGCGCCAGCACGGCGCGGGCGTCCCAGTCGAGGCCGCCCGCGTGGCAGAAGGCCAGATCGGCCTGTGCCAGGCTGCCCGGCAGTTGCGCCATCATGGTGCCCAGCTTCATGGTGTTGCTGCGAGGCTCGAAAATGGCCAGGATGCGCTGGCTGTTGCCGCTCAGCTGCCGGCGCAGGCCGTCTATGGTTGTCTCGATGGCGGTGGGATGGTGGGCAAAATCGTCATACACGGTGATGGTTCCCCCGTGGCGCTGCACCAGCCCGCGGACCTCCATGCGCCGCTTGACGTTCTGGAACTCCGCAAGTGCGTCGGCGGCCACCTGCGGATCGACCCCCACGTGTTCGGCTGCCGCAATGGCCGCCAGGGCGTTGAGCTGGTTGTGTACGCCGCTGATGTTCCATTGCACGCGGGCGACTTTGCGCCCGTCCTTCATCACGTCAAAAGCAGCGGGCTCTCCCTGCGCAGAAAATCCTCCGGCAGAGGCTTGGCCGAAAAGTATCCGCTCACTCCAGCAGCCCAGCGCCAGAACCCGTTCGAGGCTGGTTTCTCTGGCATTGGCGACGATCCGGCCGGTCGATGGCACGGTGCGAACCAGATGATGGAACTGGCGCTCAATGCTGGCCAGATCATCAAAAATATCGGCGTGGTCGAACTCCAGGTTATTCAGGATGGCGGTGCGCGGCCGGTAGTGCACAAACTTGCTGCGCTTGTCGAAAAAGGCAGTGTCGTATTCATCGGCTTCGATGACAAAGGTGTTGCCCGCGCCCAGCCGGGCCGACACGCCAAAGTTGAGCGGCACGCCGCCGACCAGAAAGCCCGGCTCCAGGCCGGCGGACTCCAGAATCCACGCCAGCATGGCCGTGGTGGTTGTTTTGCCGTGGGTGCCGGCCACAGCCATCACGTGGCGCGGCCCGGTGGGGTGGTGTGTGGGGTGGTGCAGCACATGGCCCGACAGCCATTGCGGACCACTGGTGTAAGGCAGGCCAGCGTCCAGAATGGCTTCCATCAAGGGGTATTTGGGCTTTCCGCCGCTGTCATGCGCGCGAGACACGACGTTGCCCACCACAAAGACGTCGGGCCGGTAAGCCAGCTGGTCCGCGCCATAACCTTCGATCAATTCGATACCCAGGCCGCGCAACTGATCACTCATGGGCGGGTAGACGCCGGTATCGCAGCCAGTCACTTTGTGCCCCGCCTCGCGGGCCAGCGCCGCCAGCCCTCCCATGAAGGTTCCGCAAATCCCCAGAATATGTATGTGCATGCAGTATTTTAGGAGGGCAGGACCGTCGCCCTTTCACGCGGGAGCAAAGCTTTTAATATGCCGGTGTTTACTTACACTTGACCGATGAGCAACATGCCTACCCAGTCACAGAAGAAGGTCGTCAATATTAAGGTGCACGACCTCAACGAAATCGGGTACGGCCCGGATGGGGTATTCACGCGCCGTCAGTGGCGGGATGCTTGCATGGAGCACTTTCTCGCGGGCAAAGACGCCTTTAAAGCATGGCAGCACAGCTGGCTTGCTGCCGAAACGGCTGCAGCTGATATAGATTTCCCCCGATTTGTAACGACTGTGACTTATGACGACGGCACCAAACGAGATCATTTAA
>JAKFXR010000094.1 GCA_021731285.1 Polaromonas sp. | reverse complement strand
GGCGAAGGCGGGTATTAGCGGTTTCCGCCCAGGTTGCCGCCACCGCTACCCCGGTTGCCGCCGCGATTCCCACCGCCGCCGCCACCACCACGCCGCTGCCCTGCTCCGCCTCCGCCGCCGGCGTTGCCGCCGCCGCCGCCGCGCCGCTGACCTTGCCCCTGGCCTTGACGCTGCCGGGTAAACGTTTCTGCGCCGATATACCCAAACGATGTCTTCATGGGGTCCGGCTGGGCACCACCGGGAACTTTGTCGCCTCTGTCCCCGCGGTCATCGCGACGCCCTTGACCCGGCGGTCCCGGATTACGGAAATTGCCGGCGCTAACGTTGCCGCCGCCTGCGCCACGGCCCTTGCCGCCACGACGGCGATTTCCTTCGCGCGGCGAATCGACACGCTGCAAGGGTGGTTGAAGATCGTGGGGATCTTGCTCATGGCCGTCTGTCTGCTCGGGCATCGCTTGCCCCGGCCCCTGAGCATCTACCGGCCTGGGCAGACCGGGCCCGGTCCGATCCCGGTTGCCCCGTGACCGGTCGTTTCTGCGAGGTCCGCGTCCCGGGCGACCATCCCCCGTGGCACCCTCGCGGGGAGGCGAAGGCGCCTTCGGTCCCCGTGGATCGCCGCGCGATTCAGAACGATGGACGGCACCGGTCAAATCCAGAATGTCACGTTCGTCGAGCTCCACAAACGCACCGCGTTTGAGTCCCCTTGGAAGCACAACCGCGCCGTAGCGGATCCGGATGAGACGGCTCACAGCGTGGCCCACCGCCTCAAACATGCGCCTGACTTCCCGGTTGCGGCCTTCGGAAATGGTGACCCGGTACCAGCAATTGGCTCCCTCGCCCCCCCCTGCTTCAAGCGTGCTGAACTGCGCCTGTCCGTCGTCAAGACTCACCCCATCGAGCAGGCGCTTTTTCTCTTCGTTGCTGAGCGCCCCCAGAACCCGCACCGCGTACTCGCGCTCCAGGCCGAACCTGGGGTGCATCAGCCGATTGGCCAGCTCTCCCGAGCTTGTTAGCAGCAGCAGGCCTTCGGTGTTCAGGTCCAGCCGGCCAACCGACTGCCACTTGCCCTGAAACAGTTTGGGAAGGCGCCGAAAGACGGTCGGCCGGTTTTGCGGATCGTCGTGCGTCACCACTTCGCCAGCTGGCTTGTGATACGCAATCACGCGGGGAGGGGGCGGATCGATTCGCACCCGGATCGGCTTGCCGTTGACCTTGACCGTGTCGCCAAACTGGATTCGCTGCCCAATATGAGCGGGCTCTGCATTCACCGAGATGCGGCCTTCGAGTATCAACTGCTCCATTTCAAGGCGAGAGCCCAGGCCGGCTTGCGCCAGCACCTTGTGCAGCTTGGGTGTATCGGGCTGAGCCGACAACACGCGCTTGGGCAGCTCCAGAGCCACATCTTCTTCATCAGCATCAAACTTGCCAGTGACAACGTCTTCAAAACGGTTGGCCAGTGAGGAATCCAAAGGCAAAGGCAAAGGCACGCCAGCCTCCCGGACAGGGACGGCAACCGGCTCCGACGGCCCCTCATCTGCTACAAAAACAGTAGCATTGCTCGCCGGCGGTTGAAGGGCAAAACCCTGTTTCGGCTCTTCATCCAGTTCGCCCGGAATGGCCGGGGCAGGAGGGTCAATTGAATTCATGGGTGTCGCTCGGCGTGTTGATCCGCAGATCAGTTGCTGTTGACAGGGTTGTCCTGCGGCTTGTCGGCATCTGTTTGTGCCGGCTCGAACGGCGCATCGTCAGGCACATCAGACTCGCCCAGAGCCTCCGCGGCGGCCGGACCCATGCCGAATTCGATTTGTTCCAGCATCGATGCCTGCCCGGCAGGGTTATCCATCGCCGGTAGCTGGTCAAGCGATTCCACGCCCAGATCGTCAAGAAACTGCCGGGTGGTGGCATACAGCCCCGGCCGGCCCACGGTTTCACGATGCCCGATGACTTCCACCCAGCCACGGTCTTCCAGCTGTTTCAGGATCAAACTGTTGATGGTCACTCCGCGAATATCTTCCATGTCGCCCCGGGTGACCGGTTGGCGATAGGCGATGATCGCCAGCGTTTCCAGCGTTGCACGGGTGTATCGGGGCGGCTTCTCGGGATGAAGGCGGTCCAGGTACTCGCGCATCTGGGGCCGGCTCTGGAAGCGCCAGCCGGTGGCTACATGCACCAGTTCCACGCCGCGCCCGGACCAGTCGTTTTGCAAGTCCTCGAGCAAAAGCTTGAGAGTATCCGCCGTCAGCGCCCCGTTGAACAGAACACCCATTTCACGCAGAGGCAGTGGCTGCTGAGCGCAAATAAGTGCCGTTTCGAGGACGCGCTTGGCATCCGTCGTCATCATGTACTTGGTTCCGAAATTATTCGAGGTAAAGGCGCCTGGCGGCGCAGTTCACAGTCATGCGCACCGCTTGGCCAGGGGCGCTGTGCTAAAGACAGCACAAAGATAGCAGAAAAACTACTGGCCTCAATTGTATCTCAGCCCCAGGCTTTCCAGCAGCTCCGTCAGGTCGGTGGGCAGGGGGGCGGTGAACTCCAGATCAACCCCGGTCACCGGGTGTACAAAAGCCAGTTTCGTTGCATGAAGCGCCTGCCGCTGCAGCTTGCCGACCGGCCGGCCGCCATAGACTTCGTCGGCAACCAGCGGATGGCCCATGGACGCCATGTGCACCCGGATCTGGTGGGTTCGTCCCGTCTGGAGCTTGCACCGCACCAGGCAATAGGCCCCTTCGCTGTGCAGCAGGGAAACCCCCGTCGACGCTGATTTGCCGGACTGTTTCTCCAGATCAACCACCGCCATGCGCAGACGGTTTCGCGGATCCCTGCCGATGGGCAGCTCAATCTGGCGCGCCTTCGGGCCCTGCCATGCCCCATGCGCAATCGCCAGGTACTCGCGACTCACCGTCCGGGCCGCAATCATTTCGACCAGGCGATCCATGACCTGGCGCTTGCGGGCCACCACCATCAATCCGCTGGTGTCCTTGTCCAGCCTGTGCACAATTCCTGCACGCGGCAACAGACAGGCCTGTGGATCCCGCGCGAGCAGTCCGTTGAGCAAAGTGCCACTCCAGTTACCTGGCGCTGGATGCACCACCAGACCGGCGGGCTTGTTGATGACCAGCAGGTACTCGTCTTCAAAGACAAGCTCCAGTGCCATGGGCTCGGGCGTGAAGGCCTGACTCTGCGGCGTGGGCCTGAGTTCGATCTGGAGAGCGTCACCGGCCCTGACTTTGGCAGCCGCCTTGGTGGCAATCTTGCCATTGAGCCGGACCGCAGCAAGCTCAATCAACTGCTGAAGGTAACTGCGGGAAAACTCGGGCACAATGCCAGCCAGTGCACGGTCCAGGCGGCCACCATGACTGCTTGCTGCAACCGTGCCCTCACGCAACTCCACATCGGGGCCCGCCTCCGCCTCGTCCAGAATCTCGTCGAGATGGCCGGCTTGCACAGCGCTGCCCGATATAATTAATTTGCTTTGTACAGAATCAGTCATCAAGAGGATCAATTGCGATGTTTTCCATCAAATTATCGGTTGTTCCAGTGATATCGCCCTTTTCGGCTGCGGTGCTTGCGGGCGTGCTTCTCCTCGCAGGCTGCTCCAGCACCGTGAAAGACCCAACAGCGGCCTGGAGCCCCAACAAAATTTACGCGGAAGCGAGGGACGAGGCGAATTCAGGCGCCTACGACAAGGCCATCCCCCTGTTTGAAAAACTCGAGGGCCGCGCCGCCGGCACGCCGCTTGCACAGCAGGCGCAGCTTGAAAAGGCGTATGCGCAATTCAAGGGCGGCGAGCAGGCGCAGGCCCTCGCAACGCTGGATCGCTTCATCAAACTGCATCCCTCCAGCCCTGCCGTGGACTACGCCCTGTACCTCAAGGGCCTGGTCAACTTCAACGAAAACCTGGGTCTGTTCAGTTTTATCTACAAGCAGGATTTGTCCGAGCGCGACCAGAAAGCTGCCAAGGAGTCCTTCGAGTCATTCAAGGAGCTGGTTGAGCGCTTTCCTGACTCCAAATACTCTGTCGACGCGCGTTCGCGCATGCTGTACATCGTCAACCTGCTGGCCCAGTATGAAGTTCACGTGGCCCGCTACTACTACAACCGCGGCGCCTACGTTTCGGCCATCAACCGCGCGCAACTGGCGATATCCGACTACCGCGATGTTCCGGTGCTGGAAGAAGCCGTTTTTATTCTCTACAAATCCTACGACGCTCTGGGCATGGTCCAGTTGCGCGACGACGCCAGACGTGTCATGGAAACGACCTACCCGAAAAGCGAATACCTGTCCAAAGGCTTCAAATCGGTCAACGAGCCCTGGTACAAGTTCTGGTAAGTGAATCCAGCCAGTCCGAGAGTTCGCCCTCGGACTGCAGACGCCGCATGGCCGGCAAAGCCCGCAGCAGGCGTTTGCCATAGCCCATGGTCGCCAGCCGGCTGTCACAGACAATCAGTAGGCCGTGATCGGTCTCGCGGCGTATCAGGCGACCGGCGCCCTGCTTCAGGGCGACTGCCGCCTCGGGAAGAAAGTAGTCATTGAAGGCGCTTTTCCCACCCGCCTCAAGCAGCCGTGACTTGGCCTCCACCATCGGATCGTTGGGCGGAGGAAAGGGCAGCTTGTCAATAATCACCAGTTGCAAAGCGTCACCGGGAACATCAATGCCCTCCCAGAAGGACGCTGACGCAACCAGGACGCAGGCTCGCCCGCCGTGGCTGTCACCCTCGCGAAAGCGCTCAATCAAGGTTCGTTTTGGCATGCTTCCCTGCACCAGGACCTCGATCACCGCCGAACTTTCAAATTCCGTCTGCAGTGCATCCCCGATCCCCCGCAATGCGCGCAGCGTCGTCGTCAGTACCATGGTGCGCCCCTCCAGCCGGCGCGTCCAGCTTGCCGCGGCGGCCGCCACCGCGGCGGTATGGCCCGGGTCGGCGGGCTTGGGTAGATTGACCGGTACGTAAAATGCCGCCTGACGCGCATAGTCAAAAGGGCTTCCCACCCGCAACACGGTAGCGCCAGTCAGGCCACAAGGTTCGGTAAACCAGCTCAATTTTTCGTCATCGCCCAAGGTGGCTGATGTAAATATCCATGTTCTGGCCGACGCACCCTCACCAAAAACCCTGGCCCGCAATGCCTTCGAAATATCCAGCGGAGACTCCACCAGACGCAGTTGCGTTCCCACATCCAGCCAGCGAACACCCCCGGCCTCAACAGGCCCGGTGAAGGCCTGAGCCCTCGCCTGCAGCTCCGTCGCCCGTTCATGCAAACGCGCGAAATCGGGCGCGATTTCGCTCACGGTGTCCAGCGCCTCGCAAGCGGCAGCCAGAGAAGTTTGAACGGCGGCAAGCGCGGGCATCCATTCGCCCGGGCTCAATCCTTCCGGGACCAGGTCAAGCCAGCGCAGCTTGCTGCCTGGATAAGCCTTTCCGACACATAGACGCAATTCCCGCGCCGCGTGATCAGTTGCGCCAGCCAATGCCGCCCAGTCGAGCAGGCCACGTGCGAACTGCAGACCAGCACCGAGCACGTCGCGGGAGAAATCGAGCAATTGACCGGTCGAGAGGTTTTTCCCCAAAAACTGCACGCCGGTCTCATTGAGCTGGTGCGCTTCATCAAAAATCGCAATTCTCACCGTCGGCAGCAATTCCGCGACACCTGACTCGCGCACAGCCATGTCGGCGAAAAACAAGTGATGGTTGATCACCACCACGTCCGCGGCCAGAGCCTCGCGGCGCGCCAGATTGACGTGACAGGCCCGAAACTGCGGGCATGGGGAGCCCAGGCAGTTTTCCCGGGTGGAAGTGACCCATGGAATCACGGGGGATCGTTCGTCAAGTCCGTCAAGCTCGGCCAGGTCACCAGTCCGGGTCACTTGCGCCCACTCTTCCACCTTCGCCAGGGCACGCAAGGCACTGCGCTCCGGGAAGCTGGCGTCATGGCGCGCCATGTCCATCCGGTGCAGGCAAAGGTAGCTGCCGCGTCCTTTGAGCAGCGCGGTGCTGACGGGAACACCCAGCGCTTTGACGAGCCCCGGCAAATCCCGTCCAAACAACTGGTCCTGCAGGGCCTTGGTGGCAGTGGACAGCAACACCCGCTCACCGCTGAGCAGCGCCGGCACCAGGTAGGAAAAGGTTTTGCCAACGCCGGTACTGGCCTCCACCACAAGCGGCGAAGCATCTTCTATGGCGCGCGCGACGGCTAGCGCCATCGCGGTTTGGCCCTCACGGGGAACAAAATGTTCGCTTGCGCGAGCCAGCACGCCGTCGGGAGCAAAAGCCTCCCGGACTTGAGACGCAAGATCCATCAGGCGGGCTGGGGCGGGTCCAGCGACAGTTCGAGCTGGGATATCTTGTCGCGCAGCGACAAGCGACGCTTCTTCAGGCGCCGGAGCATCAATTCGTCAATGGGAATGGCGTGCGATGAGATGTCCACCAGGGCATCCAGATCGGCGTGCTCTATCCTGAGCTCAATCAGTCGGCGCGCCGGGGAATGTAAATTCAGGTCCAAGGTTTTTGTCCGGGGCGGTATGCTTCGTCTGATAATACGTCGATTACGGAGATAAATCGAGTCCACACGGCTCGGCACCAAGATGTCCAAAGGTTATCGAATCACAGCGTCGACCGGTATTCACAAGGGAGACCGGGACTACCAGCAGGACCAGGTGGCCCTGCTCACCCATTCACGCATCGCCGGCTGCATGCTCGGCATCGTTGCCGACGGCATGGGCGGGCGAAGCGGTGGTCGCAAGGCTTCTGACCAGGTCATGATGACGGCCAAGCAGTTGTTTGAGCGTTATTCACCGGTTTCCGATGACCCCGTGTCCATGCTCAAGCAGCTGGTAGAGGAGGCGCACACCGTCATCAAACTCACGGCCATTTCGGCAGAGCAGGAACCCCACAGCACGCTGGCAGCCTTCCTGATCAACCCCGCAGGCGACTGCCACTGGGTTCATGCAGGCGACTCACGTGTCTATCATTTCCATGGCAGCAAGATGGTCAAGCGAACCATCGACCATTCGTATGTCCAGACACTGGTGGACAAGGGCGAGATCACCGACGAAGAGGCCAACGTTCACCCCCAGTCCAATATCCTGATGGGATGCCTGGGCACCGAAGAAGGCCCCCCCATCAGCCAGCACTTTATCCCGCAGTTGCGACCGGGAGATACGCTGATAGCCTGTAGCGACGGCGTTTGGCACTATTTCAGTCCCAACGAAATGGGCTCTGCCTTGTCCATGCTGTCTCCGCGTGAGGCATCAGAGTTTCTGATCCAGAAAGCCAGGTCGCGGGCCCACGGCGGTGGCGACAACCTGTCTCTGGTGATCGTGAAATTCGAGGCGCTGGACTAGTGTCCTGTCCCACAAATAAAGGCGATATGAAATCGCCCATTCAGCCGCCATGCGGCGTTGCGCGTCGTTGCCATAGCTAGGGCTATGTTGCCTCCTCGCGCCTTGCGTGACAGCCGACTGGACAATTTCCTTTCATCACCTTATTTGCGGGACAGAACACTAGCCTGGGGTTGGCAGGGGCGCGGCAGGCGGTTTTGTCTGCTCGCGCTGCTTTTTCTCGCGACTGGCTTTTCTCTCCCGGACTTCTTCCTGTTTGTCCTTGTATTTCTCGACTTCCTGAGCAATCGCAGCCTGTTTATCAACACGCACCTGGGCTCTTTCCTGTGAGCCTTTGAGCTTGCCAGCCGTGGTGGCTGCATTTTGCGCTTCACCCTGTTTCATCTCACCGCGCTCTTCCGCCTTCTTGCGCGACCGCTCAAGGCGGGCACGCTCGTCCTCCAATGACTTGGCACGGCGCTCCGCCGCCTGTTGCTGGACTTCTGGCGATGACTTTTGCTCAATGCTGGTGATCTGCTCAGCGGCCTTGATGCGGCGTTTTTCGTCGTTAAGTGCCACTTCCTGCCGCTTGAGCTCGGCCATGGCTTCGCGCCGATAGGACTTGACCTCAATGAGACAGTTGTTGACGAAGAATTTTTTGTAACAAGCCGCTTCCTGTGCGTCGAAAGCGGCCTCCTGCGCCAGCCGGACAGCGTTGAGCTTTTCACGCTCACGGTCACCCGCCGCCAGGGCCGCGTCCCCCGCGGACTGCGCGCCCGCGCCGGCAGCAGCCCCTATCAGCAGCGAAAAAATCCATCTTTTCATGTCAGTTTGGTGTCCACGTTCCTGCGTTCAAGCGCCAAAAATTCTGCCGACTGCATTTCACCCAGGCGCGATACCGTCCGGGGAAACTCATGGGCCAGCGGGCCCTCTGTGTACAACGCCTGGGGTGCTACTTCCGCCGACATGATGAGTTTGACACGGCGGTCGTAAAGAACATCCACCAGCCATGTAAAGCGCCGCGCTTCTGAAGCCATGCGCACCGGCATGTAGGGCACGTCGCTGAGCAGCACGGTGTGAAACTGGCTGGCGATTTCCAGGTAGTCATTCTGCGACCGTGGACCACCACACAAGGTCTTGAAGTCAAACCACACCACACCGCCGGCTTTGCGTCTCGCGGCGATCTGGCGCGACTCGATGTTCAGGACAGGAGATTCGTCATGGGATTCGGCGAGCCGGTTGAACGCCTCTTCCATTTCAAGGTCGGCCTGCTGGCCGAGCGGACAGTGATAGAGCTTGACCTGCTCCATGGTCCGCCTGCGGTAGTCGGTGCCGTTGTCGACACTCAAGACCTCCAGCCTGTCCTTGAGTAACGCTATGGCCGGGAAAATGCGCTCGCGGTGCAGGCCGTCGGGGTACAGGTCGTCCGGATGGAAGTTGGACGTGGTGACAAAACCCACGCCGTTGTCGAAAAGCGCCGAAAGAAGCCTGTGCAGAATCATCGCATCGGTGATATCGGCCACATGAAATTCATCAAAACAGATCAGCCGGTAGCGTTTGGCAATGCGCTCGCCAAGTTCATCGAGCGGGTTGACCGTGCCTTGCAGCTCACGCAGTTCGCGGTGGACCTCACGCATGAACTCATGGAAATGCAAACGCGTCTTGCGCTTGAGCGGCACCGCGTTGTAGAAGCAGTCCATCAGGAAGCTTTTTCCGCGCCCCACCCCGCCGTGCATGTAGACACCACGCGGAATGTCGGGCCGGTTGATGAGTTTTTTCAGCGCATTGGATCGCTGTTCCTTGAACTCAGCCCACTCATGTGCGCAGCGATCCAGTGCCTCTACGGCCCGAAGCTGGGCGGGATCGCTCTGATAGCCGCGAGCAGCCAGTTCAAGCTGATACTGCTCGAGGACTGATGTCATAAGCCGACGCAGGGCCGCCCCAAGCCTGTTAGGAGCCTGCCCGACTTGGGAATCGTCGGCTGCAAATCGACCGCAGCGGTCCATTTTTCACCGTCTTTTTGTCCCATAGCTGGGCTATGGGACAGCAAACCCGGTAAAAACTGTCCTCGCTGGGGCCGATTCTCGCTCTCGACGCCCCAAGCCCGACAGGCTCCTACGCCCCCGCGGGGCTGGTGCCTGCAGCTCCGAACCTGCTTGAGCAGGTTTGGACAGGCGCCAGAAGCGAAGCCTCTGGCGAGCGGCGGCCTGCAAGGTGCTGCGACCCACACGACGTGGGAGAGCGTGGGGGCCAACATGCCTTAGAAGTTAAGTGTTCGCTTGTCCACTGCCAGCGCTGCCTCTTTGGTAGCCTCGCTGAGTGACGGATGCGCATGGCAGATTCTGGCGATGTCTTCCGCGCTGGCGCGAAACTCCATCGCCACCACACATTCGGCAATCAGCTCGCTCGCCATGGGGCCCACGATGTGCACGCCCAGAATCTCGTCGGTTGCCGCATCTGCAAGCATCTTGACCATGCCGGTGGTGTCGCCCAGAGCGCGTGCGCGCCCGTTGGCCAGAAACGGGAAGGTCCCCGCCTTGTAGGCGCGTCCCGCCGCTTTGATCTGCTCTTCGGTCTGACCGACCCATGCGATCTCGGGGTTGGTGTAGATCACCCAGGGAATGGTGTTGAAGTTGACATGACCGTGCTGGCCGGCAATGCGCTCGGCCACAGCCACGCCCTCTTCCTCGGCCTTGTGCGCCAGCATGGGACCACGCACCACATCGCCCACCGCCCAGACATTGGGCAGGTTGGTTTTGCATTCGGCGTCGACCACGATGGCGCCACGCTCGTCAAGCTTCAGGCCCACGGCTTCAGGCGCCAGGCCGGTGGTGTTGGCTACCCGGCCAATGGACACGATCAGCTTGTCGACCTCCAGCGTCTGGGCTTCACCTTTGGCATTGGTCCAGGCGACAGACACGCCCTTCTTGCCGGTCTTGATCTCGCCGACCTTGGCACCAAGCTCGATTTTCAGGCCTTGCTTGACGAAGGCCTTGTGGGCTTCCTTCGCAATCTGCTGGTCGACCGCGCCCAAAAACGTGGGCAGACCTTCCAGAACAGTCACTTCGGCGCCCAGGCGACGCCAGACAGAACCCATCTCCAGGCCAATCACGCCAGAGCCAATCAAACCCAGTTTTTTCGGCACCGCGCTTATGCGCAAGGCACCGTCGTTGGACAAGATGTTTTCTTCATCAAAAGGCGCGCCAGGCAAGGCGCGCGCATTGGAGCCTGTGGCGACGATGACGTGCTTGCCAGAGATCGTTTCTTCAGCAGCACCAGCGACTTTGATGTCGTACAAGCCATCTTTAGCCGCAGCAAACGAGCCGCGGCCATGGAAAAACGTCACCTTGTTCTTCTTGAACAGATAAACAATGCCGTCGTTGTTCTGCTTGACCACCGCATCCTTGCGGCCCACCATCTTCGCCACATCCAGGCCCAGGCCCTTGACCTCGATGCCATGCTCGGCAAAGTGGTGGCTGGCATGGTCGTAGTGCTCGGATGACTGGAGCAAAGCCTTGGACGGAATGCAGCCGACGTTGGTGCAGGTGCCGCCCAGGGCCGGGCCGCCCTTGGCGTTTTTCCATTCGTCAATACAGGCCACGTTAAAACCCAGCTGGGCTGCACGGATGGCGGCAATGTAGCCGCCGGGGCCGCCGCCGATGACGACCACGTCGAATTGTTTGGACATGCTTTGCTCCTTAGATGTCAAACAACAGACGGGCGGGATCTTCCAGCGCTTCTTTCATGGCCACCAGGCCAAGCACGGCTTCGCGGCCGTCGACGATGCGGTGGTCATAACTCATGGCCAGATAGTTCATTGGCCGCACAACGATCTGGCCGTTTTCGACAACCGCGCGGTCTTTGGTCGCATGCACGCCCAGGATGGCCGACTGCGGCGGGTTGATGATGGGCGTGGACAGCATGGAGCCGAACACACCGCCATTGGAGATCGAAAAAGTACCGCCCGACATTTCTTCAATGCCCAGCTTGCCGTCGCGCGCCTTGGCACCGTACTCGGCGATTTTCTTTTCAATGTCGGCAAAACTCATCTGGTCAGCATTGCGCAGGATGGGCACCACCAGACCGCGCGGTGAGCCGACAGCAATGCCGATGTCGAAGTAGCCGTGGTAAACAATGTCGTTGCCGTCCACTGAGGAATTGAGCACCGGGTATTTTTTCAATGCATGGACCGCCGCCTTGACGAAAAAGCTCATGAAGCCAATCTTCACGCCGTGCTCCTTTTCAAACTTTTCCTGGAAGCGTTTGCGCATCTCGATCACCGGCGCCATGTTCACTTCATTGAAAGTGGTCAGGATGGCGTTGGTTGACTGCGATTGCAGCAGGCGCTCGGCAATCCGGGCACGCAGACGGCTCATGGGAACGCGCTGCTCAGGACGCTGACCCAGCTCGTTGGCCTTGGCAGACACCGGTACTTGAGGCAAAGAACTGGTCGGAGCTCCCGTCGGTATGGCACCAGGCGCTACGGATTTGGGAGCGGATCCGGTGGCAACCGCACCCAGCACGTCGCCTTTGGTGACGCGGCCATCCTTGCCGGTACCCGGTACCGAACCGGATGCCAGCTGGTTGTCCGCCATCAGCTTGGCGGCAGCGGGCATGGCCACGCCGGCCATGCTGCCACCTGCGGGGGCAGGAGCGCTCGCCACTGCTGCCGTCGGTGCGGCTGCAGCAGGGGCTGCGGCTGTGGCTGCGGGCGCTGCGGCGACCTTGCCATCGGTATCGATTCTTGCGATCAGCTGTTCAGCAGCGACGGTCCCGCCGTCTGCGACCAGGATCTCCGACAACACGCCAGCTGCAGGGGCCGGCACTTCGAGCACCACCTTGTCGGTCTCGATTTCGATCAGGATTTCATCGATGGCGATGGTGTCTCCCACCTTCTTCTTCCACTGCAACATGGTCGCCTCGGCGACGGACTCGGACAACTGGGGGACTTTGACTTCTACGGTAGCCATGTGATTCTTTCGGATGTGGGGGTTGGCAACGGCCGCCTCGAGCGAAGGCGGCCGCGCTTGAACATTTTTTTTATTTGGACAGCACAAAGCCCTTGAGCTTGGCAAACGCGCCGTCAACCAGCGCTTTTTGCTGCTCCTGATGCAGGTGCGAGTACCCCACGGCGGGGGATGCGGAGGCTGCCCGGCCGGAGTAGCCGAGCTTCTGGCCCTCTGCCATGTTCTCGTGGATGTAGTGCTGCACAAAGAACCAGGCGCCCTGGTTTTGGGGCTCGTCCTGGCACCACACAATGTCGGTGGCGTTGGGATACTTCTTGAGCTCGCTCGCGAAGGCCTTGTGCGGGAAGGGATAGAGCTGCTCGATGCGCAGGATGGCCGTATCGTCTATTCCCTTTTCTTCCCGCTTCTTGGCCAGGTCGTAATACACCTTGCCGGAACAGGCGATGACGCGCTTGACCTTGTCGGCCTTCAGGGCGCCGCTGTCCGGAATCACGGTCTGGAAGCTGCCCTTGGTAAATTCACTCAGCGGTGAGGTCGCGTCCTTGTTGCGCAGCAGCGACTTGGGCGTCATGATGATCAGCGGCTTGCGCAGGTTGCGCACCATCTGGCGGCGCAGCACGTGGAAAATCTGGCTGGCCGTGGTGGGCTGCACCACCTGCATGTTGGTGTCTGCCGACAGTTGCATGAAGCGCTCCAGGCGCGCCGAGCTGTGCTCCGGGCCCTGTCCTTCATAGCCGTGCGGCAGCATCAAGGTGATGCCGTTGACGCGGCCCCACTTGACCTCGCCCGAGGCGATGAACTGGTCGATCACCACCTGCGCGCCATTGACGAAGTCGCCGAACTGGGCTTCCCAGATCACCAGCGTGTTGGGATCGTTGGACGCATAGCCGTACTCGAACGCGAGCACCGCTTCCTCGGAGAGGATGGAGTCAATGACAACAAAAGGCGCCTGGTTTTCGGCGACGTTTTGCAGCGGCACATAGGTGCCCGTGTCCCATTTTTCGCGGCTCTGGTCGTGAATGACGGCGTGGCGGTGAGTGAAGGTGCCGCGTCCGCAGTCTTCGCCGGACAGACGCACCGGGTAGCCGCTGGCCACCAGCGAGGCAAAAGCCATGTGCTCGCCCATGCCCCAGTCGACCGGCATGTCACCCCGACCCATGGCGGCGCGGTCGTCGTACACCTTCTTGACCAGTTGGTGGGCGGTGACCGTGGCGGGAATGGTGCTCACCTTGTCGGCCAGGCGTTTCCACTCGGCCATGGGAATGGCGGTGTCGCCAGCGTCGGTCCACTTGCGGCCCAGGTAAGGACTCCAGTCGACCGCGTAGTTACTCTTGAAGTTGGTGACCACCGGATCAAAAGTGCTTTTGCCCGCATCCAGCGCGGCGCGCACGGCCTTGACCATGTCATCGCCCAGCGTTTCGCCCATGCCCTGGGCAGACAGCTTGTCGGCGTACAGCCGGCGGGTGCCCGGATGCTGGGCGATTTTTTTGTACATCAGGGGCTGTGTCAGCGCCGGCGTGTCCTGTTCGTTGTGACCCAGCTTTCTGAAACAGATGATGTCGACCACCACGTCTTTCTGGAAAGCCATGCGGAACTCGAGCGCGAGTTGCGTTGCCAGCACCACCGCTTCGGGATCGTCGCCGTTGACGTGCAGCACCGGCGCTTCGATCATCTTGACGACGTCGGTGCAATACAGGGTAGACCGGCTGTCACGCGGGTCACTGGTGGTGAAACCGATCTGGTTGTTGATCACCAGGTGGACCGTGCCGCCAGTGGAATAACCGCGGGTTTCGGCCAGCGCCAGCGTTTCCATGACAACGCCCTGCCCTGCAAAGGCCGCATCGCCGTGCACCAGCACCGGCAGCACCTGCAAGCCCTTGGGGTCGGCGCGGCGGTCCATGCGGGCCCGCACCGAGCCCTCCACCACGGGGTTGACGATTTCCAGGTGCGAAGGGTTGAAGGCCAGGCTCAGGTGCACCGGCCCGCCAGGGGTGGTCACGTCGGAGCTGAAACCCTGGTGGTATTTGACGTCGCCACTGGGCAGGTCTTCGGGCGCGGTGTGGTCAAACTCGGCAAACAGATTGGCCGGAACCTTGCCCAGCGAGTTGACCAGCACGTTCAAACGGCCCCTGTGGGCCATGCCGATGACAATTTCCTTGACACCTATGCTGCCGCTGCGCTGGATCAACTCGTCCATGCTGGCAATAAAGCTTTCCCCGCCTTCAAGCGAGAAGCGTTTTTGTCCCACATATTTGGTGTGCAGAAAGCGCTCCAGGCCTTCCGCTGCGGACAGCCGGTCCAGGATGTGCAGCTTCTTTTCGGCGGTGAAATTGGGTTTGCTGCGGATGCTCTCCAGCTTTTGCTGCCACCAGCGCTTCTGGTTCTGGTCGGTGATGTACATGTACTCGGTACCGATGGTGCCGCAGTAGGTTTCACGCAGGGCGTTCATGAGCTCGCGCAGGCTCATGGTCTCCTTGCCAAAGAAGGTGTTGCTGGTGTTGAACACCGTTTCCTGGTCAGCGTCGCTGAATCCGTAAAAGGACGGATCGAGTTCGGGGATGTGATCACGCTCCGTGCGCTTGAGAGGGTCCAGGTCGGCCCAGCGGGCACCCACGTTGCGGTAGGCGGCGATCAGCTGCTGCACGGCGGTGCGCTTGCGGCCCATCTCGGCGTCCTGGCTGGCCACCACCACGCGGGTACCGCCCTGCTTGGCGCGCTCGGCAAAGGCATTAACCACAGGCAGGTGCGGCACGTCCTTGGCATTGCTGCCATCGACAGCCGGGACGTTTTGCAGGGCGTCGAAATACTCGCGCCAGTTGTCGGGCACGCTGCCGGGGTTGGCGAGGTAGTTTTCGTACATCTCTTCGACGTAGGGCGCATTGCCCCCGAAGAGATAGGTGTTGCCCTGATAGGCTGAATAGACGGACGAAGACGCCGTCTGTGAGCTTGAACTCATTACGCTGACCTCCGTTTCCCTCTGGGAAACATTAGCTGGCCATAACTGGATATGGCTGGTTGATTAACCTTCCGCAACACGGCTTGACCGATTAGCGGATGCGACTGTGGCAAGGAAGGGCCTTCAGAAACAGGCTCGATTGTGCCATCGAATCGTGAACGCAGGAAGTCACGCAGCGCGTCAGCCGCGCAAATACATGTTTGTTTTTGTCATCGCGCCGTCAAACTTGCGCGATCGTTTCGGGCTTCAGGCCAGGCCGGGATTTCCGGCCACGCCGACCAACGCCGGCAGATCGAGCTTTCGCGGCTTGATGACTTTGTGGTTCTTCAGGTAGGTCTCGACAACCTCCCATGCCGGCGGTCCGGCGTTTTTACTGGCCTCCTGCACGGGGGCCCAGCCCGCCACCCTGTAGCTCTTGCCGGCCTCGATGGGTGTGCCCTTCAAACGCATGTCCTGGATGCGCGAGCCCATCTTCGCGCCCGGCTCACAGCGGTAGCTCAGGCCCCCCACCCGCACCATGTCACCGCCCTGCTGGTAGTAGGGGTCGGGGTTGAACAGGTTGTCGGCAACATCTTCGAGGATGGTCTTGATCATGTCACCGCGGATGTCGGTCACGGTGGTCCAGGGGTAGGTGATGGCGGTCTGGTCCATCACATGCTCACGCGTGATGGCCTGGCCGGGAAGCAGCGAGGTGCCCCAGCGAAAGCCGGGCGAAAAAGCAATGTCCGCACCACGCACGGCCATCAACGCGTCAAGAATGAGCTGGTCAAAGCTGCCATTGAAGTTGCCGCGCCGGTACAGCGTGCCCTCGGTCACCGCCAGTTTTTCCGACAATTTGGCCTCGTAGGGACTGCGGATGCTGGCGATGAGCGCATTCATGGCCGGATCTGCCGGCAACAGGCGCGCAAACACGGGCAACAAGCGGTAGTTGAAGCCGGCGACTTTTTTTTCCTTGACATCCAGATCCAGCACGCCAAGAAACTTGCCGTTGCTGCCCGCATTGGTCACCACCGTCTGGCCACCCGGGTTCTTCACGATCACCGGTACCGGCACGCCATCGTGGGTGTGCCCGCCCAGAATGGCGTCGATGCCGGTGACGCGAGAGGCCATCTTGAGGTCCACGTCCATGCCGTTGTGGCTGAGCAGCACCACAGCGTGCGCGCCCTTGGCGCGCGCTTCGTTGACGGTTTCCTGCATCTCGCTTTCGCGGATGCCGAATGTCCAGCTTGGCGTCAGCCAGGCCGGATTGGCTATCGGCGTGTAAGGAAAGGCCTGGCCGATGATGGCAACAGGCACCCCGTTCATTTCCTTGATGACATAGGGCTTGAAAACAGCATCGCCGAAGTCGGCGGTCTTGACATTCTGGGCAAGAAAGTCGACTTTTCCGGCAAAGTCTTTCTCGACGATGGTCTTGATGCGCTCTTCACCGTAGGTGAAGTCCCAGTGGCCCGTCATCACATCGACGCCCAGCAGTTTGGCGGCATCCACCATGTCCTGGCCCTGGGTCCACAGTGCGGTAGCGCTGCCCTGCCAGGTGTCTCCACCATCCAGCAGCAAGGCGCCAGGCCTGTCGGCCTTGAGCTGCCTGACCAGCGTGGCCAGATGGGCAAAACCACCCACCTTGCCGTACTGACGGGCGGCCCGCTCAAAGTTCAGGTACGTAAAAGCATGGGCCTCGGGCGTGCCGGCTTTCAGATGCGCGGCCTTGAGCAAATGCTGACCCACCAGGTGGGGCAGTTGTCCCTGCATGGCGCCCACACCCAGGTTGACCGAGGGTTCGCGAAAATAGCTGGGCAGCAATTGCGCGTGGCAGTCGGTCATGTGCAGCAAATGCACATTGCCTGAGCGAGGGACGTTGTACAGGCTGGTGGCCTGCGCCGCGCTGGCCTCGCGCTGCACCGGAAAACCGGCGGCAAGCGCCGCCGCCATGACGCTGGAGAACTCGCGGCGGGAAAGATTCATGCAACCTTACTATCTATTTAATAGCAAACCATGCCCGTGACTAAAGGGCAAACTGCCAAAAACACCAGGAACTATTTGTTGACCGGCGATTGCGGGTCCAGAAGCAATGCCATCACATGGCGCAACTGGGCTTCATTGAGGATGCCCGCATGTCCAAAACGCGGCATGTCGGAGCAGGCGTTGTAGGCCTTGGCGTTCCAGAGCTTGCCCCAGGTGTAATCCACGATCGGCTTGCTGGCTGCAGCGGCCGGATCGGCCACGCCGCGCAGCTTGCCGTAGTTGTAGAGGCTGGGTCCGATGGAGCCGAACGACAGTTCCTGTTTGCTGATCTGGTGGCAGTTGTAGCAACTGCCACCGTTGGCCGAACCGGCCGCGTCAGACCAGGTCATGCCGCGGCCGTTTTGCGCGATCTTCTCGCCCTCGCGCCAGTCGCCAATGAACTTGCCGTCAGACGGCATTTTCACGGTTTGCAGGTTGCTTGTTTCTATGACTTTGGCGAGTTTTTCGTCCAGCGCTGTGCCACGGGCTTCCGAGCAGCTCTTGTTGGACGCGTCCTGAACCAGCCACGAGGTTTTGGCAATGCCCTGATCGCGGAACGACGACTGCAACACTTTTTGCGTGGCCTCGGCCACATCTTGCGGCGAAGGGCCCGCAGCGCAGCCTGCGAGGAAGGTGCCCAACAACAGCCAGGCGGCGCGTTTGCTTGTGTTTTTCATAGGGAGCTTGCCTTTCAACGCTTGAGGGCCGGTGCGGTGGAAACGCCGCCCTTGCCATTGACGCCCATGTACACGCCGAGCGCAATGGTGACATCCGAGGCATAACCCGGAAACGGGAAGCGTTGCTGGCGGTAGCAGTCGTTAAGCCGCCGCTGCATGCCCCACAGGTCACCGCTGGAGACACGGTAGGCAGGCCAGGCGCCAAAACCGTCGCCGGCACCGGGATTTTTGGTCAGGTTGGGCAGGTCTTGCAGACGCACCCGCTTGTTGTCTTCGCCGTGGCAGGAGGCACAGGAAAAGTCGTAAGGGCCGCCGCGCTGGTAGAACACCTGCTTGCCAACGGCGTACATCAATTTTTCCTGGCGATGCGCCTGCGGCAGGTTGAACTTCATGCCGCGCGACTCGCCGGACACAAAAGCGACCAGCGACTCCATGGTCTTTTGCTCGTTCCGGCCAAACGGTGTTTTTGCAATGGCGTCGGCGCTGAAGCCCTGCAGGCTTTCCATGCAGGTCAACAGACGCGACTCCAGATCCTGCACCCGCTGGGTGTCGGCAAAATACCGCGGCAGCTCGACGAAGGCGCCCTTGGTGACACCAGGGCCCTTGCCAAGGTCACACTGCTGCAGCGATGCGTTTTTGGGTCCGCGGGCCTGCTTCCACAAGGCCTCGCCTCGGGCCTCGAAAAGCTCGGCGGGGTTGCCATCGGCCAGCATGGCCCGGTACTCGGCAATGCCCTCGGCCGTGCTTTTTTGCGCCGCTGCCGTCAGGGGCAACAGGCTGGCCGCAGCCAGCCCCAGCAGTTTCCATTTCATCGCGCGCTCCTCGTGTTGTTGTCGGCAAAAACTTCAGGAAATGACGGCTTCGTCGGTGCGCTTGTCACCCTTGTTGTCGGTCCAGTTGACGATCACCTTCTCGCCCGCCTTCGCGCCCTTGAAGCTGAACTGAAGAAACGGATTTTTCGACACAGCCGGACCCCATTGGGCGCTCATGACCGTTTTTCCGTTGTGGGTGGCATTGATGTTCTGGATAAACCAGGCGGGCACCGTATTGCCGGCGGCGTCCTTGCGCTGGCCGCTTTCCATTTCGTGGCTCACCAGCACACGCACCGTGGTCTTGTCACCCTGGGCCTGGGCCCTGATTCGCATTGGTTCTGACATTTCTTTCTTCCTTCAATTTTGTTGATGACGGCTTTCGGCGTAGCGAGCCGCGCAGTAGCCGATCAGCCGCCGCAGCCGCCCAGGGTGACTTTGACTTCCTTGACGGAATAGAAAAACTTGTCCCCCACCTTGGCCAGTGCGTACACGTTGGAGGATTGCCCCATCTTCAGGTTGGTCGACACAATCGCGTCGGTGCCGGCAGGAATATCAAACAGCGCCGCAAGCGCATTCGGGTTTTTCTCGACCACCAGCGCCACCTGGGTGGTCCCGGGAATGTTGCTCTGCGCGCCAACACGCACCACACTGCCGTTTTCGGCAATTTCAGGCGCTTGCAGGATGAGGTCCTTGCTTTCGACAGGTGCCCCGCTGGCGCCCAGCGCCCGGGCCGCTTCAGCCAGCGTCTTGCTCTCAAAGGCGGTCTTGTTCCAGGCCGCCCCGGTTTGGGCATGCACAGGGGACAGCCCTGCAGAAGCCGCCAGCGCCAGCGCGGTGGCGCCAGAACTGCTGGCTAAAAAGTGACGACGTTCCATGGTTTGAACTCCTTTGGATATAAATCAGCTTGAAATCAGTTTGCAATTGCTTGAGAACGATTGAACACAAAAAATCCGCTTTCCGACAGGGTATTGTCCCCAACGAATAAAGCCTTTACCGGTCAGGAAAATCCTTGGCCAGCCACTGCGCCAGACGGCCCGCCTCAGCCGCATTGAGTGCCTGGGCCGGCATCGGCATGCTGCCCCAGACGCCCTGTCCACCTCCCTTGATTTTGCCCGACAGGTAATTCACCGCATCAGCATGGTCTTTGTACTTGCGGGCGATTTCCCGGAAGGATGGACCCAGGCCCTTGCTGTCCATGGCATGGCAGGCAAGGCAGGCATTTTTTTGCAGGATGGCTGTGACGTCCTGCTTTGCTATGTTTTCAGGAGCAGTCTCGCCTCGTGGCGCAAGGGCAGAAGCGACATTTTGTCCGGATTTTTCGGCGGCCGGCCGGCTCGTATCTGCGCCGCGGGTGGGGCCCAGCAGCCTGGACTGATCGGCCAGCTGGCCGTGTGCATTGCGGGCGTAATCGGGCAAAAAACTCCTGACCGCCACGTCCTTTTTGCAGTCACGCACACAGGCTGACCCTTGCACGTCTGCTCCGGGCTTGCCGCCCAGCTCCCGGCCCGGCCACATGGCATGGGCTGTTGTCATGCCCTTGCGGTTGGGCAGGCGCTGCTGCAACTCGCGGATATTGCCGTCCGACAAGGTGAAGTCAGCCGCAACGATGTCGCCCAGATGCAGCATGTAGGCAGTGACGGCATAGACCTCGTCAACGCTCAGTGATTTGGGTGCCGTCCATGGCATGGCGCGATGGATGTAGTCCCACAGCGTGGACAGCGTGGACAGCTTCATCAAGGAGGTTCGCTGCGGCTGATTGGCACCCGGAAGCAGGCTGTCGACGCGTCCGCTTTTCATGTCCTGAGCGGACGTGCCGCCAACCAGCGGCGTAAAGATGTCGGACGATTCGCCAAAGCTGCCATGACAGGAGGTGCACTGGGCCTCCCAGATGACCTCGCCCTGGCGCACCGACCCCTGGCCTTTGGGCAGTCCCTTGAAATCCGGACGCACATCGATGTCCCAGGCTTTCACCTCGGCAGGTGTGGCCACCCGCCCTATGCCGGAGAATTTTTCGCCCCCCGTCTGGGCTGCCGCCCCAAAAGCCAGCAGCAATGCACATGCCGCGCCCGCGGCATGCAGGCGATCAGGAAAGCTGGACATTTTTAAGCTCGCCGTTTTCAGACAAGGCCCAGGACTGGATGGCGTTGTTGTGATAAATGCTGCGCGAGGCGCGCACCCTGCGCAGCTCGCCGTAGGTGGGTTGAATCTGGCCGGTCTCATCAACTGCCCGGCTCTGGAAGAACGCCGGTTTGCCATCCCACACAAAGTCGCTGTTGAAACGCGTCAGGCACTTGGACAGGACCGGGCCTTCCAGCCGCGCCGCCTTCCAGTTTTTGCCGCCATCCACCGAGACATCGACGCGTTTGACCTTGCCACGGCCACTCCAGGCCAGGCCGGTTACGCTGTGGAACCCCTTTTCCAGCAGGACTTGACCGCCACTGGGTGAGGTGATCACGCTTTTGACTTCCTGGATGCTGGTGTATTGCCGGTGCAGACCGTCGGGCATCAGGTCCACGTAGTGCAGGGTTTCGTCCTTGCTGCCATAGGGCATGTCACCCAGCTCAATGCGGCGCAAATACTTGACCCAGCTGACGCCTTGCACCCCGGGCACAACCAGACGCAGGGGGTAGCCGTTTTCCGGCCGCAACATCTCGCCGTTCTGACCGTAGGCCAGCAGCACCTGGCCATCCATCACCATGCTCATGGGGATCGTGCGCGTCATGCCGGAGCCATCGGCGCCTTCGGCCAATACAAATTTGCCGCGCTTGAAGTCGGCGCCACACAGCTCGAGCACGGTGCGCAGGGGCACACCGGTGAACTCGCTGCAGCTAAGCATGCCGTGGGTGTACTGCACCGTGGGCACAGCCACATTGCCCCATTCCATGCCGGTGTTGGCTCCGCATTCGATGAAATGCATCCGGCTGACGCTGGGCAGGCGCATCAACTCGTCCATGCTGAAGACCATGGGGCGTTTGAGCATGGCTTCGTCGGAGCCGTTGACCATCAGGCGGTGTTGGGAAGGATCGACGTCCCACCAGCCCTGGTGGTGTCGCTCAAAATGCAGGCCGCTGGGCGTGATGATGCCAAACAGGCCCTGCAAGGGAGAAAAACTCACACTTGACTGTGGCACACGGGTCAAGCCCGGGCTTTCGCGCCGCTGCAGATTCTTTTCCCATTCGCTGGGAACGCCATAGCCACGCGCGGCGACCGGTTGACCCAGGGCCTTGCTGTGCGGCGGCAGGTTCAGGATATGCGGGTCGCCCTGGGCCCGGGCCTGGCCGGCAGCCAGCGCCCCGGATGCCGCAACCATGGCACCAGCCAGGAAGTCGCGGCGGCCGGATCTGACCGCCTGGATCTGATGGCGATCCAGAAAGTTTTCAGGCGCCGGGCGGATAAATCGATTGAACATGGCCTTGCTTCAGCTCACGGCTTCAGCCAGACGGGGGGTCAGGCTCTGGTCCGCCGGCACCGTGCCCGGTTCGTCAAGCTCAATGGCAATCTGGGTACAGACGCTGCGACACAAGGCGACGGCTTTTTCGCTCTGAACGCGATAAATCACCTGCGTGCCCTCCTTGCGTTTGGCCAGCACCCCGGTGCGAAACAAAACAGCCAGATGCTGCGACAGGTTGGGCTGCGTGGTGTCGATCTCAGCCAGCAACTCGTTGACCGACTTTTCCCGCTCACACAGGGCGCTCAACACGCGCAGGCGCATGGGCGTGGCCAGAACCGCGAACAACTCGGCAGCCAGTTCAAAAACCCTGCCTTGTTCGGACCTGTTGTCACGCTGGATCATCTTGTTCATCAGGACCTGTACCCATTAATATAAGTGTTGACTGATATTAATGGCGCATGCGTGGACCGCACTACCGGATATACCCTCGGTAACCGGCGGCCCAAGCACCCGCACAGGATGGCTCACTGAACGCACTGTTGTCATCATGCAGATTTCACAGGCGAAAGTGACCACAAAATCACGGTCTTGTCTACGGCACATGCTATAAAACCCTGCCCCTGCACGGTTGTTGCTTATCCTCACACTTATGTTGCCCAAACGACTTGTCTTTCCCCTGTCCAGCCTCTGCATGGCAGTCTTTTTGCTGGCGGGCGCGGTGCATGCCGAGGTGGATGCTCTGGTCAGGGAGTCGCTGTCCCTGGTCGAGCAGGGCAAAGCCCAGCAAGCGTTTGACCAGCTCGCGGCGGTGGAGACCGCACGCGCGGGTGATCCCGACTTCGACACCGTGCTTGGCATCGCCGCCAATGACACCGGGCAGTTCACCCGTGCCGTCTTTGCTCTGGAACGGGTCCTTTCCGTGCAGCCCTCCAACTCCCGCGCCCGCGCCGAGTTGGGCCGGGCCTTGTTTTCACTCGGCGACAACCCGGCCGCGCGCCAGGTGCTGCAAGAGACCAAGCGTGACAACATTCCACCGGAGGCGGCCAAAAAAATCGATGAGTTTTTGCAGGCCATTGAGCGAAACGAAGAAGCAGCCCGTTCGTCCATCAAGGCCTATGTGGAAACCAGCTTTGGCAACGACACCAATATCAACAGCGGCCCCACCAATCCCAATGTGGCTGTCCCCTTGTTCGGCGGGCAGGTATTGACCCTGGCGCCAGCCAGCGTCAAGCTGAAGGACGACTTTCATACCGTCGGCGCTGGCGTTTCCGGACGGTATGTGATCGATCCACGCCTGTCCCTGATTGCCAGCACCAGCGGGAATTTCCGCTTGAACCAGCGCAACAACGACTTCGACACTAAACAATTTGATGTCAGCGCCGGTGCCACCTACCGGGTAGACAAAGACGAATTTACGGCCGTGGCACAGGTCGGTACCTATCAGGCAGACAACACCCGCGCACGTGACCAGCGCGGCGTGCAGGGCGAATGGACACACCGGCCGGATGCAGCCAGCCAGTGGAGCACCTTTCTGCAGCTGTCCACGTTGCGCTACCCCGGACAGAGCGTTCGCAATGCTGATCGTTACGTGGTGGGCAGTTCTTATGCGACCGCATTCAGTTCGGGATTGCTCCTGTCCGCCGGCCTCTACGCCGGCAATGAAGAAGAACGCGCCAACCAGGTGCCTCACCTGGGACACAGACTCACAGGCATTCGCACAGGCTTTCAGCAATCGATCAATGCAGACATTGACGTGTTTGCCAGTGCGGGTCATGAACGCCGCCACTACGGCGGGCCCGACCCCTTGTTTCTGAGAACCCGCATTGACCGGCAAAGCAACATGAATCTGGGCTTGAACTGGGTACCCGCCTTCAGCTGGCGGGTCACGCCTCAGCTGTCCTTCCTGCGCGTGCGTTCCAACATCGCCATTTCAGACTTCAGCAAGCGCGTGATCTCAGTGACCGTGCGCAAGGAATTTTAAGCAGCCCTGTACAGACGGCCAGCCAGAGGAATCATCATGAACCAGAACTTCCAATTCAAAAATGCGGCCTTGCTGATGGCCCTGGCGGCGGCTTACCCGCTTCAGGCGTATGCGTTGGCCGGGGTGGCCCAGTTCACGGCAGGCGAAGTCAACGTGCGCCAGACCGACGGGCGAGTGACCGCGCTGGCCAAGGGAGGGGACATCGACAGCGGCCACGCCATTGTGACCGGCCTGAACGGGCGGGCTCAGGTGAGGTTCACCGATGGTGGCCTGGTGTCCTTGCAGCCCAACACTGAATTCAAGATATCGAACTACGTCGACCAGAACGATCCCAAGCAGGACCGCTTCCTGGTGGACCTTCTGCGCGGAAGCATGCGAGCCATCACCGGCCTGATAGGAAAGCGCAACCGGGAAAACTACAAACTCACGACGACCACCGCCACGATCGGCATCCGCGGCTCGGGTTTCAAGGTGGGCTACAACCCTGACGGCACGCTGGGCATCACCAGCGAACTGGACAAGATTGAAGTGTGCAACCAGAGCGGCTGCATCGGCCTGGTGGCTGGCGAGTCGGTCAGGGTGATCGACAGCGTGACCCCGCCAGTGCGCACAAGTGAGCAAGCCAAGGTGGATACGCCAAGCACGGAGAAGGATCCGGTAGCGGTTGCCGAAAAGGTCAACGAAGAGGGCAAGGCTGTCATCGTCACCACTGTGGCATCGACCACGGCAGCAAGCTCGACCGGCAGCTTCACCAACATGCTGGTACGCGCGAACTACGGCGCAACCACGGGAGGCACCACTTTTGTACCCTCCGGCGGCGCGTTGACCGTTCTGGACGCCAACAAAGTAACCAAGTTCACAGACGGCACCTTCGGCTACACGCCGAACACGGTTGGTTCCTCCGGCTTTCTGGGCGCTACTGCGACCAACGACTTCATTGGTTGGGGCGTGTGGACCAGTGCAACCAAAGCCGACCTGGTGACGCCCTCCCCCATCAGTGCGAACTATCTTCACTACGTAGCAGGGCAACCCACCCCTTTGATGCCGACGACCGGCACTCTCTCCTACAGCTTGGTGGGCTCTACCGCGCCTACCCTGTACACCGGAGCAAGCGGTACGATTAGCGCGTCTTCAACCTTCACTGCTTACTTTGGCGGAACTCCTAAAGTCGATGTTTCCATCATCACAAGTTTCGGAACAGTGACCGAAAACGCCATCGGAATATCCGGCCAGGATTTTGCTGGCACCTCGGTGAAAGGCTTCTTCAGTGGCCCGAATGCGGTGCGCGCTGGCCTTGTTTACCAAGGCTTCAGCAGCGGTAATGGCGGTTACTTCTCCGGTGCTGCCGTTTTTCAGAAATAGCAGACTGGTTTTCAGCGCAGAAGAAAAGCCAGCTCGCGTTCAGTGGCAAGCGGGCCGTGCAACTCAAGGGCTTGTTCCATGGCAGCCAGGCCAGTTGCAGCGCACAGATCAGGAGCGGCCTGTAGCCGCAGCACGGCATCGTAAGCCTGTTCCTGGGTGTCAATCAAAAAACCGTTTTTGCCTGTTTCGATCACCTCGGCATAGCCTCCCCGCCGGTGCGCAACCACCGGCAAGCCACTCACCATGGCTTCCAGCACCACCCGACCGTAAGCCTCGGTCGAGACCCCCGTCCGGTACAAAAACACATCCAGCGATGCGTAAAACGCCGGAACCGGTTGAGCCCCGGCAGGTAACAACTCTATGCCCGCAATGCCGTCGAGAGCCGGCGCCAGGCAGGTACCGCCCATGACACGCACCTGAATGCCCCGGCTGGCCAGCATGCGGTACAGCGCCGGGTCGTCAGGATGATGCTTGTCCAGTGCATCGCGGCTTGCCCTGCCCACCACAAATTGCCGCGGGGCATTTCCGCCCGCGCCGAGCCGCGCCTGCGCCGACCGTGCACGGGCAACGTCAACGAAGGGCTCCAGATTCATCAAGCTACGCACCACCTGGCCCGGCAAGGACACACTGAGTTGCAGCATGTGCGACGCAAAAACCAGCTCCGGATCCAGGCCCGTTGCCTCTCGCACCATTTCAATCATCGCAAAAAGCCGCGAATGATTGGCCAGGTTGTAAAGAACAATGATCCGCTCGAACCGCGTGTATTTGAGCCAGGCCCCAAGCCTGACATGAACGCCAGCGATGAGCAACACACCGTCTTTTGGAAACTGGTGCGCAAATGGCTGGACGGCAAGCACACCGCGCCCCGCGTACCCGCGATGAGGCGCCGTATCTGACCACAGCTGTACGCCCCTTCTCCCGGCAAGCAGCCGCTGCACATCCAGCAATTCCCGTTCTGCCCCCGTGTAAAGCACACCAAACTGCCCGAGCAGGTGCAGGGTCGACAAGCCGGACTGCGATAAGGGAGAGTTCATGATCTGGCTGATTATCCTTGCCCGTCCCCAGACCTTGTTTGCGGCGGCTGCGTGGCGTGCGACACCTGACAGGGGTACCACATAATCAAGGCCATGCTCCACACCACCGCGCCTGATCCGGTCGACCATGCAGGATGGATGGCGCTCGGGATCGAGCTCCATGCCGCAGGCCAACTTGAGCAAGCCCTCATCGCTTTCGAACAAGCCGGAGCGCTGGCCATCGGAGACGTCAACACCACAACCGCCATCGCGACCTTGCTGTCGGCCCTGTCCCGTCCCCAGGCAGCCTACCGGCTCCTTTTGGCCATCGAAGCCCAACTGATTGACAGTGCCGACGGCGCTGCCAATCTGGCTATCGCGGCAGAAGCCTGCGGTGACAAGGCCAAGGCTGCCGCGGCTTACCGGACCGCTCTGGAGCTTGACCCCCATCACTTGCGCGCCCTCAACAATCTGGGGTTGATGGAGGCCGCCCAGTCCCAATGGACCGCCGCCATCGGTCGCGCCCGCAAATGCGTCGAGCTGGCACCCGATGAGCCAAGCCATCACCATCACCTCGCTGACTTTCTGGCAGGCGCGCGGCAGTTGCCAGCGTCGCTCGAGGTGCTCAATGCAGCGGCGCAGCGCTTCCCCGACCACCTGGATATCACGGTGCGCCAGATCGTCGTGCTGGCCTTCAACGGCGATTTTGAAGCTTCCCGCGCCATGCAAGCCAGTCTGGACCCGGCGCAACAAACCTACCTTGTGGAGTTTCTGAAACGGGCGACCGCAGAGACAGACCCCCAGGACTGCCTGGTGCCGTTTTCAGCCATCACCACGGATGCTCACCAGCTCTATGCCCGACAGGCCTTTGAGGCCATGTCGGTTTGCGATTGGCGCGACCGGGACAAACTCACTGAGACCCTGCGTCAGATGGTCGCCGCGTCCATGCAGACCGGGAGCAGCCGCGACTTTCGTGACGCGCAGTTTTATGGGTCCTTGCTCGATCTGCGTGAGGATGAGATGGCGCAAATGCGCGAAATTTCCACGGCCGCCATCGCCGACCAGGTCAAATCAACGCTTTCGCCGTTTTCTCCCCGTCGCGGCGCTTACCAGCGCAAGGACGACCGCATCCATGTGGGCCTGGCCTTGAAGAACATGAACCATGCGTCGACCGTGCTTGCCGTGCAGCGCCAACTCATGCTGCACGACAGAGATCGCTTCGCCATCCACCTGTATTCCTCTACCCGCCACCCCCGTCTTCAACACACGGACACGCTCGCGCCACTTGCCGCCAGTCTCGTGGAAACTGCTCACATGACCCATGCAGAATCCGCAGCACGTATCCGGCTGGACCAGCTGGATGTGTTTGTGGATATGGCATTCAACAGTCCCTGGTGCCGCCCGGAAGTTCTTGCGCTCCGTGTAGCACCGGTGCAGATTCGCCAGTTGACCTGGCATCGACACCATCCTGCGCAGCCCTGCGACTACAACATGTCGGATACCTTTATCCACCCCGACGGCCTGGATCTGGGTCCCTTCGGGCCGGTTGTCCGCCTGCCCCACACTTGCTGGCTGGACACCCGGCCTGAAGTACACGAAACAGGGACTGCGAGCCGGGTCGCCGCAGGTTTCCCCGCTGATGCCTTGGTACTTTGCTCTGTGATTGCGCCAGCCACCCTCGACCCATCCACATTCAGACTGTGGATGAACATCCTTCGTGCACTGCCCCATGCCCTGCTTTGGTTGCCAGGTTTTGGCGCCGCAGCATCCCATCTGTCCCGGGAAGCCGAAGCCGCCGGCATCGCGTCCCACCGGGTCCGGTGTTCTGCGTCCGCGGACAATCCTGAAATGCCGGCAGATCTCCGGCACGCAGATCTGTTTCTTGATCCCCTGCGTTTCAATGCACATCAGGGCCTGGTTGATGTCTTGCGCCTTGGCGTCCCGGCCATCACCTGCGCAGGCAACAGCATGGCTTCGCGGCTTGGAGGCAGCATCCTCCGTGCGGCCGGTTTGCCATACTGCGTTTTCGACAATGAAGAGGTTTATCTGGAAACCGCCGTTGGCCTGGGCCGTGACCGTGAGCGACTAAGCGATATGCGCACCAGGCTGAAAGAGGCGCATGCCACCGCGCCCCTGTTTGATGTCCAAGCGAGAGTCAAAGAGCTGGAAGCCGCCTGGGCCTTGATGGCCGAACGTTCGCGAGCTGGCCTGGCGCCAACCTCATTTGATGTGCCGGCACACCCCTCCCGATAGCTACTGTATTGATAGCAAACTATTCCCGTCACTAAAGGGCGAAAACCGATTTTTACCCCTATCGCCCAGTGAACACCCCTGGCAGGTCATTTTCAGCCCGTATTCATCAGATCCCTGATCTGCTGCAGCGCCGCCGGGTCATCCATGGTGGTGAGGTCACCCGCGTCGCGGCCTTCGCACACCGCCTGGATCGCACGGCGCAGCATTTTGCCGCTCCGGGTTTTGGGCAGCACCGACACAAAGCGCACCCGCGACGGCCGCGCCAGCGCGCCGAGGTCCTGGTCCACGCACTTCATGATCTCGCCTTCAAGCTTGAGCGCGCCGGCGCTGTCCTGTAGCACGCTGCTGTCCTTGGGCACCACAAACGCCATGGCGACCTGGCCTTTGAGCGCGTCGGCCACGCCAACCACCGCCACCTCGGCCACGCCGCTGTGGCCCGAAATGCTCTCTTCAATTTCCCGCGTGCCCAGCCGGTGCCCGGCTACATTGATCACATCGTCGGTCCGGCCCAGGATGAAGTAATAACCGTCCTCATCGCGTATGCCCCAGTCAAAGGTGCTGTAGACCATCTTGCCCGGCACACTTTTCCAGTAGGTGTTGACAAAACGTTCGTCGTCACGCCACACCGTCTGCATGAAGCCGGGCGGCGTCGGGCCTTCCAGCACAACCACACCTTTCTCGTTGGGCTGCGTCAACTCTTCCCCGGTGGATTCGTGCAACAGCTTGACCTTGTAGCCATACATGGGGATACCCGGGCTGCCAAACCGGCTGTCCTTTTTTTCAACCCCGTTGGCGATCGTCAAAATCGGCCAGCCGCTTTCGGTCTGCCAGTAGTTGTCGATGATGGGCACCTTCAAACCCTCGCTGATCCAGCGCGCGGTCGGCTCGTCCAGCGGCTCGCCGGCCAGGTAGAGGGCACGCAGGCTGGACAGGTCGTATTGGGTGAGGAGCGCAGGGTCCTGCTTCTTCAGAACCCGCACTGCGGTGGGCGCGCTGAACATGGCCGTCACTTTGTACTTTTCAACCAGGCGCCACCAGATGCCGCCGTCCGGTTGCAGGTCCAGGCCGCGCGTCGGAAGCCCTTCGTACATGAGTGTGGCCATGCCTGCAATCAACGGACCATAGATGATGTAGCTGTGCCCCACCACCCAGCCGATGTCGCTGGTGGAAAAGTAGGTCTCGCCAGCCCGGCAGTCAAAGATGTGCTTCATGCTGGCCGCCAGGGCCACCGCATAACCGCCCGTGTCGCGCTGCACACCCTTGGGCTTGCCGGTAGTGCCGCTGGTGTAGATGGTGTAGCTGATGGCGGTCGAGTCCAGCCATTCGCAAGGCACGCTGGCGTCCATGTGCTGCGCGCGCAGATCGTTCCACAGCTGGTCACGGCCAGCGACCAGATCCATGGGGGCAAGTTGCCGGTCGGTCAGCAGCACCGCTGCAGGTTTGTGCGATGACAGGCGGATGGCCTCATCGAGCAGGGGCTTGTACGGCACCACTTTTCCGCCGCGCGAGCCGGCATCGGCGCTCACAATTACTTTGGGTGTTGCATCGTCGATGCGGGACGCCAGCGAGCCGCTGGCAAAACCGCCAAACACCACGCAGTGAATCGCGCCCAGGCGCGCGCAGGCCAGCATGGCAAAAGCCGCTTCGGCCACCATCGGCATGTAAATCAGGACGCGATCGCCCTTTTGCACACCCAGCGTCCGCAGGCTGGCCGCCATGCGCTGCACTTCGGCATGCAATTCGGCAAAGCTGTAGGTTTTTTCGAGTCCGGTTTCTGTGGACACACAAATCAGCGCTGGCTGCCTGGCCCGGTCTTTGAGGTGCCTGTCCACCGCGTTGTGGCACAGGTTGGTCTGACCGCCCTCGAACCAGTGCGCAAATGGCGGGTTGTCGTTGTTGCAGACGCGGTCAAACGGCTTGTGCCAGTCAATCAGTTGGGCCTGCTCGGCCCAGAAAGCATCGGGCTGGTCAATGGAGCGACGGTAGAAATCGGCGTAGCGTGTCATGCGTTTGTCTCCTGCGGTGCCACGGGGTGCACCTGAAAAATACCTCAAACTGAATTCATAATTATAAATAACAGACTTGCGGCAAGCTGACGAACACAGCTTCTCAAATAAGGCGCTTACTTCACCAGCGCCAGCATGTCCCGAAAAGCCGGGTGCTCAGCGGTACGCAGCCACTCAAAAGCAACCATCTCGGTGGTCAGCAGCTCGGCTCCTGCTCCTGCCAGCCGGTCAAAGGCGGCGTCGCGGTTGCGTTCGCTGCGGGAGCTGCAGGCGTCGGTGACGACCCACACATCAAACTCCTCTTCCAGCAAACCCAAAGCCGTCTGCATCAGGCAGACATGGGCCTCGCAGCCCGCGATGACAATGGTGTTGCGCCCCTCTGCTTCGGCCGGCGCCGCTTTTTGCAGGTGTTTGGGCAGGCTGCGCGCGTTGCCCGCCACCGGCGCCTTGCGCACCGGTGGTCGCAGCCATTGCCCCAGGCCATCCTCCACCGCGTTGAAATGCATCTTGGGCAAGGTCTTGCCGCCTGCGGCTGCTATGGCTGCCTCCAGCTCCTGCACGTTGGGGCCGAGCTTGTCGGCGTTCTGGACGGTTCCCCACACCGGTACCTGCATCAAGGCAGCCATGCGGGCCAGGCGCAGGGCATTGGCAAGCACCCGCTCATGTTCAAAAACAGCAGGCATCAACCGGCCCTGGTAATCCACCAGCACGAGCTGGGAGTCGTCGGCATCAAGCAGCATGAAGTGTCCTCAAGGGTAATGCGCGATGGGCAACACAAACACCCGCGCGTGGTCTGGCCTGATTATGTGAGCATCCAGGCCAGAGAGGAAATCACCGCCCTCTCCTACACCGGTGTCGTCACTGTCCGACATGCTGCAGACAGGTCGTCCAGCACACTTGAAGCTTGCCCGCGACTGCAGCGCGACAACCACCACAAAGGGACAGCTCCATGCTTGCAAACCGTGAGGGACAACCCGTCCCCGAAACCACCTTCAAAACCCGCAAGGACGGCAAGTGGGCCGACATTTCAAGCGCAGATATTTTCCGCGGCAAGACGGTGGTGCTGTTCGCCCTGCCGGGGGCCTACACCCCCACTTGTTCGTCAACCCATCTGCCAGGATTCAACGCGCTGGCGCCGGTGTTCAAACAACACGGCGTGGACGACGTGATCTGCCTGTCAGTCAATGACGCGTTTGTCATGAACGAATGGGCCGTATCGCAGGAGGCGGAGAACCTGACGCTTCTTCCGGACGGCAATGGCCAGTTCAGCGAGGGCATGGGCATGCTGGTTGACAAGAGCGATCTGGGCTTCGGCAAACGCTCGTGGCGCTACTCCATGCTGGTCAAGGATGGCGTGATCCAGAAGATGTTCATCGAACCCGAAAAAGATGGCGACCCGTTTGAAGTGTCCGACGCTGACACCATGCTCCGGTATATAGCGCCGGGCGCCGTCATCCCCTTGCCCACCACGATATTCACCAAGCCCGGCTGCCCGTTTTGCACCCAGGCCAAGGACCTGCTCCAACAAGCCGGCATCAGTTATGAGGAGATTGTTCTGGGCAAAGGGCTCACCACCCGCACATTGCACGCGGTGGCGGGGGCCGGCACCACCCCGCAGGTTTTTAGCGGTGGCAAAAAAATTGGTGGCGTGGAAGCGCTGCAGGACTGGCTGGCCAGCCGCTCCTGCGCGCCTGCGACATCCCCCTGATCCCGCTTCACCGGGTGATAGGATTCCGGCGTGGCATTGCCCGGCAGGACGGCACACAGACATTGACCAAGGATTTATGACATCGAACATCTCCCCTGCCGCGCTGGCAGCAGGCAGCAGCCAGGAATGCATTCGGGAAGAAGCTGCCCGGTATGCGTTGATGCGCCGCATTGCGCCGACCCTGCGGCACCACATGGCCGGCACGCTGCAGCCGATTGGCATGATTTCCGCAATTCTTGAGCGGCGCCTGCAGGCGCCCGAACCGGACATGGCGGTGCTGCGCGAAAACGGCAAGTCCATCAGCACCCTGTCGCGATCAGCCGCCAGCGCCTGCATGAACCTGATCACCTGGGTAGCGCCCAGGGAGAACGGCGTCATCCCCGTGCACACAGGCGTAGAAGAGTGCGTGGGCATGCTGGCGACCGACCTGGCGTTCAGGGGTTTTACAGTCACCAACCAGATCGTTGCGGCAGAGGTCACCGCACCGGTGACAGCGCTTCGCACCGTCTTCACCGCCGCACTGATCGCTTTGACGGATGCGTCCCCCGCACCTGCAAGCATTGTGCTCAGCAGCGAGGCGGCGGACGGGCACACCCGGGTGTCTGTCACGGTGACCTGCGCAGTTGACGCCACCCTGTCCAGCGATCCGCGCCAGTACCGGCAGCTTGACTGGGACGACGTCAAGGCCCTCGCTGCCGCCGAGAAAATCATCCTGAGCCATGACAACAACCGGATCGAGATGCGCTTTCCGGTGCCGCAAGCCGATGGCCTGATTGCCTGATCCGGACCGATACGCTATATTTTCGATAGCTCAAGACCCTTGTCACCAAAGGGCTGACACCCTTATTCGTCAACAACCCGGCGCTTGCCGCTGCTTCGCATGAACAAAAGCGGCATTCTTTTTCACATCGCCGGCCTCTGGATGCTCTCCGTCCTGGATGCCTCGGGCAAGTGGCTGGTGCTGGCCGGCGTGCCGGTCTTGATGCTGGCGTGGGTCCGGTATGCGGTGCATACGGCGCTCATGACTGCGCTTGTGCTGCCGTCCCGTGGCAAAGCGATCTTCTCGACACAATCCCTGCGCTGGCAGTTGATACGTGGCTTGCTGATGATCGCCAGCTCTGTGCTGTTTTTCTCGGTACTCAAGCGTCTCCCCCTGGCCGAAGGCACAGCCATGAACTTCATGGCGCCCCTGTTTCTGATGGCGCTGGCTCCATGGCTTCTGCACGAGCCGCATCGCCTGCGCCGCTGGCTCGGCGTGGTCACCGGTTTCGCCGGGATGCTGATCGTCATCCGGCCCGGCACCCCGCTGGATCCGGTGGGCGTGGGGCTCGGTGTGTTGACCGCGCTGGTTTTTGCTTTTTTCAGATAGCAACCCGGCGCGTGGCGCACGACGATCCCCTGACCACCAACTACTACGGTGGCCTGTTGGGCACCGTGGCGCTGACACTGGCCCTGCCCTGGTTCTGGGACCTGCCTGAGCTTTCGGCGAGCCAGTGCTTGCTGTTGCTGTCCACGGGCGTCAGTGGTTTCCTCGGGCACTGGCTGCAAATTGCTGCGTACCAAAAAAGCCCGGCCACCTTGCTGGCGCCTTTCAGCTACCTGCAAATCCTTGCCGCGACTGCGCTGGGCTGGCTGGTGTTTGGCCAGCTGCCTGACCAGGCCACGGCCCTGGGCATGGGACTGATCTGTCTGGCCGGCATAGGCGCGGCAGTGGCCGAAGCGCGCGTGGTCCTGCGCCAGCGGGCGCCTCAATCCTGAAACAGGGGAAGGTCGGCTTTTTTCAGCGTGCGCAGCACAAAGCTTGATTTGCTGTGCCGTATGCCCTTGATCCTGTAAAGCCGCTCGCGCAGCAGCCTTTCGTAGTCCTGCGTGCCGCTCACGGCAATCCGCAAAAGATAGTCATAGTCGCCCGACACCAGATAGGCCTCAATAACCTCGGGGATCTTCGCCAGCGTTTCACCAAACTTTTCCAGCGTGTTGTCGGAGTGGCTGTCCAGGGTCACCTGCACCAGCACCGTGTCGCTGAGGTCCAGCGCCGCCGCATTGATGCGCACCGTGTAGCCCTCGATCACGCCGGACTCTTCCATCTTCCTGATGCGGCTCCAGCACGGTGTGGAGCTCAGTCCCACGGCCTGACCGATCTCCTGAAGGCTGGCGCGGGCATTGCCCTGAAGAACATGCAATATTTTTCTGTCAATCTTGTCCATGCAGTTAATTTTCCTATATTTTCTTATTTGCAAAGAATTTATTACCATATTTTTATTCAATCATATGAAATTCAGAAGCACTTTTCGGCATTGCAGGCAGATACTTCTTCCTGGCAAGCGCACTTACCGGTCCGCAGCGCAAGGCAAACGGCCAGCGGGTTACCGCCCTCTGGCCGTTTGGGCATGTCTCCGATGCGACGATGCGCCCTCGTAAACCTTGATGACACTGCAGACGCCGGGCGATAGGCTCAAGACTCAGTTCAGCCTTCCTTTTCCCGGAGATCGTCATGACCCAACGCCGCGCCTTCCTGTCCGCCACCACAGCCCTCGCCGCCAGCGTCGCGCTGCCCACCCTGGCGCAGGCGCCGGCCTGGCCGACGCGCCCCATCAAATACATCTGCCCCTGGCCCGCCGGTGGCTCGACAGACGCGGTGATCCGCGCGCTGGCCGAAAGCGCAGGCAAGACCCTGGGCCAGACCATCATCGTGGAAAACAAGCCCGGCGCAGGCGGCATGCTGGGCGCCATTGAGATGCTCAGCGCCAAGCCAGACGGCTACACGCTCACCCAAATCCCCCACGGCGTCTTTCGCATACCGCACATGCAGAAGGTGGCCTATGACCCCCTGAAAGACTTCACCTGGATTGCCTGCCTGACCGGCTACACCTTTGGCCTGGTGGTGCCCAGTGACTCCCCTATCAAAAGCATCAAGGACCTCGTGGCGTATGCCAAGGCCAACCCCGAGAAGTTCACTTACGGATCGACGGGCACAGGCACCAGCCCGCACCTGGCGGTGGAGGAGTTTGCCCAGCGCGCCGGCATCAAGCTCACCCACGTTCCCTTCAAGGGCAATGCCGACAACATGCAGGCCATTCTGGGGGGCCACGTGATGGGCGCCAGCGACGCCACCGGCTGGGGTCCTCACGTGGAGTCGGGCAAGCTTCGGCTGCTGGCCACCTATGGGAGCAACCGCACCAAGCGCTGGCCCAATGTCCCGACGCTCAATGAGCTTGGCTACAAGACGGTCTCGGACTCACCTTTCGGCGTGTGCGGCCCCAAAGGCATGGACCCCGCCGTCGTGGCCACACTGCACGAGGCCTTCCGGCGCACGCTGAACGACCCCGCAGTGCTGACCAGCTTTGAAAAGTACGACCAGTCGGTGATTTACATGAACACCTCGCAGTACACCCGGTTTGCGCGGGAAACCTTCGAAGCTGAAAAAGCAACCATCGAGCGCCTGGGGCTGACCAACAAAGGCTGAAGCGGGCGTCAGGCGCTACGTTATGCTTTGGGCTTTCCACCAGGGCTGGCCCGCACATGCGCTTCACACCTCTTCTTTCTTCGTCGACGTTTCTCGGTGCAGCCGTCATCTCGGCCGCTGTCCTGCTTTCAGGCTGCAAGGAGGCCCCTGACACCGGTGCGTCCGGCAAAGCCGCAGCTGCCTCCACCCCCGTCTCTGTTGCTGCGATTGCCGCTGAAGCCAAAGGCTTTACCGTCGGCACACCCATGAGCACGCGCACGGTGTATGTGTTTTTCGATGCGCAGTGCCCGCATTGCACCGCTCTCTGGGAGGCAGCCAGGCCACTCAAGTCGCAGGCCAGGTTTGTCTGGATTCCCGTCGGCCTGCTCAACGCCACCAGCACGGCGCAGGGTGCCACCCTGCTCGCCGCTGCAGATCCTGTGGCAGCGATGGATGAACACGAAGCATCCATGCGCTCCGGCGGCGGTGGCATTGGCGCGGGCGCCAACACAGACGCCCAGAAGGCTTTCGTGGCGTCCAACACCGCGCTGCTGACCCGTTTCGGATTTGCGTCGATCCCGAGCATCGTGGGCACCCATGCGCAGACCGGTGAGCTGGTGACGCGCGAAGGCGCCATGCCGACCGCCGCACTTGCGGCCTTTCTGGGCCTGCAGCCGCCGGCACTGCCGGCTGCAAGTCCGGCAAAGCAGCCCACGTAGAACCTAGTCCACTGGCGCAGGCGCTTCGCGCGCCAGGGTCTGCCGCCGGCTGGTGAACTGCGCAATCGCCACACCGATCAGCGTCAGCGCCGCGCCGCCCAGCTTGATGCCGGTGTATTGCTCGCCCGCGAACAGCCAGGCCACCAGCCCGGCCACTGGCGGCATCAGATACATCAACGGTGCGGTGCGTGCCACGCCCCTGACGGAGTTGACCCAGCCCCACACCAGCCAGCCCAGAAAGGCAGAGACCGTCACCGACCAGATCAGACTGGCCCACACCACCAGTGACACACTGGCCCACGGCGCAGACAAACCCGCCGACAAGGTAAACAGCACAACGGGCACGCTGCCAAACAAGGTCGCATATGCCATGGTGACCACGCCGCCGTGGCGCTCGATCAGGGGTTTGGCGGCAACGGTGTACCAGGAAAACAGGCTGGCCGCGACGAGCAGGAACAGGTCCCCACCCGTAGCCCGCCAGTTGCCGCCCAGCAACTTGTCGGACAGGAAAATCAGCACGCCCACAAAAGCCACGGCCACACCCGCGATCTGTGCGCGGTGCAGCCGCTCCACGCCGAGGAAGCGCAGGATCAGCAACGTGAAAATCGGCCCGCAGGCAAGAATCAGCGAGCTTGAAAAAGCGGTGGACCAGTGGATGCCATAGGTGACCATCCCCATATGGAGAAAATGCCCGGCAATGCCCAGCCTGGCCAGCTCCCAGCAGTCGCGGCGGGACAGGGACGGAAACTTCAAGCCGAAGCGCCACATAAGCAGGGCCACGGCGCACAGCGGCATGATCAGGTAGCGGGCAAACAAAAAGCCCCCCGGGCCGACCACGCCGAAGACAAATTTCTGCAGGGAAAAGTTGATTCCCCAGATCACGATGAGGACCAGGGCTGCAACCAGGGCCATCGAAGCGCGTGAGGCAGGCGCCGGGCGCGCTGTTTCAGGTGACATCTTGCTGTGCTTGCGTCTGTGTCAAAAAAATTGAACGAAAAATGCTTCCCGCCCTTTGATGGCCTGGTCCTTCAGCTATCATTTTTGAAGCATATCATCATGGGTGCTTCATGCTGGTTCGGTGGGGATTGGCATGCTGAAGTTACTATAAGTAAAGTCGGCCTGCAGCCCTGCAAGTCAAGACCCCCACATTGATCCAGGGAGACAGAGATGTCGCAACCCTGACGAAAGGACATGAACTTGAAATTCAAAATGGCTGAAAAGTCGCTCTTTGCTGTTCTGCTGCGCTCACCATGGTGGATCAGTTTTGGCATGGGACTTGCCATCGCTTTGGCCGCTCGCGCCCTGTTGCCCCTGGAGTACTTCTGGTTCGGCGCGATGGGGGGATTCCCTTTCCTGGTGATTGCCACCATTGCCGGCTACAGGCAAATCAGCGCACCCAGCACCGCCCATGTGGCGGGCACACTGGCACAAATCAGCGCCATGCCGTGGCGCGATTTCTCGGCGGCGCTGGAGCAGGCGCTTGCCCGCGAGGGCTTCGAAGCGCGGCGGCTGGATGGCGAGGCTGCTGATTTTGAACTGCTCAAAGCCGGGCGCACCATCCTGCTCAGTGCAAAGCGATGGAAGGCTGCGCGTTTGGGGCTGGAACCCTTCCTGAGCCTGGAGGCCGCACGAAGCGCGCAAGGAGCGAGCAGCACCATCTGCGTGACCATCGGCGAAGTCACTGACAATGCGCGGCAATTTGCAGCAAGCCATCAGATCAGGGTGATTCAGGGCATGGAGCTGGCCCAGTTGCTCAGGCCGGTGCTGACCAAACGTTCATAGGCAAATCGGCGTCCTGCCCTTTAACGACCAGAGTACTTTGCTACTATTTTTGTAGCAGCTGATGCCCGGCTCGATGAACCGGGTAGGCACTCACCATCCACAGGAAAAGCAGCGCCCCGGCCAGCAGGGAAGCGGCCGCAATCTCCAGTGACAGCGTGAAGCCCTCCCCTACCGTCCGGCTGTTGCGCAGAAGCAGCGCCGCCAGCGGCGGCCCGGCAATTTGCCCGATCCCGTACATGGCCGTCAGCAGGCCCATGGCGCTGGCCGCTGCGGCCGGACGCAGGCGCCTGACTTCCTGCATGGCAAAAAAAGTGATGGCGGTAAACGGCAAGCCCAGCAAAAGACTGCCCACGGCGAAGCCCGCCAGATTGGGACTGAACACGCTGGCCGCGATGCCCAGCGCCTGCACGCCGTAGCAAGCCGCGAGCAGGTAGCGGAAATCACCCGTCGTCGGGATGCGCGTTGCCAGCAACGCGCCAGCCACCACACCCAGACCAAACAATGGCCAGAAAAAATCAATCCACACCGATCCCGGCATGGCCTCCCGCGCAATGACCGGCATAAAAGTAGCAGTGATGATGTAGCCAAACCCGGCCAGACCATAGGCCAGTGCCAGCAGCAGCAGCTCCCGGCGACCGGCAAGCGCAGGCGCGCTGCCTGCTGCACTCACCGGGGCTGTGCCTGCTGCTTGCCCGGCGCCCTCCTGAAAGGTGCGCCACACGCAGGCGGTGAGCACCGCCGCAAGCACGCCAAAAATCAGCCAGCCGGCGGCCGCCGTCCAGTGCAGGGCCACCATGCCGCTTGCAAACAGGCCACTCAGCGCAATGCCCATGCCCGGTCCGGCATACATCACCCCGCCCATGCGGGAGGCATTGAGTCTGGCCAGTTGCGCCAGACACCAGCCCGAGGTGTAAACAAACACCAGCGCGCTGGCCACGCCAGCGGCAAAACGCAGCAGGGGCCATAGCCACGGCAGATGGGCCGCCATGCCCAGCGTCAGCAAGGTGGTCGCCACCAGCCCGGTGCGCACCCAGGTGGAACTGGCGACCTGAGGCAAAAAGGGCATCCTTCTCCACAGCAAGGGCTGGAAAGTGCAGAGCAAGGCACCGACGAGGTAGCCCAGGTAATTGGCACTGGCCAGCCAGCTGGCCCCGGGCAGATCAATCACGCCATCGCTGAGCATCATGGGCAGCAGCGGTGTGAAGGCAAAGCGGCCAATGCCCATGGCCGTGGCCAGTGACAACATGCCCGCAATCGCGATGGTCCAGCGGTTGAGTTGCAAACCCGTCCCCGTCAAGGCTTTAACCCGGAAGCGGCGGCGGGCGAATTTTCGGTCAGCGCGATGCGCCTGCGCAAGCGTGTGGCTTCCGCAGCGTCCCCGGCCTTCTCCGCCAGTTGCGCCTGCGCGCCCAGCCAGGCCAGCAGCGGTCGGCGCCAGCCTTGTGCCGACGCGGTGTCCACCGCCTGCTGCAGCGCCGCAGGGCTGGCCCGGCCAGCCTGCAACAGCACGGCGGCGGCGACCAGTTGAGACAGCGGGTCGCTCACCGCCTTGACGGCAGCATCACTGCCCGCCGCCGCTGCGCGCTGCGCTGGCGGCAGCAAGGCTGAGTCCCGGGGCTGCAGCCGTCCCGCAAGGTAGTCTGCGTAAGCGCGTTCTGGAGCAGGCGCATCCGCACGCAGCCGCTCAAAACCGGCACAAGGCTCCAGCACCAGGCTGGCAACCCGGGTGGCACAGCGCAGCAACTCCGCCCTGGCCATGAGGTCAACCCGCCCGGTGCTGGAAATTTCGGCACGCGCCCTTGCAAATTCCATCGCCTCCACGCGGGAGTTGCCCTCCATGTACGCAGATACCGCCCGGTCCATCGCGCTTTTGGCATCCATTTGCCAGTCGGCCGGTTTGGGCCCGCTGCTGCAACCTGCCAGGGCAAGAAGTGCAGCCATCAGAACCGTGATGCGGCACGTACTCATGGAAGCTTGATCTCCGTATCCCGCGCAAAAGGCCACTTGCGGTTGATTTCGTTGATGAGTCCATCGACCTTGCGCAGGCTGGACTCCACTTCGGCGCGCAGCGTGCCGAGATCGTCCGTGGCGGCGCGGGCATTGGCGCCCACCGCCTGGGCCTCGACCAGCACCGCGTCGACTTTTTGCAGACTGCCCCTGGCATCGGCAAGCAGGACGTTGAGCCGCTCCACCGTGACCCGCGTGGCGGGCAACACGCCCTTGTCACCAAACACCTGGGTGTCGGTCTTGGCCGCCAGCCCGTCCAGCTTGGTCAGCAAGGCATTGGTGCGGTCCAGGGTGGCGATCAGCTTTTTCGCCTCAGCCTCGTTGCCCAGCAGCACAGTCAGCGCCCCACCCGGTCCATTGAGCCTGCCAGTCAACTTCTGGATGTTGCCCAGGCTGGCACCAAGCGCGCCTTCACTGCCGGTCAGGCTGTTGAGGTTTTCCACCAGTTCTTTGGCCGCCGCAATGAGTTTGGGCACTTCTGCGCCGGTGTCGCCACGCAACACTTCCCGCATGGCGCCATCAGGCAGCGGCGGGTCGGTGAGTATGCCGCTGTAGGCGCGGATGTTGGTGCTTCCGACCAGCCCCCGCACAAGGGTGAACACGCTGGTGGTGCGCAGCCAGTGCGCGTCCTTCGTGGGCACGTCGATGACGATACGGGCCTTGCCGTCCGGGGCCAGCTCTATGCGGCGAACGCGGCCAATGGGGAAGCCTGAGAAGGTCAGGTCCATGCCGACCACCACGCCTTCGGAATCGTCGGACTGCAACACCAGGGTTTGCGTGCTTTCAAAAGCACCGCGTGCGTACAGCACGTACACCGCGGAACCGACCACCAGCAGTGCCATGAAGACCAGCAGCAACACAGCCTTGAACTCCAGATTGGCAACCGGCGGCATGCCGGCCGGAGAAGCCGGAGGTAGCGATGAAGGGTCAGGCGTCTGGTTCATGGAAGTGTCAATAATAATTGCCGATCAGTGAGACCACCTCGATGAGCAGGATCACGGCGAACATGCGCACCAGCATGCGCAGCTCGGCGCTGGCCCGAAAGCGCAGATCGGTTTCGTCGTACATGGCAGAAGCCATGGGAATCAGGGACACCGCCAGACTGAAAAACAGCGTCTTCATGAGGAAGATCAGTGTCACCGCGGGGTTGAACACCTGCCCGAACAGGCGGGTATAACCCACCACGCCGGTCAGGGTAAAGCCATACACCGCCAGATAAGCCATGACCAGTGCTACCACGCAACTGAGTGCGGCAAGCGTGACGGTAGAAAAAATCCCTGCCACGACGCGCGGCAGCACCTCGATTCTCACCGGGTCCATGCCGCGCTGCTGCAATGCCAGCAACTCGCCGCGCTGGCGCATCAAGGACAACTCGACCCCGCTCGCAATGGCGCAGCGCAAGGCCACAAACAAAGCGGCGGTCAATGGAATCAGCTCCAGCACCAGCACGCGAATCACGACCTGAAGCGCATACTGGGTCAGGCCATAGCTGAGGGCGGTGACGATGACGATGCGGGTGATGACCACGGTGATCACCGCGCACATCAGGGTGAAACCCAGCAGGATGGGTGCGGTGTTGTGATAGATGTGCCGCGCCAGCAACTGCCGGTTATCGCGCTTGTAGCTCGAAGGCGAGACAGCCAGCACCAGAATAAGCGCCCCAAGGTAGATGAGTTGCCACCATCCAAGCAACCAGTGTCTGGCCTTGCGGTTCAATTCTGTCAGGCTGCTCAGCCGGTGCACCCACGAAGTCATGGAGCCATGATAACCATGCGCAAGACAATGAGCCGTCTGCCGGCCATCACCGAAGCGGGCCGCCGTTCATCACTCCCGGTCTCTGGAAGGTGCCGTTGCTGGCGCCAATGCGCGGCAGTAATCAAGGAAGGCATTCATTTCGGTGGCCTTGTCAAAAACCGCATCGGCACGCAGTTCCATGCACTGGCGGCGTATCAGCGGATCCAGCTCGCCGCTGAGGACGACAACGCGTTGGTCGGGCCGGCGAGTGGTGCACCAGCTCAGCGCCCCTACACCACTGCCCTGTTTCAGCTGCAGGTCCACCACGGCGAGATCCCAGGCACCGTCATTGGAAGACAGCCAATTCGTGGCGGACACTTCGTTGTCTGCATAAGACACCACATCCACCAGGGGGATGTCGCTCAGGGCCTCGACCATCAATTGCCTCAAGGCGAGGTTGTCCTCAATGACAAATACCTTCAACGGTCGCCGGGTGTCTGCACCGGCTGCGCAGGATGGGTGAGTTGCGATCATGAAACCCTTTCGCACAACAACACCAGCGCCGTGGGCCAGGCGGGAAGCATGCCTGCGCGCGGCTGGATATATTGCTGGGGCATAAAACCTTTTCTGTAACGCCTGGGCGCCCAGTGTAGGCGAACGCCTTCCATGGCGGCTCTTCCAGAAACACCGGCCCGTTGTAGGACAACTCCCGCAGAGACGGGGCGGTGAATGGGGACGCAGCCGCGCTGACACTAGTGAGTGGGCGCGACGACTCCGCTGATGATGCCCAACAGAAAATCAATATCGGCCGGCTTGACCACATGATGGTCAAAGCCCGATTGGCGGGATCGAAGGCGGCTCTCGGCTTCGCCATAACCGGTCAGCGCTATCAACACCGCCTCGCGCGTCTCGTCGAGCTGGCGAAGTTGCTGGGCCACCTCGAAGCCGCTCATGCCCGGCAGGCCAATATCCAGAATGACAACGGCGGGCGAAAACTCGCGCGCCGTCGCCAGTGCCGACATGCCGTCAAACGCCACCTTGACGTCATACCCCTCGGACTGCAACAGCACCTTCATGGTCTCTGCCGACGCGACCAGGTCGTCCACCACCAGCACCCGAACCGCCGCAGCCGCCGGCAAAGGGGTACCGCGCGACGGCCCCTGCGGCGCGGCAATGTCCCCCTGCGCCACGCGGGCCGGCAAACGCACGGACACTTCGGCCCCGCGGCCTTCGCCTTCGCTGAAGACCCTGACCTTCCCGCCGTGGAGCTCCACCAGATGCTTGACGAGGGTCAAGCCTATTCCGAGCCCGCCATGCGCGCGGTCCAGCGCCTGGTCCCCCTGGGCGAACAGATCAAACATAAAAGGCAAAAAAGCCGGATCTATGCCCTGCCCGTTGTCTCTGACCCGAATATCAATCTCGGATCCCGCAAGTGCCGCAGTCATGCTGATCCGGCCTTCGGGAGGCGTGAACTTGGAGGCATTGTTGAGCAGGTTGGAAAGTACCTGGCACAAACGGACTGCATCACCCTCAATCACGACTGGTGCATCGGGAAGCTCAATGGTCAGCTGTTGCTGGCGGGACTCGATCAACGGTGCGCTGGCCTCAACGGCCCGCTCACACAGAGACCGCAGAGCCACCGACTCGGTTTGTACCGAGACCTTCCCGCGCGCGATTCTGGAGACATCGAGCAGGTCATCCACCATGCGCGACATGTGGTCCACCTGCCGTCCAATGACATCCCGGGCCCAGATGACCGTCTCATCCGTAACCGCAGCCTTGTGCATGATGTGCACCGCATTGCGGATAGGGGCGAGCGGGTTGCGCAATTCATGGGCCAGCATCGCCAGAAATTCATTCTTGCGTTTATCGGCATCCTGCACCAGGGTGTAAAGCCGGGCGTTTTCCATCGCGATCGAGGCCCGGCTGACAACCTCCTTGATCAGGGCCGTGTGTTCGGGCGTGAACTGGCTGCGCTGACCAAAAAGCACCAACACCCCCAGAGGCCTGTCGCCTGAGAAAAGCGGGCACACGACCCCTTGTTCGATGGTCTTTGGCAGGGTCATGGCTGTGTCGTCCACGCCGGCTCCTGTGCGACGCTCCTCCCAAAGTCCTTGCGGCGCCACCATCTCCAGCTCGCGCGAAACCATGGATGCACGCATCAGCTGAGTGGCCTGGGACGTGAGCCTGCGCTGGCCAGACGTCTTCATCGAGGGGGCAGCCTGTTTGCTGGTCTGCGCATCGAGGACGTCGGTGCATGCCAGCTCCCCGTGACCGTCAACAACTGCGATTGCGGCCATGTCTGCCAGCGACGGCAATGCGATCAGGAACAATGCCCTGACCGTCTCGTCGATATTGAGCGATCGCGACAACAACTCGCTGGCTTCAGACAGAAAATGCGCGCGACGTATGGACTCTTCGGCCGCGGCGCGCGCAGCCTCCGAGCGCGCCAGCGCCTCGCGTTCTGCCGCCTGCGCCTGCAACTGGCGGTTCATGCGGAACAGATCGACAAAGACCTTGACCTTGGATCGCAGGATCTCCGGCACGACCGGGCTGGGTATGTAGTCGACCGCCCCCAGCTCGTAGCCCTTGATCGCCTGAAGTTCATCCACGTAGGCCGTGATGAACAGGATCGGGGTCTGCGACGTCTTCTTGTACTGCCGGATCAGCTTGGCGGTCTCGAGGCCGTCGATATCCGGCATGTTGACGTCCAGCAGGATCACCGCGAACTCCATGTTCAGGATGAGCCGCAAAGCGTCCTTGCCCGACTGGGCATGGACCACATTCTGGTTCAGATCCTCCAGGATACTGCCGAAAACCAGGTGTTTTTCCGGCAGGTCATCGACCACCAGAATATTGGCCTTGTGCTCGTCGTTGACGGCCATACGACTTTCCAATGATGCGAGAACTGCACTCATTGAGGCAACCAGGCACGCAAAACGGTCAGCAGGTCATTGGTATTGACAGGCTTGGAAAGATAGTCCCAGGCGCCGGCTTCGATGCATTTCTCGCGGTCACCCTTCATGGCCTTGGCGGTCACGGCAATCATGGGCAGATTTTTCCCGTTGGGCAGCTTGCGAATGGCCTGCATGGTCTCCATGCCGTCCATCTCGGGCATCATGATGTCCATCAACACCAGCTTGATGCCGGGATCCGCCGCCACCTTGGCAATCGCCTCCCGTCCGTTGTCGGCCCAGACAATGTCCATGGCCTCGTCTTCCAGCACCGTGGCCAGCGCGAAGATATTTCGCATGTCGTCGTCAACGATCAAAACGCGTTTTCCGGCCAGTGAGCGGTTCGACTCATGCAGCCTTTTCAGCTCTGCATGGCGGTCGTCCGACAAGCGCGCCGGGCTGATGTGCAGCGCGTACAGCGCCAGGTCAAACAGCTTGGGTACCGAGCGGGCTTCACGTGTATTGATCTCGTCGCCTGCATGCCAGGACTTGCCTTCATCGGCTTCAATCAGCTCGTCACGGTAAACGACCACAGGCAAAGGCCCGAGCGAATCACGCGCAGCCAGGGTCTCGCGCCACTTCGTCAGCCCTGCATCCATGGCCGCTTCATCAACAAGCAGGCAGTCGAACCGGTGGGCATGCAACAGGTCCAGCACCTCGCCATCCGACGTCGCTGTGACCACGTTGACACCATCCGTTGCCATGTAACCGGCGATCTGCTGACGCACGCCCGCATCGGCAACGCGCAGCAGGACTTTGCGGCTGTCGCTCGAGACGTAGCGGTAAAGCTGATCAAGCATCTGGTCGAGCACTTCCTTGGAGGGAATGGGTTTTTCCACAAACGCGATGGCGCCGGACCGGAAGGCGCGGTCCCTGGAGTCGTCGGTGGAAATCACGCACACCGGTATGTGGCGCACGCTCATGTCCTGCTTGAGGCGGTCCAGCACACGCCATCCATCCATGTCGGGCAAATACATGTCCAGCGTGATGGCCGACGGCATGAACTGGGTCGCCAGCGTCAAGGCACCTGCACCCCGCGAGGTGACCAGTCCCTTGAAGCCCATGGAGCGGGCGGCGTCCAGCAGGAAGCTGGCGAAAGCCAGATCATTTTCGACGATCAACAGCACCCGGTCGCCCGGCTGGATCACCTGGCGATCGTCGGCAGCTTCATCCAGCGGTGTTGACAAATCAGCGTCGTTCTCGGGCTGTGCACCCCCATCCGGATCAGCTTCACGGCGTGCGAGGACTGGCAAGGCCTCGTGCCGCGACTCAAGCACCGGTCTGCGCATCGCGCGCGTCGCCGCAAAATTGATGGGAAGGTAGAGGACAAAACTGCTACCTTCGCCAGGCGAACTGGACAGCCGGATTTCACCACCCAGCAAACGGGACAGCTCGCGGCTGATCGCAAGACCCAGGCCCGTGCCCCCGTATTTGCGGCTGGTACTGCCATCGGCCTGCTGGAAGGCCTCAAAAATAATCTGCTGCTTGTCCGCAGAAATGCCGATACCGGTGTCGGTGACAGTGAAGGCCAGCACCTGCTGGGCCCGGTTGAGCTCCTCATGGTCGGGGCTCCAGCCCGTATACACCTCTTCGATCGACAGGGCCACGTGGCCATGGTGGGTGAACTTGAAGGCATTGGACAACAGGTTCTTCAGAATCTGCTGCAGACGCTTCAGATCGGTGACCATGGATGTCGGCAACTGCAGGCCGGTGGTCATCATGAAATCCACATTTTTGGCCTCTGCGACGTGGCGGAAGGAACGCTCGACATACTGCTGCAGATCGGACAGGCGGATCTCGTTGATGTCCACCACCACGGTACCCGATTCGATCTTGGACAAATCGAGAATGTCGTTGATCAGCATCAAGAGGTCGTTGCCCGAGGAGTGAATCGTCTTGGCAAACTCCACCTGCTTGGGGGCGAGGTTGCCGTCCGGGTTTTTGCACAGCTGGTCCGACAGGATCAAGAGGCTGTTGAGCGGTGTGCGAAGCTCATGCGACATGTTCGCCAGAAATTCTGACTTGTATTTGGACGTGAGGGAGAGCTGTTTGGCCTTTTCCTCCAGCGCCTGACGCGCCTGCTCGACCTCCTGGTTTTTGCGCTCGACCTCGTGATTCTGGTGAACCAGCAGCCGGGCTTTTTCCTGCAACTCTTCGTTGGTCTGCTGGAGTTCTTCCTGCCGGCTCTGAAGCTCCTGCGCCAGCGACTGGGACTGCGTGAGCAAGTCTTCCGTGCGCATGTTGGCCTCAATCGTGTTGATCACGATGCCGATACTTTCTGTCAGCTGGTCCAGGAAAGCCTGGTGCGCCGGGTTGAAACGTTCGACCGACGCGAGCTCCATCACGCCCCTGACCTGGCCTTCAAAAATAATCGGCAGCACCAGCACATTGAGCGGCGCCAGTTCGGTCAAGCCGGACGAAATCCGCAAGGCCTCAGGGATCGATGAGGTCAAAAGAATTTTCTGCTTGTCGTAGGCGCACTGGCCTACCAGGCCCTGCCCAAGCGCAACTTCCTTGCCATAGGAGCCATGACCTTCGGAGGCATAACTGGCCATCAGGCGCAGAACGGGTTGCTCATGGTTGTAGCGCAACACATAAAACTCGGCCTGCTGCGCGTCAACCACGGGAGCCAGCTCTGACAGGATCAGGTGACCCACGGCGACCAGGTCTTTCTGGCCCTGCAACATGCGCGAGAATTTGGCGAGATTGGTCTTGAGCCAGTCCTGCTCGGTGTTCACCTGTGTGGTGTCCTTGAGGTTGCGGATCATCTCGTTGATGGTGTCTTTCAGCGCAGCCACCTCGCCCAGGGCCTCCACCGTGATGGAGCGTGTCAAGTCGCCCTGGGTCACCGCTGTTGCCACCTCGGCAATCGCGCGCACCTGCGTGGTCAGGTTGGCAGCGAGCTGGTTGACGTTCTCCGTCAGGCCCTTCCAGGTACCGGAGGCGCCCGGCACCTTGGCCTGCCCGCCCAGCTTGCCCTCCACCCCCACCTCACGCGCCACGCTGGTCACCTGGTCGGCAAAAGTGGCCAGCGTGTCCGTCATGCCGTTGATGGTGTCGGCCAGGGCCGCAATTTCACCTTTGGCCTCCACCGTCAGCTTGCGCTCCAGGTCGCCGTTGGCGACCGCGGTCACCACCCGCGCAATACCGCGCACCTGCGAAGTCAGGTTACCGGCCATGAAGTTCACGTTGTCGGTCAGGTCCTTCCAGGTACCGGCCACGCCCTGCACATCGGCCTGCCCGCCCAGCTTGCCCTCTGTGCCCACCTCACGCGCCACCCGCGTCACCTCGGACGCAAAAGACCGCAACTGGTCCACCATGGTGTTGATGGTGTTTTTGAGCTCAAGAATCTCGCCCTTGACGTCCACCGTGATTTTCTTGGACAGGTCACCGGCCGCCACCGCCTTGGTCACGTCCGCAATGTTTCGCACC
>JAKFXR010000133.1 GCA_021731285.1 Polaromonas sp. | reverse complement strand
AGGCGGGAGGGGACTTGGTCGGCACGGAGGACACTTTCTTGACTGGCTTTGCGGGTTTCACGGGCGATTTCGCTGCGAGGGCTTTTTTGGCCGGGACTGGTTTGGAGATGGCGGTTTTTCGGGGTTTTTCAAGCTTGGCGGCGGGTTGGCGGACAGGCGGTCGGGCTGCAGGTTTTTGGGCTGCGACCTTGGGCTTGGCCGTGACTTTGGCTTTGGCTGACTTGCTTGGCTTTTGAGCAGGCATGGCGAACTCCCGATGTAAAACTTATCCATCAACAAGCTGGTTCCGGCGCCCGGCAGGGCCGGGGCACAGGCACAAAAAATGCCCATGCCGGATGGCTGGGCATTCGGGAAACCTGTTACCAGGCCCCCGGGCAAGCTGTTTGGGCGAACATTTGGTGTGCAGTCCTTGCGGGAGGGTTAGCCCTTCAACCTGGAAGGTCCCGTTCTTGCGGGGGGCTGGTGCCGGAGGTGCTGCTGTCGCGCTTGCCGATGCGGAAAAACGGATTATACCCCAGTGCCTGTTTTTTGGGCAATTTCAGGCGGTTTTGGAGCGGGCCAGCAAGTCCCTGTAAAGCTGCATGGCAGCAGGGTCGGTGGCGGCTTTTTCAGCCAGTTGCTGAAGCTCTTTTTGCCGCTTGATCTCACCGAGCTGGCGCAGGATGCTGCGCACTTCGTCCCAGTCGGTTTCTATGCCTTCGGGAATCTGCGCCAGTTGCTGCACGGCATAGTTTTCGTGCGCATGCTCGCGCAGGCCTTCACGCAGCGCAGCCCAGGGCTGCGGGCCGTGCTCATGCAACTGGCCCTCCAGCCAGATGAACAGCGGGCCATGGGGGGCGGGCAGCTCGGACAGCAACACATGCTCTTCGTTGCTGAGCTTGTCCCAGCTTTGTGCGTCGGTCAGCATCAGCCGCAGCACGCGGTCCTCGCGGCTGGCCGGCAGCACACGACCAGCGATGCGCCGTGGCGGGCGGGTGCTCGGGCCGCTGATGGCGGGGAGTGACGAGGCGTAAGCACCGTCGTCGTGCAGATCGGCAAAATTGCCTGCAAATTCCTCGAAGTGGGGGGCGCCGCCGCCTTCAAATGATTTTGGTCGCTGGCCCTTTCCTGACGGGCGATTGTTGCTATTGTTTTTATAGCCTCCCGAGGCCGGCTGCCACAGCTGCAGCAACTCGCGGCTGTCGATCAGCACGGTGTCGGCAATCTCGGCCAGCAACTGGCGCTTGAGCGCGCCATCGGGCAACAGGCTCCACAGCGGGCGCGCATTGCTGGCCATGTGGGCGCGGCCTTCTGCGGTGTCCAGCTCGCAGCCTTCGCCGGCGGCTTCCAGCATGAACTTGCTCAGGGGTACGGCCTTGGCAACGGCGGCGGCAAAGCCTTCGGTACCATGCTCGCGGATAAAGCTGTCGGGGTCGTGCTCTTGCGGCAGGAAGAGGAACTTGACGGTGCGCACGTCGGTGGCAAAGGGCAGGGCGGCGTCCAGCGCCTTGCGCGCGGCACGCCGGCCGGCGTTGTCGCCGTCAAAACTGAAGACCACCGATTCGGTGAAACGGAACAGTTTTTGCACGTGGTCGGAAGTACAGGCTGTGCCCAGGGTGGCCACTGCGTTGGCAAAGCCAAGCTGGGCCAGCGCCACGACGTCCATGTAACCTTCTGTGACCAGCGCGTAGCCATGCTCGCGCAGCGCGGGTCGGGCCTCAAACAGGCCGTAGAGCTCGCGGCCTTTGCTGAACACCGGGGTTTCTGGAGAGTTGAGGTATTTGGGCTTTTCGTCGCCCAGCACACGCCCGCCGAAGCCTATGCATTCGCCCTTGACGTTGCGGATGGGGAACATGATGCGGTCGCGAAAGCGGTCGTAACGCTTGGCCTCGCCCTGGGCGTTTTCCTCGCCGGGCTCGCCGGTAATGACCAGGCCGCTTTCGACCAGCAGCGGGTCGTTGTAGTCGGGGAAGACGCTGGCCAGAGCGCGCCAGCCTTCGGGCGCATAACCCAGGCCAAAGGTTTTGGCGATTTCACCCGACAGGCCGCGGCCCTTGAGGTAGTCAATGGCACGCGGCGCGTTGCGCAGGTGCTTGATGTAGGCAAGGCCGGCTTTCTCGAGCACGCTGGTCAGCGTGGCCTGCTGTTCGCGCACCTGGGCGGCCCTGGCCCTGTCCTGCGGCGAGACGTCGTCCTCCGGCACCTGCAGGCCGTATTGCTGGGCCAGGTCTTTCACCGCTTCGATAAAGGTCATGCCGCCGTACTCGGTCATGAACTTGATGGCGTCGCCGCTGACACCGCAGCCAAAGCAGTGGTAGAACTGCTTGCTCGGGCTGACCGAAAACGATGGCGATTTTTCCCCGTGGAAGGGACACAGGCCCATGAAGTTGGCGCCACCCTTTTTGAGCTGGACGTGGCGGCCAACGATATCGACGATATCGGCCCGCGCAAGCAGCTCCTGAATAAATGATGAGGGAATGGCCACGGCCTTATTGTGCCTTCGTCAGAAAAATGCAAGGACGGCAGGGGCGGCGCCGGGTTCTGCCGCTACCATGACCGATCCAGTCCCCCCAACCCCCGAGGATCGCCGCATGCCCAGCATTTACGACCAGGATCTTCCCCGCACCGAGGCCAACTACGCCGCTTTGTCGCCGCTGTCCTTTCTTGAACGTGCTGCCGAGGTCTATCCGCAGCGGCTGGCGGTGGTGCATGGCGATCTGCGCCGCAACTGGGCCGAGGTTTTTGTGCGCTGTCGCCAACTGGCCAGCGCGCTGGTGCGTCACGGCATAGGCAAAGGCGACACGGTGGCGGTGATGCTGCCCAACACCCCGCCCATGGTCGAGGCCCACTTTGGCATCCCGGTGACAGGCGCGGTTCTCAATGCGCTGAACACCCGGCTTGATGCGGAAACCATTGCCTTCATGCTGGACCACGGTGAGGCCAAAGTGCTCATCGTGGACCCGGAGTTTGCGGGCGTCATGCAAAAAGCTTTGACCCTGCGCAAGGCCACCACGCCGCTGTTGGTGATGGATGCCGGGGATGCGCTGTACACCGGAGCTGTGCAGCGCATTGGCAGCATGACTTACGAAGAATTTCTGACCGGCGGCGATCCGGACCACGCCTGGCAACTGCCCGCAGACGAATGGGATGCGATTGCGCTGAACTACACCAGCGGCACCACCGGCAACCCCAAGGGCGTGGTCTATCACCACCGCGGCGCGGCGATCAACGCCATCAGCAATATCCTGGAATGGGACCTGCCCAAACACCCGGTGTACTTGTGGACTTTGCCGATGTTTCACTGCAATGGCTGGTGTTTTCCGTGGACGGTGGCAGCGCGCGCCGGTGTCAACGTCTGCCTGCGCAAGGTCGAGGCCGGCGCCATTCTGGACGCCATCCGGGCGCATGGCGTCACCCACTACTGCGGCGCGCCCATCGTGCACGGCATGCTGGTCAATGCGCCAGATAAGATGAAGGTGGGCCTGCCGCGGGGGGTGAAGGCCATGGTCGCAGGCGCAGCGCCGCCGGCCTCCATGATCGAGGGCATGGAGCGTCTGGGGTTTGACCTGATTCATGTCTATGGCCTGACCGAGACCTATGGCCCGGCGACGGTCTGTGCCAAGGATGAGGCCTGGAGCGAGCTCGACATCGGTGAGCGGGCGCGCCTGAATGCGCGTCAGGGCGTGCGCTACCACCTGCAACGCGATGCCCGCGTGATCAATCCCGAAACCATGCAGCCGGTGCCGCAGGACGGCGAGACCATGGGCGAAATCATGTTTCGCGGCAACATCACCATGAAGGGCTACCTGAAGAACCCGCAGACCACGCAGGAAACTTTTGCCGGCGGCTGGTTTCACACGGGTGACCTGGCCGTGATGCACCCCGACGGCTACATCAAGATCAAGGACCGCAGCAAGGACGTGATCATCTCCGGCGGTGAAAACATCTCTTCGATTGAAGTCGAGGACGTGCTCTACCGCCATCCCGATGTGCTGGCCGCGGCGGTGGTGGCCAGGCCCGATGAGCGCTGGGGCGAGACGCCCTGCGCGTTTGTGGAGCTCAAGACCGGCGCCACCACCACGGTGGCCGACATCGTGGCCCATTGCAAAAAGCACCTCGCCGGGTTCAAGGTGCCCAAGGCCGTGGTCTTTGGCGAGTTGCCCAAGACGGCCACCGGCAAGATCCAGAAGTTCGAGTTGCGCAAGCAGGCGGGCTCGGCCGCAGCGATTGATGTCTGAAACATGGCGATAGGACCGCAGGCCGCCTATGTGATCAGCCATCCCGCAGCCTTTGCGCTGCGTGTGATCAAGGGCTTTCGCGCCAACCAGGGCCTGCTGCTGGCGGGGGCCGTGGCTTATTACGCGCTGCTGTCCATTGTTCCCTTGCTGATCCTGATGGCGATTGCGCTCTCGCATGTGATCGAGCAGTCAGCACTGCTGGAGGCGCTGGGTCGCTACATCGGGTGGCTGGCGCCCGGGCAGTCTGAATTCATCGTCAATGAGCTGGCCAACTTTCTGGCGCACCGCGAGGTCATAGGCTGGGTGCTGCTGGCGACCATGCTGTTCTTCAGCTCGCTGGCCTTCACCGTGCTCGAGAACGCGATGTCGGTGGTTTTTTTGCACCGCGTCGCCATCCGCCGGCGGCATTTTCTGGTGTCTGCCGTGCTGCCCTATTGCTACATCCTGTCGCTGGGTGTTGGCCTGTTGCTGGTGACGCTGGTCTCTGGCAGCTTTCAGGCGCTGGGCGACAAGAGCATTGAGTTTCTCGGCTACAGCTGGTCGCTCAGCGGCTTTTCAGGCGTGCTGCTCTACCTGCTGGGGCTCGCCGGGGAGATTTTTGTGCTGACCTCGGTCTACATGGTGATGCCGGTGGGCAGATTGCGGCTGCGCCACGCCCTGATTGGGGGCGTCACGGCCGCGCTGCTGTGGGAGATCACGCGCCACTTGCTGGTCTGGTACTTTGGCACGCTGTCGCAGGTGGGCCTGGTGTACGGCTCGCTGACAACGGCGATTGTGGTGTTGCTGAGTCTGGAAATTGCCGCAACCCTGCTGCTGGGTGCGCAGGTGATCTCGGAGTACGAGCGCATAGGCACAGCGAAGCAGGACGCGCCGGCGCAACCCATGCGCACCGGCTAGCCGGCCTGTCACCCCGGATTCGATCCGGGATCCATGCCGCATGTACCAGCAGCGCGGGCGTGCAGACATGGTTGGCGGGTCAGAACCGCCATGGCATCATAGTCGCATGTTTTCAGATGCTATTAAAAAGTAGCTGCTGGCGCTCGCTGCATAGGGGTGTGAGGCCGTTTCTTCACATGAACATGCCAGCCGTTGCTGCGTGGGCTTGCCAGGCCGCTGGCCGGCCCACTTTGCGGCCCTGACCGGCCACCGCCGCCGGTGTGCCCGCTACTTCATCGGTGGGGGATGTCGCGCAGGATGAATAAACATCCATGGACCGCTGGTACACGCTGCTCTGAACAGCAAGCAAACCCAGCACTGAGTGAAAGTAGTTGTCGTGCGAAACCGGGCGGCCGGCCTCGCCGCGCAGGCAGGCGGACGTCACCCCGCTGCGCTGCGCAAACGCTGCGGATGTCCAAGTGATCCACGGGACGTGCTTTTGCACGTCGGGCGCGATTGCATAAGGCATGCCGTGCAGGTACAGGTTGCTCTCGCCCAGCGACTCGCCGTGGTCTGCCACATACATCATGGCGGTGTTGTAGGTGGCCTGTTTCCTGAGCCAATTTATCGTGCTGGACAGGAAGTGGTCGGTGTAGGCAATCGAGTTGTCGTACGCGTTGACCAGTGCGGCCCTGCTGCATCCCTGCAGGTCGTTGTCGGTACATTCGGGGGCGAATCGTTTGAAAGCCCCTGGTGAACGCAGGTGGTAAGCCGGGCCGTGGCTGCCCATCTGGTGCAGGACGACCACCACGCCGCGCGCACGGCGTTCAGCCGGCAAGGCGGCAATGCGTTCGTCCAACCCTTCGAGCATGATGCCGTCGTAGCACTCCCCGTCTGGGCAGAGTTGTGCGTGCGACAGGTTGGCGGTGGTGACACTGGGCACGCGGTCGCACGCACCCTTGCAGCCGGACTGGTTGTCCACCCAAAGCACGGCCATGCCCGCATGCTGGATCACGTCGAGCAGGCCTTCGGCGTTTTGCCTGCGCGCTTCAAAGCCCTCGCGACCCAGACCCGAAAACATGCACGGCACCGACGCCGCGGTGCTGGTGCCGCAGGACCATGCATTGTGAAAACTGACCACATCCTGGCGCGCCAGCTCGGGCGTGGTGTCGCGGCTGTAACCGTTCAGGCCAAAGTTGCTGCTGCGCCCGGTTTCCCCGAGCACCAGCACCAGCAACGGCGGGCGGCCCGTGGCCGATGGCGCTGCCAGGTGCGCATCCCGCCCGCGCAGGGCCAGCACGGACTCGTCGCGCCGTAGCGGCCCGGCAGCCAGGTTACCCAAGGCGTAAATGGTATTGAGCGGATTGATGAGGTAGCGCAGCTCCTTGTGGTTGCGCATCGTGGACGCCAAGGGGCTGAAGCTGGCGAGTACAAACACCCCCAGCGCCAGCGCCGCAGCGGCGACCTGTAGCAGGTTGTGCGCCGCGCGGCGCGGCCAGCGGCCATGCGTCACGGGCCAGCGCCACAGCACCACGCAGGGAAACACGCCCAGCAGTAGCAGCGACACCACCAGTTTCAACCCCAGCAGGTCACGCACCTCATTCGGATCGGTCTGCAGCGCGTTGGTGATCATGGCGGTGTCAACCACCACGCGGTAGCTCAGCATGAAGTGGGCGCCGCCCGCCGCCAGCAACAGCAGCAGGGTTAGCACCGGTTTAAGCGTCCAGCGCCAGGCCAGCAGGCTCACGAGGCCCGTCAAGGCGGCGGCAATGATCAGCGCCAGGGCTATGGCGAACAGCCAGCCGCCGGCATGCTCAAACATCGACAGTTCGCGCATCCTGAGCCAAAGCGGCGCATTGGCGACGATGGCCATCCACAGACTCGCGGCCAGGATGATCCACAGCGGCTGGGCGAGACGAGGCCCTTGCGCCGGCGACCGGTACGTAGCGGCGGTGGGCGTGAACGCCGGGATGGCCGGTAGGTGTTGAACAGAAAAATGAGTCATGCGGTCTCGCTCATGTCGGCGCCCAAGGGGCTGCATGCCAAATTCGTGTACAGGGCGTCCATGGCCCATGCCACGCACCAGCAGATCCAGCCCGTCCACAACGTGTGGCTGGTGAAATGCGCCCCGCGCATTTGCTGCGCCAGACCCAGCGCCAGGCCTGCCAGCAGCGATGCGGCCAGCCAGCGGTGGCCGACATCGGGTGCGACGTGACGGAAAGCGAAGTGCCCGCCAAGAAATGCAAAGCCCGACGATGCGTGGCCAGCGGGAAAACACCCGCCGCTTCCGCCGTCAGGCGCGAACAGGTGCATCCAGTGGGGGGTGTAGTGCGCGACGCCGCCGAAGTCAGCCAGGCTCCACGGGCAGCTGGCGGTGCTGATGGACTTCAACGCGCTGACCACCAGAACGCTGAGCAGCGTGGTGGTGGCGAATTGCAGGCGGCGATGGAAGGGAAGGCGGCTGAGCCAGCTCGCCGGCCACCAGACCCCCACACACAGCAACAGCGCCAGCACCCAGGCCAGCCGCTTGCCGCCGGTGTGCAGGACCTCGACTAGGAACCAGTGTTCACGCAAGGGAAATCCGTCCGCTGCGCCAAACCAGTGAGCCGTCTGCAGGTCCAGGCCCGACATATCCCAGGCCATCAGCAGGACAGCCAGTGCCGCCGTGATGGCGGCCAGCTGTTTGTTCGTAAAAGGTTGCATGGGCCGCAGCGTGGGCGTTCTGTCTTAAGTCTTCCTTAAGGGGTCATCAAGCACAATGCGGCATGCGTGTACTGGTTGTGGAAGATGACGAAGGTATTGCCACCGGGCTGGATGCCCACCTGAGGCAACTGGGCTGGGCGGTGGACATGACGGACGGTGTGGAAGCGGCCTGGACGGCGCTGTGTGTCGAGCCGTTTGACCTGGTGCTGCTGGACCTGGGGCTGCGCGACGGCGACGGCTCCGAAGTGCTGCGCCGCTTGCGCCACGCGTCGCCGGACCGGCTGCCTGATGCCGCAACGCCTGTGCTCGTCATGACGGCGCGCGATCAGGTGGCCGCGCGCATCGAGTGCCTCGACATGGGCGCCGACGACTATGTGACCAAACCCTTTGACCCCGACGAACTGGCGGCCCGCATGCGTGCCCTGCGGCGCCGCTCCGTCGGCCGGGCGCAGCCGCTGCTCAGGGCCGGCCCGCTCGAGATCGACCCCGCCACCCGCGCCGTGCGGCTGGACGGCCAGGCCGTGGACCTCTCTGCGCGGGAGTTCGGCGTGCTACTTTCACTGATGGAGGTGAGGCCACGCGTGTTATCGCGCGCGCAGATCGAGGCGCGACTTTACAGCTGGGATGACGCGCTGGACAGCAACGCCGTCGAGGTGCACGTGCACCACCTGCGCAAAAAACTCGGAGAAGGCGTCGTGCGCACCTTGCGTGGCGTCGGTTATTTTGTTCCGGAGGACAAGGCATGACGCTGCAACGATCCCTCACGCTGAGCCTGATGGCCTGGGCCTTGGGCGCTCTCCTGATTGTCTGGGGCTGCTTCGTGGTGCTGGGTTACCGGACCGGTATTCACGAAGCCGATGAACTGACGGACGGGCATCTGGCCAGCGTGGCGCTGCTGCAGCTGGCGCAGAACCCGAGCCAGATCGAGACCCGCGGCGACGTCGCCAGCCTGCCGGGTTTGTCCAGCCTCAAGAGCCACGACTACCAGCGCTCCATGAGCGTGGTGGTGTGGAATGCCGGGGGCCAGGTGCTCATGCGTACCGGGGAAGCGCCCGAGCTGCCTTTCAGCCGGGAAGAAGGGTTTGAAACCCTGCAGTTGGGAAAACCGCCGGTGGCCTGGCGGGCCTTTTCGCGCTGGGACGGCCCGGCCCGGCAGAAAAAGGTGACCGTGCTTTTAAGCATCAGCGAACGCGACGACCTGGCCCAGGACATCGCCGAGCAGGTGGCCGAGCCGGCCTTCTGGCTGCTGCCGGTGGTGGCGCTGGCGCTGGGCCTGGCGATCCGCCGCGGGCTGCGCCCGCTGTACGCGTTGTCGCGCGATGTTGATGCGCTGGACATCCACCAGCGCTCGTCCTTGCGCAGTGACCACGTGCAGCAGGAGTTTCGCGCGGTAGTGAATTCCATCAACACCCTGACCGAGCGTTACCAGGCGGCGGTGTCCCGGGAAAGGGAGCTGGCCAGCGAGCTGGCGCATGAACTGCGAACACCGCTGGCTTCTCTAACCTTGCAGGCACGCGCCCTGCGCGAGACCACGGCGGAGGGCGAGCGCGACAGTCTGCTGCTCCAGCTGGAGCGTGACGCGCTGCGGGCCGGCCAGGTATTGTCAAATCTGCTGTCACTGGCCCGCGCTAGCCGCACGGAACTGGCAGAGGCCATGCAGACGCTGGACCTGGATGCCATTGCGCGCGCTGAGGTTGCGGAGTTCGGCCAGGCCGCGCTCGACAGCGGGCATGAATTGGCGCTGGCCAGCCCGGGGCCTTTTGTCATGCAGGGCCATCCCGTCCTGCTGGGCCTGGTCCTACGCAACCTGATTGAAAACGCCCTGAGCCACACGCCGCCGGGCACCAGCGTGGAGGTGCAGCTTGATCCGCAGGCGCGCTGGGTGCAGGTCTGCGACAAAGCCATCCACGACGCAGGCCAATCGGAAGTGACGCTGACGGGGACGCCACGCCATCATTCGCTGGGTCTGGGCTCTGGCCACCGGGTAGTGGAAAAAATTGCGACCATTCACGGCGCCAGGTTCGAACAGGCGGCCGCGCCTGCCGGTTTCGCCCGCTGCTACCGCGTGGTGTTTTCCAGCGCGTCCGGGTAGATCTGAGCGCTGCTTTGAGTTTGCATTGCTACTAAATAAATAGCTGCTTGCACCTGTGGAACAAGGGTGAAGAGCACTTTTACTCTCAATCCCCCATCACCACGCCTTCGCGGCGAGGGTCGGCGCCGCCCAGCAGCAGCGGGGTGCCGTGGGCCTGGCCGCGCACGATGGCCTGCAGGCCGCTGGTCATGTTCATTTCGCGCACCTCGTGGCCGCGCGCCTTGAGCGCCTCAATCGTGGCGGGCGCAAAGCGTTTTTCTTCCAGCAGGGTCGGGCCGTTGAGCGAGGCGAAGTTGGGCAGGTTGATGGCCTGCTGCGGCATGAGGCTCCAGTTCAGCACGCCGTAGAGTGTTTTGGCGGTGTAGTGAATGATCAGCGCGCCGCCCGGGCTGCCACCGCTCATCACCAGTTGCCCGGTGGCCTTGTCAAACACCAGTGTGGGTGCCATCGACGAGCGTGGCCGCTTGCCGGGCTGCACGCGGTTGGCCACAGGCTTGCCCTCTGCGTCTGCTGGCGCGTAGCTGAAGTCGGTCAACTCGTTGTTGAGCAAAAAGCCGCGCACCATCTGGCGGGATCCGAAGGCGTCTTCAATCGTGGTGGTCATGGCAATCGCGTTGCCGAAACCATCCACGATGCTGATGTGCGAGGTGCCGTACTCGGGCTGATCGGGCATGGGCGCATACGACACCCTGAGCGCACCGGGCACGCCGGCTTTGGCGACTTTCATGCTCTGGCCGCCGGGCTGCACGGCAATCAGTTTGGCGCGATCGGCCAGGTAGGCAGGCTCCAGCAGGCTCATCCAGTTGCCGCCGGGCGCTTGCACAAAGTCCGGGTCGCCCAGGTATTGCGCACGGTCGGCAAAGGCCAGGCGTGAGGCTTCGGTGTACAGATGCAGCCAGTCGGCCGACGGCGTGGGTGCGGGCGTGGTTCCGTCGCCGCCTGTGCCGGTGACCAGTCCCAGCGTGGCTGCCGGGGTGTTGCCCAGCATGCCGAGAATTTGCCCGACCGCGATGGCTCCCGAGCTCGGCGGCGGCATGCCGCAGATGCGGTAGTCCCGGCTCTGCGCGCGGTAGTCGTGGCAGATAGGCGCGCGTTTTTTGGCCTGGTAGCCGGCCATGTCGCTCAGGCTCAGCTTGCCGGGATTGGTGGGGTGGGTTTGCACTTTGCTGACGATGGCCTGGGCCACGTCACCCTCGAGCAGGCCCTGGGAGCCCCTGGCGGCAATGATCTTGAGCACATCAGCCAGAGGCTGGTTGCGAAGCGTGCTGCCGGCCGCCAGAGGCTGGCCGTTGGACGGGTAAAAGTAGGCGGCGGCCACCGGGTCTTTTTTCAGGTGCTGCTCGGTCTGCAGCAGGGTGGCCAGACGCGGGCTGACCTTGAAGCCGTTTTCTGCCAGTGTGATGGCCGGCCCAAACAGCTGCGCCCAGGGCAGCTTGCCGTGTTGCCGGTGCGCCATCTCCAGCATGCGCACGGTGCCAGGCACGCCGACCGAACGGCCGCCCACCACGCCGTCGATGAAGGCCATGGGTTTGCCGTCAGCGCCGATAAAAAGTTTTTCGTCCACGGCAGCGGGCGCGGTTTCACGGCCGTCAAAGGCCTCGACCGTGCTGCCATGGGCGTGCAGCATGAAAGCGCCGCCGCCTATGCCGCTGGATTGCGGTTCCACCAGTGTCAGCACCATCTGCACCGCAATGGCCGCGTCAATCGCCGAGCCTCCGGCTTTGAGCACCTGGTAGCCGGCATCTGTGGCCAGCGGGTTGGCTGCAGCGACGGCAAACTTGTGACTCGCCCAGCCCGGTTTTTCGGTGTAACCCGAGGCGCCTTCGGGCTGTTGCGGCACGGTGTAGGCAAAGGGTGGCGCAGATGCACAGCCGGCCACCAGCAATGTCGCCGCCAGTGCCGCGGCGAGGAGTGGAAAAGAAGACTGCTGGTTTGCGGGCGTGGGTGTCATGGCTTCTCCGGTGTTCATCGCGTCATCGTAAACCCAAGCCCTGCACGCTCACCCCCCGCGGCACGTAGGACAAGATGCTGACTTGCAAGTAGCTGCAAAAACCCTGTCAAACGGGATGAGCAGTCCAATCGGCATCCTGCCCTTTGATGACGGGAATAGTTTGCTACTAATAATGTAGCGTTGCAAGAGGCGGCCGATGAGTTGAAACGGTTTTTCCGCCGGGCCGCCCCAAGGAAAAATGCGCCCCCTCGGGGGGCAGCGCAGTACGCGAAGCGACAAGCGTGGGGGCAGCAGTATTCAGCGTGGTGCGAGGCGGATCGCGCCATCCAGGCGAATCACTTCGCCGTTGAGCATGTCGTTTTCAAAGATGTGCTGGGCCAGTTTGGCGTAGTCCTGCGGTGTGCCCAGGCGGCTGGGAAAGGGCACCGACGCGGCCAGCGAGTCCTGCACTTCCTGAGGCATGCCGAACATCATGGGGGTGCCAAAAATGCCGGGGGCGATGGTCATGTTGCGGATGCCGTTGCGCGCCAGATCGCGGGCGATGGGCAGGGTCATGCCGACAATGCCGCCTTTGGATGCGCTGTAGGCGGCCTGGCCGATCTGGCCGTCGTAGGCAGCGACCGAGGCGGTAGAGATCATCACGCCGCGCTCGCCGGTGGCCTCGGGTTCGTTTTTGCACATGGCGTCTGCGGCCAGGCGGATCATGTTGAAGCTGCCGACCAGGTTGACCATGATGGTCTTGCTGAACACGTCGAGCTTGTGCGCGCCGTTTTTGCCGACGGTTTTTTCTGCCGGCGCGATGCCCGCGCAGTTGACCAGGCCCATCAGCTTGCCCATGGACACTGCCTTGGCAACCACGGCCTGGCCATCGGCCTCCTGGCTGACATCGCATTTGACGAATGCGCCGCCAATTTCTTTGGCAATGGATTCGCCTTTTTCAGCCTGCATGTCGGCAATCACCACCTTGCCGCCTTTGGCCGCCAGCATGCGGGCCGTGCCTTCGCCCAGTCCCGATGCGCCGCCGGTGACGATGAATACTTTGCCTGCGATGTCCATGAGGTGTCCTTGAGAATGAATGGAAGAGGGGTGTTTCTGGTTGACGTTTACGTCAACGTGAAGCGCAATTATCACGCATAAAAAAGCCCGCGCGAGGCGGGCTTTTTTGGATGAACCGTCAGCTTATTTGTATCCCACCCGGTCCAGCATCTGCTGCACTTTGACCTGGTTGTTGCCGACCGCGCTGATGGGCAGGGTTTCGGACTTGAAGCTGCCACCTGTCATGGCCTGCAAAGCCGGGTTGCTGACTTTCACGCTGGCCACTGCAGGCCACTCGTTGTTGCCGTTGGCAAAGTAGTTTTGCGCGTCGGCGCTGGCCAGGTACTCCATGAACTTCACCGCGTTGGCGGTGTTCTTGGCGTTTTTCGCCACGGCAGCGCCGGCGATGTTGATGTGCGTGCCCCAGGACTGCTGGTTGGGGAAGACCACGCCGACCTTGTCCGCGATGGCTTTGTCTTCAGGGCTGGTCGAACGCATGATGCGCGCGAGGTAGTAGGTGTTGGTGATGGCGATACCGCATTCGCCGCTGGCCACGCCTTTGATCTGGTCGGTGTCGCCTCCCTTGGGTGCGCGGGCCATGTTGGCCACCAGACCCTTGAGCCACTCTTCGGCTTTGGCTTCACCCATGTGCTCGGTCACGGCGCCAAACAGCGAGAGGTTGTAGGGGTGTGAGCCTGAACGGGTGCACAGCAAACCCTTGTTCCTGGCGTCGGCCAGTTTTTCGTAAGTGTCGACGTCTGTCTTTTTGACTTTCAGCTTGTCGTAGACCACCACGCGGGCGCGGGTGGAAAAGCCAAACCAGGTGGTGCCTTCGGGCGTGGCCCTGGCACGCAATTGCGCTGGAATGGCGGTTTCCAGTGCAGCGGACTTGATGGGCAGGAACAGGCCTTCGCTGTCGCCTTTCCACAGGCGCGCAGCGTCCACCAGCAGGATGACGTCGGCTGGGGAGGCGCTGCCTTCGGCTTTGAGGCGCGCCAGAATGCCCGCGTCGTCGGCGTCCACGCGGTTGACCTTGATGCCGGTGGCTTTGGTGAAATTGCTGTAAAGCGCTTCGTCGGTCTGGTAGTGGCGGGCAGAATACAGGTTGACGACCTGCTCCTGCGCGCTGGCAGTATGTGCGGCGCCCATCAGGGCAGCGGCTGCCGCCAGGCAGGTCAGGAAAGAGCTTGTTTTCAGCATGGCATTCAATGGAAGGTTGGGATGGGCTTGATTCTAATACAAACGCGAATTATTCGTAATCGCTTTAAGTTAACAGTCCGTCAAGGCGGATGGTTCGTTGTGGCCATCACGACGGCAGCCTTGATGGCCGGTTGCGGCACCCGGGGTCCCGCCGCGCCACCGGTTGCGCCCGTTGTGGAGGCACCCGCCAGCCGGCCCGTCAAAATTGGCCTGGCCCTGGGCGGGGGCGCAGCGCGTGGTTTTGCCCACGTGGGTGTGATTGCAGTGCTGGAAGAGGCGGGTTTGAAGCCGGACCTCATCGTTGGCACTTCGGCGGGCAGCCTGGTGGCGGCTTTGTACGCAAGTGGCAAAACCAGCGCCCAGTTGCAGCAGACCGCTCTCGGCATGGAGGAGGTGGCCATCACCGACTGGATGCTGCCCATCTTCGGACGCGGCATGTTCCGCGGCGAGGCGCTGGGCCGTTATGTCAATGAACTGCTGGCCAGTCGTTTGATTGAAAACATGGTGATTCCGCTGGGCATTGTGGCCACCGACCTCAACAGTGGACAGCCGGTACTGTTCCGGCGCGGCGACACCGGCACGGCGGTGCGTGCATCCAGCGCGGTGCCTGCGGTGTTTGTTCCGGTCAGGATAGGTGGCCGCGAGTACGTGGACGGCGGCCTGGTGTCGCCGGTGCCGGTACGTTTTGCCCGGCAAATGGGCGCCGATCTGGTGATTGCGGTGGACATCTCCAGCCCGCCAGAGGCCAACCCGGCCGAAGGCACGTTGCAGATCCTGCTGCAGACCTTTGCGATCATGGGCAAAAGCATCAACCAGTACGAACTCAAGGACGCCGATGTGGTGGTGCAGCCTTCACAGGCGGGCCTTAAAAGCGCTGATTTCTCGGCGCGGCAACGCGCCATGGACGCTGGGCGCGCCGCCATGCAGTCGGCCTTGCCGGCGCTCAGGGCGCGGCTGGAAGTCTTGCGGACCCGCAACCGCTGAGAAGCAGCCCGGCTGAGGCAAAAAAAAGCCTGATCTTGCGATCAGGCTTTAAAGGGGTCCGTGAAACGTGCTTTCAGATGGACCCGAGGAGACAACTCGTTGGAGCCTTTGCTCAAGAGAGCAAGGGTTCAGCTCGCAAGCTCCAGAAGGAGGGCAGATCAGCGCTTTTTGGCGGCAGTCTTGGTGGCGCTCACGGCGGTGTTGGTCACAGCGGTGAAGTTGGCTTCGGCCATGTCGCTGGCTTGTTTGATGGCTTTTTGCACGGACTCAAAAGCGTTGTTGGCAGTAGCCACGGCGCTTTTCATCACGGCAACAGCGGTCTCGGAACCGGCAGGCGCGTTTTTGGCGGCGCTGTCAACCAGGCCCATGAATTTGGCTTGGGCTTCAGCAGCCTGGCCTTCAAAGGACTTGCCGACGTCAGCACCGGTGGCGGTGGCGATGTCGTACAGGTGACGGCTGTAAGCAGCAGTTTTCTCAGCCAGGGGCTGGAACAGGCCGGCTTGCAGGGCCAGCAGTTCCTGTGCGTCTTTGACGCCCAGGAGGGATTGGGTGTGGTTGGCGGACTCGGCCAATGCAGCTTTGGAAGCCTGGACATTGAGTTCAACCAGTTTCTCAACGCCTTCGAAGGCTTTGCTGGTCAGACCAAACAGGGTTTCAACGTTGGCTTTGTGGGAGGCCATGACTTGTTCAGCGGTCAACATATTTAAATCTCCAATATATGAGTGGTTAAAAATTAGTTGCGCTGCTGGACAATGTGGTGCTTTCCATCAATTGCTGCACTGCAACATAACTGAAGTATAGAGGCCTGCCACACGATTGCAAGTGATTTTTGCTGCACTGCACCATTTTAGAGCTCAGGCTCTAGGCAGTGCCGGAGACGCTCGATTTCACATCCCGGACACAATGGTGTCTTTCCAGCCCGATACAGGGTGTTTCAGGGTGCCTATTCCCTTCATCGCCCGTGCAAGCCTTCTACGCTGATCACTTTGTCTTGCCCTTGCCAACCGGGCACCGCTTCCCGATGGCCAAGTACCAGCGCCTGCGCGACCGGGTGGCTGCCGAGTTGCCACAAGTACGTATGGACGAAGCGCCGCGCGCCACAGACGGCGAGCTGGCGCTGGCGCATGCCCCGTCTTACATCCAGGCGGTGGCCGATGGCTTGCTGGACGCTGCGGCCATGCGGGAGATTGGTTTTCCCTGGAGTGTGCAGATGGTGGAGCGCTCGCGACGCTCGGCCGGCGCCACTGTGGCTGCCGCGCGCGCGGCACTGGGTTTGCGGGGGCGGCCCGATGGCGTGGCGGCCAATCTGGCCGGAGGCACCCACCATGCGTCAAGTGCCAGGGGTGGCGGTTTTTGCGTGTTCAATGATGCCGCCGTCGCCGCGCGCCTGATGCAGGCGGAGTGGGCCCGGCTTCACAGCAAGCCCCTGCTCGTCGCCATCATTGACCTGGACGTCCACCAGGGCAATGGGACCGCCAGCATTTTCAGCGCCGACCCCAGCGTGTTCACCCTGTCCATGCATGGCCAGAAAAACTTCCCCTTTCGCAAGGAGGCCAGCGACCTTGACGTGGACTTGCCCGATGGCTGCACAGACGCCGCCTATCTGCAGGCGCTGGACCATGCACTGGACGAAGTGGATCGCCGCTTTGCCCCGGGGCTTGTCATCTACCTGGCCGGCGCCGACCCGTTTGAAGGGGACCGGCTGGGACGTCTGAGCCTGAGCTTCGACGGCCTGGAAGCGCGGGACCGGCGGGTGTTTGACTGGGCCTGGCAGCGGCGCGTTCCTCTGGCTTTTGCCATGGCCGGGGGTTATGGCGTCAACATTGACGAGACCGTGCAGGTGCAGATGAACACTTACCGGGTGGCGCTGGCCTACTGGAACAAATGGAACATGGCCCCCACGGTCGCCCACTTCGTGTAGCTCCCTGCCCCCCGAGGGGGCCACTGCGCCTGCGGACTGGCAGAGCCAGATCCGCGGCCCCGGCTTGGCTGAAGGCCGCTAGCTGTCCCGTCGTCGCCTGTGTGCGGGCGCTTGCGGTGGCGGCTGGCAAAATAGGCCTCCATGACCTCTCCGACACGACCGCAGGCCGAGCCCCGCAGCGCCTACAAAGTCTTCCGCCCCATAGGCACCCGCTGGATGGACAACGACGTATACGGCCACGTCAACAACGTGGTTTACTACAGCTGGTTTGACACTGCGGTCAATGGTTACCTGATCGAGACCGGCGCGCTGGATATTCATGACGGTGGCGTGATTGGTCTGGTGATCGAAACCCAGTGCAACTATTTTTCGCCGCTGTCCTTTCCCGATCCGGTTCTGGCCGGCATTCGTGTGGCGCATGTGGGCTCGTCCAGCGTGCGTTACGAGGTCGGGCTGTTCTCGGGCCGTGATGGCGAAGCCGCGTCGGAACTGACGGCTGCCAAAGGCCATTTCATCCACGTTTATGTTGACCGGCAGACCCGCCGGCCGGCACCCTTGCCACCCCGCCTTCTGACCGTACTGGAGACCCTGAAGTGACTGAAACCCTGAACGCTGTTGACGCTGCCATCGACAGCCGCATGTCCACGCGAGCCTTTCTGCCCAGGCCCGTCCCGCGTGAAACGCTGGAGCATTTGCTGGAGCTGGCCAGCCGTGCGCCGTCCGGCACCAACACGCAACCCTGGAAGGTGTACGTGTTGCAGGGGGCCAGCAAAGACAGCCTGGTCGACAAGGTCTGTGCCGCCCATGACGCGATTCGCGCCAACCCCGAACTGGCAGCACAGTACCGGGAAGAGTACGACTACTACCCTGAAAAATGGGTCTCCCCCTACATCGACCGGCGCCGTGAAAACGGCTGGGGCCTGTACGGCCTGCTCGGCATTGGCAAGGGCGACAAGGACAAGATGCACGCCCAGCACCAGCGCAACTACCGCTTTTTTGATGCGCCTGTGGGCCTGATGTTCACCATGGACCGGGTGATGGGCCGGGGCAGCCTGGTGGACTACGGCATGTTCATGCAAAACATCATGGTGGCAGCGCGCGGCCACGGCCTGCACACCTGCCCGCAAGCCGCATGGAACGGATTTGCCAGCATCATCCTGCCGCACATAGGCGCCGGCAACGACGAAATGCTGGTCTGCGGCATGTCGCTTGGTTTTGCCGATGAGGGTGCCCTGGTCAATACCTTTCGCACCCCCCGCGTGAGCGCAGAGTCCTTCACGACCTGGCTGGACTGATTCTTCGGGGTAAAGTCAGGGATTCGCGCGATACCGCGCTTTTACTTTTTGAAAGATTGACGATGACCATGACCACCACGGCCTCCGGCCTGCAATACGAAGACACGGTTCTGGGCACGGGCGCCATCGCCAAGGCGGGCCAGTATGTCAAGGTGCACTACACCGGCTGGCTCTACAACGACGGCGTGCAGGGCGCCAAGTTTGACTCCAGCAAGGACCGCGGCGATCCGTTCGAGTTCTCGCTCGGCGGGGGCCAGGTTATCAAGGGCTGGGACGAAGGCGTGCAGGGCATGTCGGTGGGCGGCACCCGCCGTCTGGTGATCCCTGCGGAGCTGGGCTACGGCGCACGCGGCGCTGGCGGCGTGATCCCCCCCAACGCGACCTTGTTGTTCGAGGTGGACTTTCTGGGCACCTGAACCCTGAGAAAGCACAGGTAACACCGCTGAGGCATCACGCGAATGATCATTACCAGCCTGCTGGATACCGATCTGTACAAGTTCACCATGATGCAGGTGGTGTTGCACCAGTTTCCGGGTGCGCAGGTAGAGTACCGTTTCAAGTGCCGCAACGCCGGCAGCCCCGGCATTGGCAAGCTGGCGCCTTACGTCAACGAGATCCGTGAGGAGATCCGCTCGCTGTGCAGCCTGCATTTCAAGGATGCGGAGCTGTCTTACCTGCGGGCCATGCGCTTCATCAAGAGCGACTTTGTCGATTTTCTCGGGCTGTTCCGGCTCAACGAAAAATATGTCAGCGTGCAGGCGCTGCCGTCGGGCGAAATCGAGGTGGTGATCGAAGGCCCGTGGCTGCACACCATCCTGTTCGAGATTCCGGTGTTGGCCATCATCAACGAGGTCTACTTTCGCAACACGCAAAAGCTTGCCGACGTGATGGAGGGCCGCAAACGCCTGGACACCAAAATCGGACAGCTGCAGGCCGACGGCCTGAGTGAGCTCAAGATTGCCGACTACGGCACGCGGCGCCGCTTCGGACAGGCCTGGCACGAAGAAGTGTTGCGCACCCTGATTGCGCGGCTGGGGGCCGGAGCTGCGGGGCAGTTTGCCGGTACCAGCAATGTGCTGTTTGCAATGAAACTGGGCCTGACGCCGCTGGGCACCATGGCGCACGAGTACCTGCAAGCCTGCCAGGCGCTGGGGCCGCGCCTGCGCGACAGCCAGGTGTTTGGTTTCGAGTCATGGGCCAAAGAGTACCGGGGCGATCTTGGCATTGCGCTCAGCGATGTGTACGGCATGAGTGCGTTCCTGCGCGACTTTGACATGTATTTCTGCAAGCTTTTTGACGGCGCCCGTCACGACAGCGGCGACCCATTCGAATGGGGTGAACGCATGCTGGCGCACTACGCCAAGAACCGGGTCGATCCGAAAACGAAAACGCTGATCTTCAGCGACGGCCTGACGGTGCCACGCACCGTCGAGCTCTACCAGCAGTTCCGTGGACGCTGCCAGCTGGCGTTTGGCATCGGCACCAACCTCACCAATGACCTGGGCTATGAGCCGCTGCAAATTGTGATCAAGATGATTCGCTGCAACGGCCAGCCGGTGGCCAAACTGTCCGACACACCATCCAAAAACATGTGTGATGACGAAAAATACCTGGCTTACCTGCGTCAGGTTTTTGACATCGCGGCACCGGGATAATGGTGGTCGGGAGCTTGCCCCCGGCTTTTGGAACAACGGAGACACCATGAAAATATCACGCTGGGCCGCCGTCGCGGCTTTGTTTTTTGTCTGGCCTGGAATGGCCCTGGCCGCAGGCTTTGACGGAAGTCAGCTGTCGCCACTGTGGGGCGTGCCCTTCGCCGGCCTTCTGCTGTCCATCGCGCTGATGCCCTTGCTGGTGCCTGCGTTCTGGCATCACCATTTCGGCAAGGTATCGGCGGCCTGGACGCTGGCGTTTTTTATTCCCTTTGCGGCGATGTTCGGGCCCTCGGTGGCGGGCGTCAGTCTGGTGCACGCGTTGCTGGGTGAGTACATTCCTTTCATCATCCTGCTGACCGCGCTGTTCACGGTGGCGGGCGGCATTTTCATACGCGGCAATTTGCATGGCAGCCCCGGGCTCAACGCAGGCCTGTTGCTGATCGGCGCTGTACTGGCCAGCTTCATGGGCACCACCGGCGCCTCCATGCTGATGATCCGGCCCCTGATTCGCGCCAACGACAACCGCAAACATGCGGCGCACATCGTTGTCTTTTTTATCTTTATCGTTTCCAATGCGGGCGGCTCGTTGACACCGCTGGGCGATCCGCCTTTGTTTCTGGGCTTTCTGAAGGGTGTGGATTTTTTCTGGACCGTCAGGCACATCTTTCCTGAAACCCTGTTTCTGATCGGCAGCTTGCTGGTTATCTTTTACCTGCTCGACACCTGGTATTACCGCAGGGAAGGTGTGCAGCCTGTGGATCCGACGCCGGACACCCCGCAACTGGGCTTCGATGGTGCCTTGAACTTCCTGTTGCTGGCTGCGGTGGCAGGCCTGGTACTGCTCAGCGGTTTCTGGAAGTCGCCGGTCGTGTTCAATGTCTACGGAACCGAGGTCGGTTTGCCTGGTCTGGTGCGCGATGCGGGCCTGATCGCCATCACCTTGCTGTCACTGAAAATGACGGCGCGCAAAGTGCATGAGGACAACCAGTTTTCCTGGGGGCCGATGGCCGAAGTGGCCAAGCTCTTTGCCGGCATTTTTCTGACCATCATTCCGGTGATTGCCATGCTCAAAGCTGGTAGCAGCGGACCTTTTGGTGCCGTGGTGTCGGCCGTGACCCGGCCCGACGGCCAGCCCGACCCGGCGATGTATTTCTGGGCATCCGGCATCCTGAGCTCATTTCTGGACAACGCGCCCACCTATCTCGTGTTTTTCAACACTGCCGGCGGTGACCCGCAGGTGCTGATGACCACACTGGCGACTACGCTGGCAGCAATTTCAGCCGGCTCGGTCTTCATGGGCGCCAATACCTATATCGGCAACGCGCCCAACCTGATGGTCAAGGCCATCGCTGAAGACCGGGGCGTCAAGATGCCCAGTTTCTTTGGCTACATGGCATGGTCGGGTGCGGTACTGATCCCCTTGTTCGTCCTGATGACATTCATCTGGTTCCGTTGATTTTTCATCCTGTACTGCCATGAGTCACCCCCGCATTCTTGTCGCCCGTTCCGTTTTCCCCGAGGTGATTGCCCGGCTGGAACAACACTTTGACGTCACGTCCAACCAGCCGGACGAAACATGGTCCAAAGCGCAGCTGATCGAAAAACTGCAGGGAAAAGATGGCGCCTTCACCACGGGCGGTGAGCGCATCGATGCCGAGGTGCTGGCAGCTTGCCCCACGCTGAAGATATGCGCCAACATGGCTGTTGGCTACAACAACTTTGATATTGACGCGATGACGGCGGCCGGCGTGCTGGCCACCAACACGCCGGACGTGCTGACCGAGACCACCGCCGATTTTGGGTTTGCGCTGCTGATGGCGACGGCCCGGCGCATCACCGAGAGCGAGCATTTCCTGCGCGCCGGCAAGTGGGGGAAGTGGAGCTTTGACATGTTTGCGGGCTCCGACATCCACGGCAGCACGCTGGGCATTCTGGGCATGGGCCGTATCGGGCAGGGCATTGCCAGGCGCGGCGCACATGGCTTTGGCATGAAGGTGATTTATCACAACCGTTCACGGCTGGATGCGGCGCAAGAGGCCGGCTGCAAGGCGAGCTACGTCAGCAAGGAAGAGCTGCTCAGAAGCGCCGACCATCTGGTGCTGGTGCTGCCTTATTCACCGGCGTCGCACCACAGCATAGGTGCGGCCGAACTGGCGCTGATGAAGCCAACCGCCACCCTGATCAACATTGCGCGCGGCGGTATTGTGGACGACGCGGCGCTGGCGCTGGCGTTGCGTGAAAAGCGTATTGCGGCGGCGGGGCTGGATGTGTTCGAGGGCGAACCCAGGGTCCACCCTGATCTGCTCACGCTGTCCAACGTGGTGCTGACGCCGCACATTGCGAGCGCCTCCGTACCGACCCGTCTGGCCATGGCCAACCTGGCCGCCGATAACCTGATCGCTTACTTCCGGGACAAAAAACCATTGACGCCGCTCAATCCCGCGGCCCTTGCCTCCAGATAAGCGCAAAGAATGACTTCCCTGCACATCTGGCTGGCGCTGACCCTGTTGCTGGGCAACTTCCTGTTGCTGGTCTGGCTGCTGCTGCGCAAACCGCCTGACAGTGGCCGCGCGGAGCTCGTGGCCGTTCTGGCGGAGGGCCATGACAAAGTGGAGCGTGAGTTGCGCCGCGAGATCAGTGAAAACTCGCGCGCCAGCCGGCAGGAACTGGCCACCACCTTTGCCACCTTCCAGCAGACCCTGGTGCAGCAAAGCGCCGAGGCCATACGCACGCAGAACAGCCAGATAGATGCCTTTGCGCAGCAGCTCACCTTGCTGCAGAAGACGCTGTCAGACACCTTGACGACCCAGCTTCAGTCCGTCAGCGAATCCAACGCCCGGCGAATGGTCGAGGTGCGGGAAACGCTGGCAACGCAGCTTACCCAGTTGCAGCAGACCAACTCTGCCAAGCTCGACGAGATGCGGCGCACCGTCGACGAAAAACTGCAGACCACGCTTGAAACGCGTCTGGGTGAAAGCTTCAAGCAGGTCGCTGACCGGCTGGAGCAGGTGCACAAGGGCCTGGGCGAAATGCAGTCGCTGGCCCAGGGCGTGGGCGCGCTGCAACGCGTGCTGACCAATGTGAAAACCCGCGGCATGTTCGGCGAGGTTCAGCTCGAAGCCTTGCTGGAGCAGGTGCTGACCGGCGAGCAGTATGCCAAGCAGGTCGAGACCAAACCGCGCAGCAACCAGCGGGTGGATTTCGCCATCCGCTTTCCGGGTCGCAGCGCCGATGGCTCTCCGGTCTGGCTGCCCATCGATGCCAAGTTTCCGCGCGATGACTATGAGCGCCTGCTCGACGCGCAGGACAGGGCTGACCCGGCTGCGGCCGACATTGCGGCGCGCGCTCTGGAGTCGCGGATACGGACCGAGGCGAAATCCATCAGCGATTCCTACCTGTGTCCGCCGCACACCACCGACTTCGCCATTCTGTTCCTGCCGATTGAAAGCCTGTATGCCGAGGTGCTGCGCCGCCCCGGCCTGATGGACAGCCTGCAGCGCGACTACCGCGTGACACTCGCTGGACCGACCACCTTGCTGGCCATGCTCAACAGTCTGCACATGGGCTTTCGCACACTGGCGCTGGAGCAGCAGGCCTCGGAGGTATGGAAAGTGCTGGGCGCAGTCAAGACCGAGTTCGAGCGTTATGGCACCTGGGTGGAGAAAATCCGCGAGCAGGTGCGCAAGGCATCCGACACGCTGGACACGGCACACACCCGCACCAACCAGATGCGCCGCGCGCTCAAGGTGGTGGAGGCCCTCCCGGAAGAACAGGCCCAGGCGCTGCTTTCTCCGGCGGATGAAAGCAGTGACGACAACCCGGTCTGAACGCGGCGGCCTCAGTGCGGAGCTGGCACGCCTGATTCTTGCGCAGGTCTGCCTGCACGCCTGCATGGCGGGGACACGCATGGCCGCACCGCTGCTGGCGCTGCGCGAAGGCTACAGCCCCGCCGCCGTGGGCGTCCTGCTTGCTTTCTTTGCGTTGACGCAGGTCTTTCTGGCGTTGCCGGCAGGGCGTTTTGCGGATCGGCACGGGCTCAAGCGTCCCATGGGGTTCAGCGTGCTGGCGGCGGTACTGGGGGCCGGCCTGGCGGTCGCGTTTCCGGTGTTTCCGGTACTGTGCCTGTCGGCGCTGCTCACCGGTGGCGCGACGGGCGCTGCAGTGATTTCCCTGCAGCGTCACGTGGGCCGGGCGGCGGAAGGCGCACTGCAGTTGCGGCAGGTGTTCAGCTGGCTGTCCATCGGCCCGGCCATCTCCAATTTTATCGGGCCCTTTGCGGCGGGTCTGCTGATTGACCATGCGGGCGCCGCGCCCAACAGCCTCGAAGGCTACCGCTGGGCCTTCTTTTTGATGGCGGTGCTGCCGCTGGCCAGCTGGTTTCTGGTGCGGCCCACCCGTGAGTTGCCACCTGTGGTCGCGACGCTGGGCGCGGTATCACCCAGCGCCTGGGCTCTGCTGCGGGAGCCCGGTTTCCGCCGCCTGATGCTGGTGAACTGGTTTTTGTCGTCCTGCTGGGACGTGCACACTTTTGTGGTGCCGGTGTTGGGGTTTGAGAAAGGCATCAGCGCATCGGTGATTGGCTCCATCCTGGGCGCTTTCGCCATTTCGGCTGCAGCCATTCGCATGGTCATGCCAATGATGGCGGCACATCTGCGCGAGTGGCGTGTGCTGTCGTCGGCGATGCTGGTGACTGCTGCTCTCTTTGGTGTTTATCCCCTCATGGACACGGCGCTGGGCATGGGTGTGTGCTCGGTGGTGCTGGGTTTCGCGCTTGGCACCGTGCAGCCCATGGTCATGAGCATGCTGCATCAGATCACACCTGAGGAGCGGCACGGTGAGGCGCTGGGTCTGCGCCTGATGGCGATCAACGCCTCGAGCGTCGTGATGCCCATTCTTTTCGGCACCCTGGGCGCCGTCATCGGCATTGTGGGCGTCTTCTGGGCCACCGGCGCGGTGGTAGGGGCAGGCAGCCGCGCGGCGTGGCTACTGCGGCCTAGAGCTGATAAAACGTCCTGATCGCGTCCCACGCTGCCTGCGGATCATCGACATAGTGGAACAGCTTGAGATCCTCGGGGGAGATCGCGCCTTCCTCGATCATCACGTCGAAGTTGATCAGTCGTTGCCAGTATTCCGTGCCGAACAGGATGATGGGTACCGGTTTGGCCTTGCCCGTTTGCACCAGTGTCATCACTTCGAATAATTCGTCGAGCGTGCCGAACCCGCCCGGAAAAGCCACCAAAGCTTTGGCACGCATCATGAAATGCATTTTCCGCAGCGCAAAGTAGTGAAACTTGAAGCTCAGAGACGGGGTGACATACGGGTTGGAACTTTGTTCGTGCGGCAGGGCGATATTGAGACCCACGGTGGGTACGCCCATTTCCTGCGCCCCACGGTTTGCTGCCTCCATGATGCCCGGGCCGCCGCCGGTGCAAATGAATAGCTGCTCTTCGGGTGTGCGGGTTTTGCTGTGGGCACCGACCAGGCGTGAAAACAGCCGTGCGTGCTCGTAGTAGGCTGCGTTGCGCACCTGCCGTTCGGCCAGTACCAGGGCCTGCGCATCACCCGATGCGTGGGCGAGTTTCAGGCTTTCCTGCGCCTGTTCCGGGGCCGGAAAACGGGCACTGCCAAACACAACGATGGTGTTCTCAATGCCCTGCGCCTGTTGCTCAACGTCCGGCTTGAGCATTTCAAGCTGGAAGCGGATACCGCGGGTCTCGCGGCGTAGCAAGAACTCGGGGTCAGCAAATGCCAGTCGGTAGGCGTTGGCATCCAGGGGGTTGCCCTTGTCGGCATGCGACTGCAGCTCCGCCCAGGCGTCAGCAAGCCTTCTGCTGGATAGATCGTCAGTTTGTTCCATAAGCCGTGCTTGATAGGTTTAGATGCAAAAAGGCTCCGTCAGGAGCCTTTTTAACGAAATGCCGGATGAGCGGGTCAGACACGCTTGCGGTATTCGCCGGTGCGGGTGTCAATCTCGACCACATCGCCCTGCGCAACAAAGATGGGCACGCCGATCTCGAAGCCGGTGGCAAGTTTTGCCGGTTTGAGAACCTTGCCGGATGTGTCGCCCTTGACCGCAGGCTCGGTCCAGGTGATCTCGCGGTTGACGCTGGTCGGCAGCTCGACAGAGATGGCCTTGCCGTCATAGAAGACGACCTCCAGCTCCATGCCGTCCTGCAGGTAATTGAGCGAGTCGCCCATGTTTTCGGCCTCGACTTCGTACTGGTTGTACTCGGAGTCCATGCAGATGTACATCGGGTCGGCGAAGTAGGAGTAGGTGCAGTCCTTCTTGTCCAGGATGACCTGATCGACCTTGTCGTCGGCCTTGAAGACCTGCTCGGTGCCAAAGCTGCCGATCAGGCTCTTGAGTTTCATGCGCACGGTGGCGGAGTTGCGCCCACCGCGGCTGTATTCGGTCTTGAGCACCACCATCGGGTCTTTGCCGTGCATGATGACGTTGCCAGCGCGTATTTCTTGAGCGATTTTCATAACAATTTCACTGTGGATATGCCGCCGAACGTCTGGCTTGAGGGAGTGCCGGTTCTGCAGCGGGTTGTGCAAACGCCACTCAGGCTGGTTTGCAAAGCCTCTGATTTTACCGTTTTTTCTAGATGCACTGGTTGCTGGCGGCCCGCAGGGCGAAAGCGATCAGTTGAGTGGACAAATCCTGTTGTCCTTGAAGACGCTCGCGAGTGGCCTCGACGCTCGCAGCCCAGGCCTGCGGTTGCGGCGCCGGTACCTCGCCGCACTGGCCGTTCCAGGCGGCATGAAAAAGCCTCAGCGACGAAGGCGCGTCCAGCATGTCCAGAAACGCATCGAGCTTGGCCAGATGGGCTTGGTCTCCCTGCGGGTAGATTTGCCACACGAAGGGTTTGCCGGCCCACAAGGCGCGCACGATGGAGTCTTCGCCGCGCACAAAATTGAGGTCGCAGGCCCACAGCAAGTGGTCAAAGTCCGTCTGGCTGAGCCAAGGGAGGTATGAAATTGATAGCAAACTTTGCTCGCCGTTAAAGGGCAGAAGGCCTGTTTTTTCATTGAAAACGGCCTTGACGGCGTTGGTGGCGCGACCCGCGGCCACCAGCAGACGCACGGGTTGACCAGCCAGACCGTGTTGGGCAAACCCCCTTAGCAAGGTCGCCAGCGCCGGCGGCTCGTAACAAAACAGCGAGACCCGTTGTTCGGCAACCTCGCCGCCGCGCGCTGGAATGCCTTGGGCGGCCAGCCAGGCCTCGGGGTCAAAAGCCGCCTGGCGGGACTCCAAACCAGGCTCGCGCAGCAGTCCCCCTGTGGCGCCGGTAAAGCCGGGGTAGAAAAACCATTTGCGCCAGCCAGTTGCGGGACCGTGCGAGACCGGGGAGGGCAGGGCGTGGCTGCGCTCCACATAACTTTCAGCAGACAGGTACTCGAGATTGATCCATACCGGCCTGCAGACCTCCTGCATGGCCGGGTCTGAGCAGGCAGCCAGAAATTCAGGTGCAGCCTCGCAGCCGAAGGCCTCCACCAGCACCTCGCAGGGTGCGCTTTCCAGTCGAATGAGGTTCAGTCCCAGCGGCTCTGTCCAGGGCAGCACCGTGACGCCGCCCGCACCTTCGGGCGCCATCCATGCCAGGGCAGACGCATCGTCCACCCACAAGCGCACCTTTTGCCCGCGGGAGGCGAGGTCCGCGCTGAGCCGCCAGCAGACACCGATGTCGCCGTGGTTGTCGATGACTTTGCAAAAAATGTCCCATTGCAGGCTGCGATCCATTCCCGGATTGTCCACAATACGGGTACTCAGGCACAACATGACCCAGGCTCACGAATTCGATCCCCAACTGCTCAGCGAAGTCGCGGCACTGCCCGCCATGCCCGGCGTGTACCGTTATTTCGACGCAGAAGGCGCTGTGTTGTACGTGGGCAAGGCACGCGACCTGAAAAAACGGGTGTCGACCTATTTTCAGAAAAACCATGGTGGCACCCGCATCGGCCACATGGTCAGCAAAATCGCGCGCATGGAGACCACGGTGGTGCGCTCCGAGGCTGAGGCGCTGCTGTTGGAAAACAACCTGATCAAGACACTGAACCCACGGTTCAACATCCTGTTTCGCGACGACAAGAGCTATCCCTACCTCAAGCTGGCCTCGCATGCCTTCCCGCGGGTGGCGTACTACCGCGGCGCCGTTGAAAAAAAGCACAGCTACTTCGGACCTTACCCCAGCGCCTGGGCAGTCAAGGAGACCATCTTGCTGCTGCAGAAGGTTTTCAAGCTGCGTACCTGTGAAGACTCTGTCTTCAACAACCGCACCCGGCCGTGCCTGCTTTACCAGATCAAGCGCTGCTCCGCGCCCTGCGTTGCCAACGTGACGCCCGCGCAGTACGCCCAGGACGTTGCCAACGCGCAGAGTTTTTTGCAGGGGCACACGCAGGAGGTCCTGACGGGCCTTGAAAAGCAGATGCAGGCGCACGCCGCCAGACTGGAGTTTGAGCAGGCCGCCGAGTTGCGTAACCAGATGGCAGCCCTGTCCAAGGTGTTGCACCAGCAGTCCATGGAGACGGGCGGCGACAAGGACGTGGACATCCTCGCGGTCAAAGTGCATGGCGGCAAGGCCTGCGTCAACCTCGCCATGGTGCGCGGCGGCAGGCATCTGGGCGACAGGCCGTATTTTCCGACGCATGTGGAGCATGCCGCTGACCTGGTTGAACTCGACGAGCAGGCTGCCCCGGGGGAAGGCACGCCTGCTGCGCCCCTCCGCAGCACCAAAAGCCTGGAAGCGCTGGTGCTGGAGGCTTTCATCGCGCAGCATTATGTCGGGGTGCAGGTTCCGCCGGTGCTGGTGTGCAGCCAGCCGGTGGACAAAGACCTGACCGCTGCGCTTGTGATGCAAAGCGGCACCAGGGTCAGCGTTGTGCATCAGCCGCGCGAGCAGCGCCGCATCTGGCTGGAGATGGCGCAGAAAAATGCCGACCTGCAACTTGCCCGCCTGCTGGCAGAGCAGGGCTCCCAGCAGGCGCGCACGCGGGCGCTGGTGGAGGCGCTGGACCTGAAGATGGACGACCTGGAAACCTTGCGCATCGAGTGTTTTGACATCTCGCACACGGCGGGCGAGTCCACCCAGGCGTCGTGCGTCGTTTTTCACGGCCACAAGATGCAAAGCGCCGAGTACCGGCGCTACAACATCGAAGGCATCACGCCGGGAGACGACTACGCTGCCATGCGCCAGGTCTTGATGCGCCGCTACAGCAAGCTTGCCGAAGCAGCGCGCAACAACGCGGCCCGGCTGCCCGACCTGGTCTTGATCGACGGCGGCAAGGGACAGGTGTCCATGGCGCGCGAGGTGTTTGAGGAGCTGGGCCTGGACCTGGGCCTGATTGCCGGCGTCGAAAAAGGCGAGGGCCGCAAGGTCGGGCTGGAAGAGCTGGTGTTTGCCGACGGGCGTGAGAAGGTCTACCTGGGGCGGGACTCTTCTGCCTTGATGCTGATCGCCGAGATTCGCGACGAAGCGCACCGCTTTGCCATCACCGGCATGCGCGCCAGGCGCGCCAAGGTGCGAGTGGGCGCCAGCGGCCTGGAAGACATTGCCGGCATTGGTCCCAAGCGCCGCGCAAGCCTGCTGCAGCGTTTTGGCGGCATACGCGGCGTGACCTCGGCCAGCGCCGAGGACATCGCCACGGTGGATGGCATCTCGCGTGAGCTTGCAGAAGAGATCTATCGGGCTCTGCATTAAACCTGGCAAAAAATCCATGCCAAAATGGGCCATGAAGTTTTGGACCATCCCGACCGTGATGACCTGGACGCGCATCGTTGCGATTCCCCTGATCGTCGGTATTTTTTATATCGATGTCGAGCCCGAAAAAGCCAACCTCATTGCGACCGTGATGTTTGTGGTCTTCGCCGCCACCGACTGGCTGGATGGCTACCTGGCCCGCAAGTTGAACCAGACATCGGCGTTTGGCGCTTTTCTCGACCCGGTGGCCGACAAATTCCTGGTGTGCGCGTCGCTCCTGGTGCTGGTGCATCTGGACCGCATTGACGTGTTTGTGGCGCTCATCATCATCGGCCGTGAGATCGCGATCTCTGCCCTGCGCGAGTGGATGGCGCTGATCGGTGCGACCAAAAGTGTGGCTGTGCACATGCTTGGCAAGGTCAAGACTGTGGTGCAGATGGTGGCCATTCCTTTCCTGCTGTATGACGGCACGCTGTTTGGCGTGGTCCACACCAACCTCTGGGGCACCTGGCTGATATGGCTGTCTGCCATCCTGACGGTTTGGTCCATGATTTACTACCTGCAAAAAGCCATCCCCGAAATCCGCGCCCGGTCCAAATGAGATCGCCTGCGCCCAACGACGCCCTGATCAGGGCGATGCCCGCTGTCTTCGTTCTGATCTGGAGCACCGGCTTCATCGTTGCCAAGTACGGCCTGCCGTATGCGCCGCCCATGAGCTTCCTGGCCATCCGGTATGCCTTGTCCATGCTTTGTTTTTTTGTCTGGATCGCCATTGCGCGCGTGGCCTGGCCCTCCAGCCGTGTGCAGTGGCTGCACCTGGCTGTCACCGGCATCCTGATTCATGGCGGCTACCTCGGTGGTGTCTGGTCGGCCATCAAGGGCGGCATGGGCTCCGGGCTGTCCGCCCTGGTGGTGGGCTTGCAACCGGTACTGACGGCTGTGTGGGTCAGCCAGATGGGCGACGCCAGCCGCAGCGAAAACCGCGTCAGCGCCCGGCAGTGGCTGGGCCTGGTGCTGGGCCTGGCGGGTCTGGTGCTGGTGGTCTCGCGCAAGTTCGGCGCGGGCAACGAAGCCACGCTTTACACCCTGGGCTGCGCCGTGTTTGCCCTGCTCAGCATCACGGCCGGCACGCTCTACCAGAAACGCTTTGTCCAGCCGGCCGATGTGCGCAGCGCCAATGCCATCCAGCTCGGCGCGGCCCTGCTGGTGACCTTGCCTTTGGCTTGGCTGGAGACGGAGGCAGTGCAATGGACGGGCGGTTTCATGGGCGCACTCGCCTGGTCAGTGCTGGCGTTGACACTGGGCGGCAGTTCGCTGCTCTACATGCTGATTCAGCGTGGCGCTGCCACGGCGGTCACCAGTCTGTTGTACCTGGTGCCACCCACCACGGCCTTGATGGCCTGGGTGCTGTTTGGCGAAACCATCACTGCGGTCACGGTGGCCGGCACGGTGCTTACCGCGCTGGGCGTGAGCCTCGTGGTGCGGCCTGCGCGACCGTTGCAGCCGTAGCCCTCCAGGGCGTGCCCTGAAACTGGGTCAGCAAAAAATCAATCAACAGGCGGATACGCCGCGGCGAGTCTGCCCTGTAGGGTGCCAGCCAATGGATGTCTGCATCGGGCATGGTGTAGCCCGGCAGCACCCGAACCAGTTCTCCCGAGGCCAGGTGCGGTGCAATGTCCCACAGGCTGCGCAGCATGATGCCGCGCCCTGCAACACACCAGTCGCGCACCAGCTCGCCCGAGTTGCTGGTCAGCGGGCCGTTCACCCTGACACGGGTGGATGTCTTGTCGCGTTCTTTTTGCAGCGGCCACACGTCAAAACGCTGGGCGGTGGCGTTGCCGTTCTCGCGAACGATCAGGCAGGCATGCTGCTGCAGTGCTTCCAGGCTGGACGGCATGCCGTGCTGGCGGATGTAGCGCGGCGAGGCGACCAGGACGCGCTGGTTGCGCGCCAGCCGGCGCGATACCCACTGCGCCGCCTGCCGGCCCTGCACCGACCAGAGCCAGATCGCGCCATCAAAACCGTCGGCCGCCAGATCGGGAAGTTGCTCGGTCAGTTGCAACTGGATATCAATGCGTGGATACCGCTCCTGAAAGCTGGCCAGGGCAGGACCGAGCCACAAGCGGCCAAACCCGAAGGTGGACGCGAGCCTGATCAGACCGGTGGGTTCAGCCTTGCGTTCCTGCAACTCGGCCTCCAGCGCTGTAAAGCCCTGCAGCAGCGCCGCGGCGCGCTGACACACGGTTTCACCTTCGGCGGTCGGGCTGACACGCCGCGTGGTCCGCTGAAACAGGCGCTGGCCCAGACGGGCCTCCAGGGCCGCGAGACGTTTGGTAACAACCGGCGGTGCCACATCGAGGCTGAGGGCTGCAGCGCTGAGGCTGCCATGGTCGCGAACGGCCAGCACGAGTTCAAGGTCACTGCGTTCCATTGATGCCTTTATGGAAATAATGAGTTGCCAGATTATTGCTTGAATCACGTGCATGCTTTCTGCAGAATCAGTTCAAACAATGAAAACGCAAACAGACCCAGACATGTTCCAGGGATTTTCTTCGTCAGACGTTGAAGGGCCTGCCGGAAAGCTGCGTTGCCTGCGAGGTGGCAGTGGCGCTCCGCTGTTGCTGCTGCACGGTCATCCGCAAACCCATATGATGTGGTATGCCGTGGCCCGTGAGCTGGCCAAGGGGTTCACCGTGGTGCTGATGGACTTGCGCGGCTATGGCGACTCGGCGCGTCCTGATGGCGGAGAGCATCACCAGATGTATTCCAAACGCGCCATGGCGCTGGACGCCATGGCCGTGATGCGCCATCACGGGTTTGAGCAATTCCAGGTGCTGGCTCACGACCGGGGTGCGCGTGTTGCGCACCGTCTGGCAGCAGACTATCCGGCCAGCGTGGAGAGGTTGATGTTGCTGGACATCGCGCCTACGCTGGCCATGTACGACAACACCTCGCAAGCTTTTGCGCGAGCCTACTGGCACTGGTTCTTCCTGATCCAGCCACCGCCTTTGCCAGAGGCCCTGATTGACACCAACCCGGTTCAGTATTTGCGCAGTGTCATGGGCAAACGGCATGCGGGCCTGAGCGCGTTTGCGCCCCAGGCCCTTGCCGAGTACGAGCGCTGCATACAGATCCCGGGCAGCGCTGCCAGCATTTGCGAAGACTACCGCGCCTCTGCCACGGTGGACCTGGCGCATGACCGCGCGGATATTGCAGCCGGGGTGCAACTGACCCAGCCGCTGCGCGTGCTATGGGGGGAGCATGGGACAGTGGGCCAGTGCTTTGACGTGCTGGCCCTGTGGCGAGAGCGGGCCAGGGACGTGTCAGGTCTGGGCCTGCCTTGCGGACACTACATTGCAGAAGAAGCGCCAGCCCTGCTGCTGGCCGAAGCGCTGAATTTTTTCAAAACCTGATACCAAAGGACGCACCATGAGCAAGAACACCGGTAAAAAAAGAATCGCCGTCATCGCAGGCGACGGCATTGGCAAGGAAGTGATGCCGGAGGGCGTTCGTGTCATGGAGGCTGCCGCATCAAAATTTGGCATTGACCTGCAGTTTGATCATTTTGATTTTTCAAGCTGGGACTATTTTGAAAAGCACGGACAGATGCTGCCCGACAACTGGAAAGACCAGATAGGCGGGCATGACGCGATTTATTTTGGCGCCGTGGGCTGGCCCGAGAAGATTGCCGACCACGTATCACTGTGGGGCTCGCTGCTGATGTTTCGCCGGGAGTTTGACCAGTACATCAACCTGCGTCCCGCGCGCCTGATGCCCGGCATCATTGCCCCGGTGGTGCGGCGCGACGGCTCTGCGCGCCAGGCCGGCGAAATTGATTTTTACATCGTGCGCGAAAACACCGAGGGCGAATACTCCAGCATAGGTGGCAGGGCCTTCCCGGGCACCGACCGCGAGTTTGTGTTGCAGGAGTCTGTGTTTACCCGTGTCGGCGTGGACCGGGTGCTCAAGTTTGCGTTTGAGCTGGCGCAATCGCGGCCCAAGAAACACCTGACCAGCGCCACCAAATCCAACGGCATTTCAATATCGATGCCTTACTGGGATGAGCGCGTAGTCGAGATGGCAAAAAACTACCCCGACATCAAACTCGATAAATTTCATATCGATATATTGACCGCGCATTTTGTGCAGCGTCCCGACTTTTTTGATGTGGTGGTGGCCAGCAATCTCTTTGGCGACATCCTCAGCGACCTGGGCCCTGCCTGCACCGGCACCATAGGCATCGCGCCCAGCGCCAACCTCAACCCTGAGCGCAAGTTTCCGTCCCTGTTTGAACCCGTGCACGGATCAGCTCCTGATATTGCCGGGCGCAACATCGCCAACCCCATCGGCCAGATATGGTGCGGCGCCATGATGCTGGAGTTTCTGGGTCACAAAGAGGCGCACGACGCTGTGCTGGCAGCGATTGAAAAAGTGCTGACTCCCCACAGCGGTGCACCGCGAACCCCCGATCTGGGAGGCACCGCCACATGCCAGGACGTTGGCAAAGCCATCGCGATGGCCCTGGGCTGACGCAATCTGTGAGCTTTTGTTTTTTTGCGGACCGTGCATAAATGCATGGTGTGCTTAGCAATGCGGGGCGAAAGCGTGACAAAAAAGACTAGAATCCGCCACCGCACGTTGTAAAAATCTGATGTTGTATTGACACGGTTGGAGTCCATGGCTCTAATTGGAATCAGCAGAAGATCTGCACATGCCGCTCCCGCTGCCACCTTTTCTCACAGGTGTTCGGGAGAGTAATTCAAGAGACAACAGATTAACTTTTATCAACGAGGGGCTCCTTGTGAACAAGACCGAACTAATCGAGCACATTGCCAAACAGGCTGACATTTCCAAAGCTGCCGCAACCCGCGCGCTGGAGTCAACCATTGGTGCTGTCAAATCAACCCTGAAAAAAGGAGGCTCTGTGTCTCTGGTGGGTTTTGGCACTTTTGCAGTGGGAAAACGCGCCGCCCGTACCGGCCGCAACCCGCGTACCGGCGATGCGATTAAAATCAAGGCAGCCAAGGTGCCAAAGTTCCGTCCCGGCAAAGCGCTCAAGGACGCACTGAACTGATACACATGAATTGAAAGTTGAGGTGGGGTGCTTAGCTCAGTTGGTAGAGCAGCGCCCTTACACGGCGTAGGTCGGCGGTTCGAGCCCGTCAGCACCCACCAGATACTGGACAAAGGCGAACAGATGGTTCGCCTTTTTCATTAGTGGCGTAACAAGTTTCACAGTTAATGGCCAATTGACAGCCCTACAGGAAATTCGAGATGTTTGATTTCATTCGCAAGCACACCAAGATCACCATGGGCTTGCTGTTCCTGCTGATTGTTCCGTCCTTTGTCCTGTTTGGCCTGGACGGCTACAGCCGCAACCAGGAGAAAAGCGAAGTGGTTGCCCGTGTGGATGGACGCGACATCGTGCAGTCCGACTGGGACGTGGCGCACCAGAACGAAGTCAACCGCATCCGGGCGTCCATGCCCACCATCGATGCCAAGCTGCTCGATTCGCCCGAGGCACGTTACGGCACGCTGGAGCGTCTGGTGCGCGACCGCGTCTTTGCCGCCGCTGCTGCCACCAGCAACCTGGTGGTCCCCGACCAGAAGCTGCAGCGCATGTATGCAGAAGACAAGTCGATTGCCGCTTTCCGCCAGGCCGATGGCAAGTTTGACCGCGCCGGCTTCATCGCACGTGTCGGCATGACACCTGAAGCCTACGAAGCCGGGCTGCGCTCCGAGCTGTCGACCCGGCAGGTGATGATCGGCGTTGCGGGCACCGGCTTTGCTTCCAAATCCGCAGCCGACGCCGCCCTCAATGCCTTTCTGGAAAAGCGCCAGGCGCAGGTCGCCCGTTTCAACACCGCCGACTATGCGGCCAAGGTCAACCCCAGCGATGCCGACATCGAGCAGTTTTACAAAGAGCAGCAGGCCCTGTTTCAGGCGCCCGAGCAGGCCGTCATCGAGTATGTGGTGCTCGACATCGAAGCCGTCAAAAAAGGCGTGACTGTCAGCGAACAGGAGATGAAAACCTACTTCGAGCAAAACCTGCAGCAAGCCGGCGGCAAGGAAGAGCGCCGCGCCAGCCACATCCTGATTGAAGCGCCCACGGCTGCTGCACCCGCCGTGCGCGAAAAAGCCAAGGCCAAAGCTGAAGAACTGCTGGCTGCGGTCAAGAAAACACCCGCCTCGTTTGCCGATCTGGCCCGCAAAAATTCGCAGGACACAGGCTCTGCTGCCGCAGGTGGCGACCTGGACTTTTTTGTCCGTGACGCCATGGTCAAGCCTTTTGCAGACGCCGTTTTTTCCATGAAAAAAGGCGACATCAGCGAGGTGGTGGAGTCCGAGTTTGGCTATCACATCATTCGGCTGACAGATATCAAGGTTCCCAAGCAAAAAACCTTTGAAGAAGTAAAAGCGACGCTGGAGCCCGAGTTGAAGCTGCAACTGGCGCAAAAGAAATTTGCTGAAACGGCAGAAGCTTTCAGCAACGCGGTGTATGAGCAGTCAGACAGCCTGCGCCCGATTGCAGAGCGCCTCAAGCTCGAAGTCAAAACCGCAAGCAAGGTGACGCGTACCCCGGTAGCGGGCAGCGCCGGTGTGCTGGCCAACCCCAGGTTTCTGGGTGCGCTGTTTTCGCCCGACGCGGTGGAAAAAAAGCGCAACACCGAAGCGCTGGAGGTCGGCCCCAACCAGCTGGTGTCTGGCCGCATCACCGAATACACCCCCGCCAGGGCCTTGCCACTGGCTGAAGTGAAAGACCGTGTGCGTGAGCGCCTGCAGCAGCAGCGCGGCGCCGAGCTGGCACGCAAGGAAGGCGCAGAAAAACTCGCCGCCTGGAAGGCCAACCCCGCATCGGCGACCTTTCCGGCCGCGGTGCTGGTGTCGCGCGACCAGTTGCAGCAGTTGCCCGCAGCCGTCGTCAGTGCCACCCTGAGCGCCGACCCTGCAGCCTTGCCGGCGATGACCGGCGTGGACCTGGGCGCACAGGGTTACGCCATCGTCAAGGTTCTCAAAGTAGTGCCACGTGAAGCGCCGGCCGCAGCCGAGGCGCAAGCCCAGGCAGAGCAGGACAGGGCGCAATACACCCAGTGGTGGACGGCCGCCGAAAGCATGGCTTATTACAAGGCGCTGCAGGAGCGCTTCAAGGTCGATATCAAGGTGCCCAAGCCCGCCGAGCCCAAAGCCGGCGCAGAAAGCCCCGCACGAAGCTGATGCACCGCCGGTTGCCGTTATAATTCATGGCTCCGGTGGCTGTAGCTCAGTTGGTAGAGTCCAGGATTGTGATTCCTGTTGTCGTGGGTTCGAGCCCCATCAGCCACCCCAGTATCTAAGACCTAATGCCCATGCGGCTTCCCAAGGGGTGTGGGGCATGAATGGGTGGAAAAAGGTAATGGCCTCCAAGCATATTCTTGGAGGCCATTTTGCTGTCATAGATTCCACACTTGGTCGCGAATGAACCGGCCACGTTGCAGTGCGCGACGACAAACGAGCTTTTGTTCTGGAGTTCGGGGGCTGGCGTAGTTAATAACTTAGGACCAAGATGTTCTTAGATACTTTCAAGCTCCGCACTGTAATCTTTCAGCTTCAATACCCGCACGCGCTTGAGATTTGGGACCGTAGTGGAGCTGTGGGACGCCACTTTTCCAAAATGGAACCAGAACTGGTTCTCCAAACTGCTGAACCGAATAGAGTTTCCTTGAGAGCGCCCGGTCTCGAAGTACGAACCGAAATTGACACCGCGATAATCGCGATGAGCGGGTCTGCGACGACCGATGCAAGGACAGCGCACATTAGAAACGCTGTAGCAATCTGGAAGCGGGAGCTTGAGCTTCATGAACTGAAGCGCGTGAGCATGCGGACTCAATATACGAGAACGTTTTCTTCATTGAGGGAGGCTAATGCGCTAATTTTGAGTTTGAATTTGATTCGGATGCCAGCTCAAAAGGTCTTCGATCAGCCGACGGATGGTGCGAAGAACGGGGTCGAGATTAATTTCCGTTTCGAGGATGAAAACACCTTCACGACGTTAAATATCAAGGCTGAGTCTTTAAATATAAAACGCGAATCGCACGTCGATTTTCCGGAGATTGAAGCAATTACGCTCGATAAACATCGCGTAATAATTGACTTCGACAGAGGGACACTTAAGCCTATGCAGGCTCAGAACCTCAACTCGGACGAATGGGTCAAGGGCTACTTTCACGTGCTGCGGCGAGACATAGAAAAAGTTCTTCTGGGTGCGGCATGAGTACGACGCTCTTATCCGAATTCTTCGTCCCCTCGGCACCACCCGCTGGTACGTTCCTGCCGGAATCTAGACCGGAAGCTGGGGTGGCTGAAACCCTTGATGCAGCAGTAGGTCAGGCTGTAAACGAAACGGGTGTTCGGACACGTCATGCCCCTTTCGTTGCCGGGCTGCTCCCGCCTGATCGGGCCTATCCACATCTATTCGATCAAGCAGAGCCAGGAGGCAAGGTTATCAGCCTCCTTGCCCAAGCGCGGCAAGACGCAACAATCGCTCTCGACGCATTTTTGGCTGCGGATCTAGATACTGTAAATAGCCAGCTTACTTTGATAGCCGGCGCGGCCGCCGGAGCTCAGGCATTGGCCGACTTCAATCAGCACTTGAGTTCAATCATTGCATTTATCCGGCGTGCGGCTCTCGCAACCAGTGCTGACGTTGTCTCAGGCCCGGCATTGAATGCAATGATCAGCGCCCTCGCGCAACTCATACAAAATCCAGCTTTGGATTTAATGCAATCGGCGGCTCTTGCAAACAAGCTGGCAATTGAAGGGTGGGACGGAGAGCATCAGTCGGTGAGGAGGCTAATTGCCTCGTTGCTGGACGAATCCGAAGTTGAGGGTGTTCAACAGGCGGAATTGTTTCGATTGCTGGACAACGCTTCCTCAGAGGGGCGTGTTTGAGCGGGGCATTTCTCGATACCACTGTTCTGATTAGTCTTGCAGAGCCGAATCATCCTGGAGCTGTAAGTGCTCAGGCGTTGGTGAACAAGTATCAACCGTCGCAAGCCCCTTACTACGCAATTCACGAACTCCTTTCCGGGAGGCTTCGACTTCTCTGCGACTGTCACAACGCAATGATAGGGGCGAACAATCCAGCTGAAGCCGCTATTGCTTTCCTCAAACGATCTCCGGCAGAAGGTAGAAAGCGTGAAGCACGGGTGAAGATCATTCTGGAAGTTTTAGCGGAAATGTACACAGCAATTCCAGGTGGTTCTCGAGATCAGATGAAGCAGGAGTCGATGAATGCCTTGTCCTTGAAAATCGCTCAGCTTTGGCTCGCTGCGAAGAGCCACAGGAAAGTGGACCTGGTTCAACCCCTTGCATGTTTTGTTGATGGGGACTTAACGACTGGAAGTTTCGGGGAAATACGGGCGCCAGGCAATTTCAATTGCGATGCATCGCAAAAGTGTGCCGCTGCTCGGAGCCTATACCAAGATAAGCTTTCGTTGCAGAAGATGATCGATGCGTTACATCCGAAACTTCTTAGTGCAGCGGCACAGCAGAAGAACGAGAACATTAAGCGTCGAAAAGCGCTAAAAGAGTTGCTTGATGATGGACCGGAGAAATTTCACAAGGGGCGATGCCGGGCAATTGGAGATGCTTACTTTGCCGCAATGGCCCCGCCCGGGTCGGCAGTCGCCACCAGCAATCCTGACGATTTTGAGCCGCTTTGTAATTCGCTCGGCAAAACCATTGTGCATATGAAGATATGAGGAGCACACGCGAATCTGGCGCGGTTGGGGTGAGGGTGGTCCTGAGATGACAGCATTGCTATCTAGTTGATAGCAAAGTATTGCCGTCATCAAAGGGCGAAATGCCGATTTCTCTCATAATGGCGGGTGAACAGGCTCAGTGAGGGATTTTTTTCAGCGGGTATTCATCGGGTCTGGACTGTCATCCCGGACCCCGGATCAAGTCCGGGGCAGGCCCGATCCGGGATCCATGTCTCATGAACTACTGCTGGCCCGCTTGGCATGGATTGCGGGTCAAGCCCGCAATGACGAGTCAGTGAGGTGCTCAGTTCACCATCACCAGCTTGCCCTTGACCCCACGCGAACCCATGTGCGCATAAGCAGCCTTGAGTTCTGCCATGGGCATGGTGCGGTCAATCACTGGCTTGATTTTTCCTTGCGCGTACCAACCAGCCAGCTCTGCCAATGCGGCTGCGCTGGCTTTGGGTTCGTTTTTGGCAAAGCCGCCCCAGAAGACGCCGACGATGGATGCGCCCTTGAGCAGGGTGAGGTTGAGCGGCAGCGAAGGGATGGGGCCGGACGCAAAGCCCACCACCAGGTAGCGGCCGCGCCAGGCGATGGAGCGGAAGGCCGGCTCGGCAAAGTCGCCGCCCACCGGGTCATAGATCACGTTGGGGCCTTTGCCGTCGGTCAGGGCCTTGATGGACTCGCGCAGGTCCTGGGTGCTGTAGTTGATGGTGGCGTCTGCGCCTATGGAGGTGCACAGCGCGCATTTTTCGTCGGTCGATGCGGCGGCAATCACTTTCGCGCCCATGGCTTTGGCGATCTGGATGGCCGAGGTGCCCACGCCACCGGCTGCGCCCAGCACCAGCACCGTCTCGCCGGCTTTAAGCTGCGCGCGGTCGACCAGCGCGTGGTGGGAGGTGGCATAAATCATGATGAAGGCCGCGGCATCCACATGCGGAAAGCCATCGGGCAAGGGCATGCACAGCGCAGCCGGCGCGATGGTGTGGGTGCCAAAGCCGCCTGTGCCTGAGAGGCAGGCCACGTTTTGCCCCACCTTGAGGTGCTTGACGCCTTCACCCACCGCCTCGACCACACCCGCGTATTCGGAGCCTGGCACAAAGGGCAGGGGCGGCTTGATCTGGTATTTGTTCTGCACGATCAGCAGGTCGGGAAAGTTCAGGCTGGCGGCCTTGATGGCGATCAGCACTTCACCGGCTTTGGGCTCGGGCGTGGGCAGCTCTTTCCAGCTCAGGGCGTCAACGCCGGTGGGGTTTTCACAAAGCCAGGCATGCATGGGTTTCTCCGTTGTCGAGGTTCATTGGGATCATAGGCAGGAATTGAGGCCAGGGGCGCTACGGTTTGTCACGCACGAGACCGTAGAATTGATTCATGAAAATCCTGATCTGCAACGACGACGGCTACCAGGCCTCGGGCATCATTGCCCTGTACGAAGCCCTCAAAGACATTGCCGATGTGGAGGTCGTGGCGCCGGAGCAGAACAACAGCGCCAAATCCAACGCGCTGACCCTGCACTCGCCGATGTATGTGCAAACCGCTTCCAACGGTTTTCGCTACATCAACGGCACGCCGGCCGATTGCGTTCACATTGCGCTGACCGGCCTGCTGGGCTACCGGCCAGATCTGGTCGTCTCGGGCATCAACAACGGCGCCAACATGGGCGACGACACGATTTACTCCGGCACGGTGGGTGCGGCGATGGAAGGTTATCTCTTTGGCATTCCGTCGATTGCGTTTTCGCAAACCCACAAGGGCTGGGCTCACATCGATGCCGCCGGTGCGCGTGCGCGTGACCTGGTGCTGCAGCTGATGCCCTCTCTCGAGAAAATATCTGAAGGTGCGCAGCCCACGCAGGCGCCGTGGTTGCTCAATGTCAACATTCCCAACCTACCCAGCGCAGAGATGAAGGGCTTCAAGGTGTGCCGCCTGGGCAGGCGCCATGCGGCCGAACGTGTCATCACCCAGACCAGCCCGCGCGGCGAAACCATGTACTGGATTGGTGGTGCGGGCCCGGCCAAGGAAGAAGGCGAGGGCACCGACTTTCATGCCACGCAGCATCACTTTATTTCCATCACGCCGCTGCAGGTGGACCTGACCGACCATGAGCGCTTGCCTCACTGGACGCAGACCGCGGCCAAACTGACCCAGGCGCTGGCATGACGACTGCACCCAAGCGGCCCGGGTTTCCGGTGCGTCTGGATGCCGATGCAGGCACGCCATCTGCTACAAAAAAGATAGCTGGTCGCGCGCATCCTGAAAGGGCCAGTGGCCTGATGGATTCAAAGAAACCGGTGAAGGCGGTGGTGACCAGCGGTGTGGGCCTGGACTCCAAAGCTGTGCGTGCCCGCATGGTGCACAAGCTGGCAGCGCAGGGCATATCGGACGCGCAGGTGCTGGCCGCCATGGGCCATGTGGAGCGGCACCGCTTTGTGGATACCGCGCTGGTCAACCAGGCTTATGAAGACACCAGCCTGCCGATTGGCCTGGGCCAGACCATCTCCAAGCCCAATGTGGTGGCCCGCATGCTGGAGCTGCTGCTGCAGGGCCGGCCCGCGCGCCTGGGACGTGTGCTGGAGATAGGCACGGGTTGCGGCTACCAGGCGGCGCTGCTGGGGCAGGTGGCCACCGAGGTCTACAGCATCGAGCGCCTGCGCGGCCTGCATGACAAGGCGCGCGAGAACCTGCGCACCCTGCGCCTGGCCAATGTGCATCTGCTGTTTGGCGATGGCATGGCCGGTTATGCCAGAGGCGCGCCCTATGCGGCCATCATCGCTGCGGCGGGTGGCGACGCGATACCGCCGGCCTGGGTGGAGCAACTGGCTGTGGGAGGACGCCTGGTCGCGCCCATGCAGATGGCGGGCGGGGCGCAGGCCCTGGTGGTCATCGACAAGGGGCCACAGGGTGTTACACAGACGGTTCTGGAGGCGGTGCACTTTGTACCTTTAAAATCGGGCACAAGCTAGGAGAAGGCCAGGGGGCCGCTTCTGCTCACAAGTGACATGCAGCAATTGCAAAAGGTAAACACAGCAATGAATGAAAAAGCAGGGTCTCTCACGGCAGCGTCTGCCTCCATCGAAAAGGGGGCCAGCCTGTCTCCGAAGCGGGCAGGGTCCAGGGTTTTTTCCGCCAGCCTCGTCCTTGCCACCGTCGTGCTGATTTCCGGCTGCGCCAGCCAGGGCCTGGGCCGCGCCCCGGTGGAAGACCGGGGCACCAGCGCTTCGCGTCCCGGGTCTGTGCTGGTGGATCCCGCCAAAGTCCTGCCCGGTGCAGAGAACGCCGGCAAGCCCGGCTATTACACCGTCAAGCCCGGCGACACCCTGATCCGCATTGGTCTGGACAGCGGCCAGAACTACCGTGACATCGGCCGCTGGAACAACCTGGAAAACATGAACCTGATCGAAGTCGGTCAGGTGCTGCGCGTGGTTCCGCCGGTCGAGGTCGCCGGTGTGGTGGTCAGGCCGGTCACTTCAGGTGGCGCCACGGCTGCCAGCCCGGCTGCGGCCAGCAGCGCACCAGCTTCGTCTGCAAGTGCTGCCGCGCGGCCCGCCGCTGCACCTTCACCAGCGTCCAGCGCCGGTGAGGAAGACATCGCCTGGATCTGGCCTGTGCAGGGCTCCAGCACGGTGCTGGCAGGCTTTGATGAAGCCAAGAACAAGGGCATGGACATTGCCGGCAAAGCCGGTGACGCTGTCATTGCTTCTGCCGACGGCCGCGTGGTGTATGCCGGCGCAGGCCTGCGTGGGTATGGCAACCTGGTCATCCTCAAGCACAACAACACCTTTTTGACCGCTTATGCGCACAACCAGTCCCTGCTCGTCAAGGAAGACCAGTCGGTGCGCAAGGGCCAGAAAATCGCCGAGATGGGCAGCACCGACGCCGACCGCGTGAAGCTGCATTTCGAGATTCGCCGTCAGGGCAAGCCGGTGGACCCCGCGAGATATTTGCCTGCCAAATAAGCAGGCGTAAATCCTGGGTGGACACAGGGAGCCCTGCATTGCGCGGCTCCCTTTTTTATTCCTGCCCTTGATCCTTGATGAAAGTCTGACCCATGGCCTGGCCCGTACTGGTATTTGACATTGAGTCCATTCCTGATGTGGCAGGCCTGCGCGCCCTGCGTGGCGAGAGTGCCGACAAAAGTGATGCGGATGTCTATGCCGGCTATGTGGCCGAGCGGCAGGCCAAGGGCCAGAGCGACTTCATGCCGCTGCACCTGCAGCGTATCCTGGTCATCAGCTGCGTGTTTCGCAATGCCGAGGGGCTGCGCATTCATTCCTTTGTTGACAAGGATGGCGCGTCTGAGGGCAAGGTCATCCAGACTTTTTTCAACAGCATCGAAAAACACGTACCGCAACTGGTCAGCTGGAATGGCGGCGGTTTTGACCTGCCTGTCCTGCACTACCGCGGTCTCAAGCACGGCGTGACGGCCAGCCAGTACTGGGAGGTGGGCGAGACCGACCGCGACTGGAAGTTCAGCAACTACATCGGCCGCTACCACATGCGCCATCTCGACTTGATGGACCTGCTGGCCATGTACCAGCCCAAGAACAATGCGCCGCTGGATGCCATGGCCAAGCTCTGCGGCTTTCCCGGCAAGCTGGGCATGGACGGCTCGGCCGTGTACCCGGCCTATCTGGCTGGCAAGACCGACGAAATACGCCGTTATTGCGAAACCGACGTCATGAACACCTACCTGCTGTACTGCCGTTTTCAGCAGATGCGCGGCGGTTTGCTGGAGGCCGAGTACGAGCAGGAGATCGCACTGGTCAAGCAGACGCTGGGCAATCTGGCGCCCGGCGAGGCCCATTGGGACGAATACCTCAAGGCCTGGGGCTGAGCTGGGGACCTGCCGCGACAGTGCGGCCTGAGACAATGAGGGATGTCCAGAAGCAAACACAACAAACCGCGAAGCGCAGCCCCCGCGCCACATGCCGACTACCCGCCCGATGTGCTGACTGTCGAGTCGCTCGACATCGAAGCCCAGGGCATTGCCCACCGCGACGACGGCAAGGTGGTGTTCATTGAAGGCGCCTTGCCGTTTGAGACGGTGATTGCCAACGTCTACCGCAAGAAGCCCAGTTTCGAGAAAGCCATGATGATGTCGGTGCTGCGCGAGTCCTCGCAGCGCGTGCGGCCGCAATGCCCGCATTTCGGGCTGCACACCGAAGCCTGTGGCGGTTGCAAGATGCAACACCTGCATGTGGGCGCGCAGGTCGCCGTCAAACAGCGTGTGCTGGAAGACAACCTCTGGCACATCGGCAAGGTCAAGGCGGCCAACCTGCTGCGCCCGATTGAGGGCCCGGCCTGGGGCTACCGCTACCGTGCCCGCCTGTCGGTGCGTTTTGTGCGCAAGAAGGGCGAGGTGCTTGTGGGTTTTCATGAGCGTAAAAGCGGCTACGTCGCCGACATCCGCGAATGCCATGTGTTGCCCAAACACGTGAGCGACTTGCTGCTGCCGCTGCGCGCCTTGATTGCCAGCATGGATGCCAAGGAAACCGTGCCGCAGATTGAACTGGCCTGCGGCGACGAGGTGACGGCTTTGGTGCTGCGTCACATGGAGCCGCTCAGTGCTGGCGACGTGGACCGGCTGCGGGCTTTTGCCAAAGCGCATCCTGGTCTGCAGTGGTGGCTGCAACCGGGAGGGCTGGAAACAGTCGAATTGCTTGACGCCCAGGTCCAGACCCTGAGCTATGCCCTGCCAGAGTTTGGCGTGCTCATGCCTTTCAAGCCGACCGACTTCACCCAGGTCAACCCGCACATCAACCAGGTGCTGGTCTCGCGTGCGCTGCGCATGCTGGATGTGCAGCCGCATGAGCGGGTCATCGACTGGTTTTGCGGCCTGGGCAACTTCACCTTGCCGCTGGCCACGCGCGCGCGCGAGGTGCTGGGCGTGGAAGGCAGTGAGGTGCTGGTGGCCCGATCCCGCGAAAATTATGAGTCAAACAAGGCTTCTGCCCTTGGACCACGGGGACTGTGTGCTACTAAATTTGTAGCACGCAACCTGTTTGAAATGACGCCCGCCTTGCTGGTTAAAGACGGCGCCGCCGACAAATGGCTGGTCGATCCGCCGCGTGAAGGCGCTTTTGAGTTGTTCAAATCGCTGGCTGCGTTGCACCAGCAAAGGGTGAGCGGCGTGCCCTGTGACGACGGCGCGCAGCAGCAAAGCCTGCAGCTGGGCGACTGGACGCCGCCCGAGCGCATTGTTTACGTCAGCTGCAACCCGGCCACGCTGGCGCGTGATGCCGGTGTGCTGGTGGACAGCGGTGCCTACACCTGCACGGCCGCTGGCGTGGTCAACATGTTTCCCCACACCGCGCATGTGGAGAGCATTGCGGTTTTTGATTTGGCCCCCACGGTCGCTCACTGCGTGTAGCTCCCTGCCCCCCAAGGGGGCCGCTGCGCCTGCGGACCGGCAGAGCCGGATCCGCGGCCCTGGCTGACTAGAGAATCCTGCACGCTCATCCAGCAGAGAATGGGGCGAGGCGCGCATGAAAAAAGGGCCCGCAGGCCCTTTTTTATGAAAGCGCGAAGCGCTTAATCGCGTTCACCACCCATGATGCCCAGCAGGGCCAGCAGGGCCTGGAACACATTGAACAGGTCCAGGTACAGCGCGACAGTGGCGCTGATGTAGTTGGTCTCGCCGCCGTCCATGATCTGCTTGAGGTCATACAGCATGTAGGCGCTGAAGATGCCTATGACGGCGACCGACAGGGCCATCATGCCGGCGGTGGATCCGACAAACACGTTGATGATGCCGCCCACCATCACGACCATGGCGCCGACAAACAGCCACTTGCCCATGCCCGAGATGTCGCGCTTGATGACGCTGGCCAAAGTGGCCATGACAAAAAACACGCCTGCCGTGCCGCCCATGGCGGTCATGATCAGCTCGGAGCCGTTTCTGAAGCCCAGGATCATGCCGATCATGCGCGAGAGCATCAGACCCATGAAGAAGGTGAATGCCAGCAGCACGGGAACACCGGCTGCGGAGTTTTTGGTTTTTTCGATGGCGTACAGGAAGCCGAAAGCGCCGCCGAGGAACACCACCAGACCCACAACCCCGCTCAGGGATGCGGTGATGCCAGTGGCCACACCAACCCAGGCACCCAGCACGGTGGGCAGCAGGCTCAGCGCCAGCAGCCAGTAAGTGTTGCGCAAGACCCGGTTACGCTGCTCCGCTGAGGCGAGGTAGCCATGGTCAAGAGTTTGAACATTGTCATTCATGAGGAAGATCTCCAAAGGGCCTGCATATGCGGGCACCGCTATTTTAGGGGTCACTGAACAGTTTTCAAGGCCTTGCCCCTATCCGGCCCTGCAGTTTGTCAGGGCTGCTTTGCCCGATAAACTTTGTCTCGACGCTGTAAGAGCCTGAAACGCCCGCAAAGTTGCGTATGCTTGCGTTTTTCCCAACCATCTTCCAAAAAATCATGAAATCAAAGTCCGTGCTGGAGTTTTCCGACGTTCAGGCGATTGCCGCCGCTGCTGCCGCAGAAGCCGGCAAAAACAACTGGGCAGTGACGATTGCCATCGTTGACGACGGTGGGCATTTGCTGCACTTGCAGCGGCTGGACGGCGCAGCGCCCATTTCTGCCCACATTGCGCCAGCCAAAGCCAACACGGCCGCCATGGGCCGGCGCGAGACCAAGATTTACGAAGACATGATCAACGGCGGCCGCTTCTCCTTTTTGAGCGCGCCTGACCTCAAGGGTCTGCTGGAGGGCGGTGTGCCCATCATGAAAGATGGGCAATGCCTGGGTGCAGTGGGTGTCAGTGGTGTGAAATCCACCGAAGATGCGCAGGTGGCACGGGCCGGTCTGGCGGCCATTGGCCTGTAGTCCAATTGCTATATAAATAATAGCAAACTGTGCAGGCTATTTAAGGGCAGAAGCCCGATTTTTCTTGCAAGAGCCGGCGCCAGCCGGCTTTTTTCATGGGTGAAGCAAAAAGAGCCTGGCTACTGCACGGCCCGAAGGCAGTGGCTGGCTGGCAAAAAACGATCTGTGGGACCCGTCAGGTCCCCGATCGCCCCACGATGAAAAGTCACAGGCCCTTACTTGGTCAGGATCAACTTGCCCAAACGCGTGGCCTGCAGGCGGTAGGTCAGTCCGTTGTGACTGATCTCCACGGTTTTCTGGCCACGCAGGATGTCGGTGCTGTCGAGGGCGCTGCAAGGCCCGCTGTGCGGCAGCGCGGAGCGCTTGGCGGGCAGGCTCAGGGTGCTGGTTTTGGAGGATGAATCCATGGTGTGTGATGAGGATGCTGACATGGGTTTAATGATAATCATTCTCAATTAAAAATCAAGCGAAACCGTCTTTGGCGAGGAAATAATTTGTTTCTGTCATTGCGGCCTGACCCGCATTCCATACTGCCTGGCCAGCCGCGGTGGTTCATGTGGCATGGATCCCGGATCGAGTCCGGGATGACAGCAGTGCCGGCAGCGGTGCAGGCCTCAATCGCGATTTGCTTTGGTCAGTTCACCGGCTCGGTGATGAAGCCGATTTTGCGCAGGCCGGCCTGCTGGGCCGCAGCCATCGCCTGAGCCACTTTTTCGTAGCGCACGGCCTTGTCGCCGCGTATGTGCAGCTCGGGTTGCGGAGTCTGTGCAGCAGCAGCCTGCAGGCGCGAGGGCAGGTCGGGGTCGTCAACTTTGGTCTCGTTGAAGTAGTACACCCCCTGCGCGTCCACCGTCAGGCGTATCGTCTCGGGCTTGATGTTTTGCGCCTCGTTGCTGGCGCGCGGCAGGTCGATGTTGACCGAGTGTTTCATCACCGGCACGGTGATGATGAAAATGATGAGCAGCACCAGCATGACGTCGACCAGCGGCGTCATGTTGATTTCGTTCATCACGTCGTCGGTCTCATCCTGGGTTCCGAAAGCCATGCTGTCTCTCCTTGAGTTTCGGGTTCAGGCTTTTTTCATGGGCACGACGTTGGCCGGGCCGCCGGCACTGCTCACGCGCGCGCCGGTCACAAAGTAGGCGTGCAGGTCGTGGGCAAAGCTGTTGAGCTTTTGCAGCACGCCCTTGTTGCCGCGCACCAGCGCGTTGTAGCCCAGCACGGCCGGAATGGCGACGGCCAGGCCCAGCGCCGTCATGATGAGCGCCTCACCAATCGGGCCGGCCACCTTGTCGATGGTGGCCTGGCCGGCCATGCCAATGGCCAGCAGCGCGTGATAAATGCCCCACACCGTGCCAAACAGGCCAACAAAGGGCGCGGTCGATCCCACCGAGGCAAGAATCGCCAGCCCTGATTGCAGCCTGGCGGTGGACTCGTCAATGCAGTTGCGCAGCGTGCGCGTCACCCAGTCGCTGACGTCCAGCGTGTCGTGCAGGTGCGCTTTGGTGTTGCGGTGGTGAGCGGTAGCCTCGCGGCCTTCAATGGCCAGCTGGCGGAAAGGGTTGGACGGGTCGCTGCCCAGCTTGTCCAGCGCCGAGGCAAAGTCTTCGCTGTGCCAGAAGTCCTGCGCAGTCCTGGCGACCTTTTTGTATTTGATGAGGTCCAGCGTCTTGATGATGATGACCATCCACGACGCGAGCGACATGAGCAGCAGCAGCACCGCGACCGACTTGGTGACGATGTCGCCCTGGCTCCAGACGTTGGCAAGGCCAAATTGGGAATTCATGAATCAGTACTCCAGAGTTTCAATAATGTTCGGGGTCCGGCTTAGCGGGTGAGTTCCCAGTTGATGGGGACGTTGAACCACATCGCCTCGGGCACGCCGCCGCGTTTGCCCGGGACAAAGCGCCAGCGCATCACCGCTGTCATCGCCGCCTGGTCCAGCCGCTCGTAACCACTTGACTTTGCAATCTCGGCGCGCTGGGGCAGGCCGTCGGCGCCAATCAGCACCTTGACCAGCGTTCGCCCTTCCTCATTGAGGCGCCGGCTCAGCGGCGGGTAGGCCGGTTTGGGATTTTGCAGATAGTCGGCGTCGCTGGAGGGCAGTTGCACGGTGGCCGCGGCGGGCGGCGCTGCCGGTGCTGCGGCAAGCGGCGCCGCGACGGGTGCGGGTGAGACTTGCGGCGCTGTTGCCCCCGCGGGCGCAGATGGCGAAGGTGTTGGGTCGGTGATGGCCAGGGGTTGCGGTGCAGGGCGGGCTGGCGCCTTGCTCACTGGCTTTTTTACCGCAGCCGGTGGCGCAGGGGGCGCGGGCGGCTGGGGCTGCGCCTGCGGAGCGGGTGAGTCGACAAACCGCGTGAGGATTTCAGCAGGGACCACCATTTCTGCGGCGCGCATGAGCAGGCCACTTTGCAGCGCCCAGATAAATACCACATGCAACACCACCACCAGACCCGCGATAACGACATTGCGGCTCAGCGGCGCGGGACTTGCGGCGGCCTTGGGTCGGCCGCCGAAAGACGGATC
>JAKFXR010000054.1 GCA_021731285.1 Polaromonas sp. | reverse complement strand
AGCACCTGGGGGTGCTGCTTGATTTCGGCCAGGGTTTTCTGCACGTCGGGCAGCGCAGCGCCATTGGGCGCAAACACCTCGATGTGGGAGATCATGCCCAGCATGCGGTCGCGCACTTCTTTCTGAAAACCGTTCATGACACTGAGCACGATGATCAGCGCCGCCACCCCCAGCGCGATGCCCAGCATGGACACGCCAGAGATGAAAGAGATAAAACCGTTTCGCCGTGTGGCCCGGCCCGCGCGGGTGTAGCGCCAGCCCAAAATCAGCTCGTAGGGGATTTGCATGAGGGCAATTGTGGCATCCCGGACAATAGCCCCATGCCTGTGACCCCGACTCCGCCCCGGCAGCATCTGGTGCTGCCCTTTGCCGCCTGCCTCACGGAGGACTGGGACGTTACCGTCCGCGCCATGCCGCCCGCCGCCTTCAGCAATTTCGCCAGGCTGCTGCAGGGCATGAAGCCAATGAGCACCGACTGCGGCGACCCACTTTCGCTGTCGCCGCCGCATGAAAGGGTGGCGGCGCAGGCTCTCGGCCTGGCCACCGCTGACGGGCTGATTCCCTGGGCCGCACTGGAGCGGCTGCAAACCGGCGGGGGGGGAGCCCACCAGGCCTGGGCCGCCATCACGCCCTGCCACTGGGCCATGGGCCGCGAGCACGCGACCCTGACCGACCCCGCCTTTCTAGGCCTTCAGGAAGATGAGTCCCGTGAGCTGCTGGCGGCCATGCAGCCCTACTTCGCCACCCATGGCATCACCCTGCACTATGCCGCGCCCACCCACTGGCTGGCTGAAGGCGAGGTGCTGCGGACTTTGCCCACGGCCTCGCTGGACCGGGTGCTGGGCCGCAATGTCGACCCCTGGCTGCCCGCAGGCGTGGCAGGCCGTGCCACCCGTCTGCTGCAAAATGAAATGCAGATGCTGCTCTACACCCACCCGATCAACGACGGCCGCAGCAGCCGGGGCCTGCCAACGGTCAACTCGGTGTGGATCAGCGCCAGCGGCGCATTGCCTGAGGGTTTTGCACCGCCGCCGGTAGCGTCCGCGCTGACGGTGCCGCGAACGCTGGTGCAACCCGCGATGGCTGGCGACTGGGCGGCCTACGCGCAGGCCTGGGCAGCGCTCAATGCAAGCGAAGGCGCACGCCTGCTGGCCCTCCAGCAGCGCGGCGAAACAGTGCGCCTGAGCCTGTGTGGTGAAAGCACCGCGCTCAGCTATGAGAGCGCCCCCACCGGCCTTCTCACCAGACTTTCCAATCTTTTTGGCCAGCGGCCCTTTACCGACGTGCTTGGACAGCTATGAAATTGATAGTACGCGACGTACCGCCCCGCAGCCTGTGGGCGCTTGAGCAAGCGGGCATACACCCGCTGCTGGCGCAACTGTTTGCTGCTCGCGGTGTGCTCTCGCCGGACGAACTCGACGAAGGACTGGCCAAACTGCTCGCGCCTGCCTCGATGAAAGGCGCTGCAGAAGCTGCCGTGCTGCTGGCCGAGGCCATTGCCTCGCACAAGAAGATCTGCGTGGTGGCCGACTACGACTGTGACGGCGCCACCGCCTGCGCCGTGGCCCTGCGCGGCCTGCGCCTGCTGGGCGCCAGCCAGGTGAGCTACATCGTGCCGGACCGCGTGGTCGATGGCTACGGACTGACTGCAGCGATTGCCGAACGCGTGAAAGCCGGCGGGGCCGACCTGCTGGTCACGGTGGACAACGGCATTGCCAGCATGGGGGGTGTGGCCCGCGCCAGGGCGCTGGGCATGCAGGTGCTGGTGACCGACCACCATCTTCCTGCCCTGGTGGACGGACAGATCGTGCTGCCGGACGCGGACGTCATCGTCAACCCGAACCAGCCCGGTTGCACGTTTGAAAGCAAGTCAATTGCCGGCGTCGGTGTCATGTTTTACGTGCTGCTTGCGCTGCGCGCGGAGATGCGCGCCCGCAGCCTGTTTGACGCAACCACACAACCAAAACTTGATGCCCTGCTGCCGCTGGTGGCGCTAGGCACGGTGGCCGACGTGGTCAAACTGGACGCCAACAACCGCCGCCTGGTGGCTCAGGGCTTGAAGCGCATACGCAGCGGCGCGCTGCCCCCGGGCATGGCCAGCCTGTTCACGGCTGCGGGGCGCATCGCCTCCATGGCCACCAGTTTTGACTTCGGATTTGCGCTGGGCCCGCGCATCAACGCCGCTGGCCGGCTCAGCGACATGACGCTGGGCATTGAATGCCTGCTGACCGACGACGCCACACGTGCCGACGAACTGGCCCGAACGCTGGACGGCATCAACCGCGAGCGGCGCAGCATCGAAGCCGACATGCGCGAGCAGGCGCAGCACGCAGCAGACGCGATGATCGACGAGGACGAAGTGCCGCCACCGGCCATCGCAATTTTTGATCCGGATTTTCACGAAGGTGTGGTGGGCATCGTGGCCTCGCGCATCAAGGACAAGCTGCACCGCCCCACCTTTGTCTTTGCCGCCAGCCAGGCGCCGGGCAAAGAGCACGAGCTCAAGGGCTCGGGCCGGTCGATTGCGGGTTTTCACCTGCGCGACGCGCTGGACCTGGTCGCCAAGCGCCACCCCGGGGTGCTGCTGCGTTTTGGCGGGCACGCCATGGCAGCGGGCTGCACCATCGCCGAGGAAGACTTTGAGGTGTTCGAGCAGGCCCTGCAAGAGGTGGCCCACGAATGGCTGGATGCCGCCACCCTGGCACGCCGCCTGCAGACCGACGGCCCGCTGGCGCCCGAGTACCGGCGCGCCGACATGGTCGACACCCTGCACAAGGAAGTGTGGGGACAGGGCTTTGCGCCGCCGACTTTCAGCGAGGAGGTCGAGGTGGTGTCGCAGCGCCTGGTCGGCGACAAGCACCTGGCGCTCAAGCTCAAACACCGGGGGCAGGCCGTGGACGGCATCTGGTTCGGCCACACCGAGCCCCTGCCCGAGCGGGTGACGCTGGCATTCCGGCTCGACGCCGATGAATGGCAGGGGGTGCGGCGCGTGCGCTTCATGGTCGAGGCCGCGGAAATCTAGAGTTTGTCTGACGGCTCCTGGGTGAGGCTGCCTACAGCGGACCGTCAGGGCAGCCCCCATGCTCAGGGTTCAGAAGGCGCCCGTGTTGGCGCGCCATAACAATCAAAACACCATGAACACCATCATCTATATCGTCGGCCTGGTCGTCATCATCGGCTTCATCCTGTCTTACTTCGGATTTCGTTGAAGCTTTCTGGCCTCCGGCCCTTTGAGGGCGGCCATCTATTGCTATTTATTTAATGGCATCCCACTGCATCAGGTGAGTATCGAGTACTCACCGCCGCTCTCGATGGCACGCTGGTAGGCTGGCCTGGCGTGGATACGCTGCAGAAAATCCATCAAACGTGGACGGCTTGCGTCCAGACCACCACGCGCGGCTGCCGCTTCCAGCGGAAAGCTGAGCTGGATGTCCGCACCCGTGAATTCTTCACCCGCAAACCAGCTGCTTTTCCCCAGCTCGCCCTCCAGGTAGTCCAGATGCTGGCGGATCTGTGGCTCGATAAAATTGCTTTTGGCCTTGCCCGAAATGGCTTTGGCAATGGGCTTGACAAAAAACGGCATGGGCGAGGTTTCGATCTTGTCAAACACCAGCTTGAGCAACAGGGGCGACATCGCCGAGCCTTCGGCGTAGTGCAGCCAGTAGGTGTAGCGCAGGCGGGCAGGCGTACCCGCCGCTGGAGCCAGGCGCCCGGCGCCATAACGCTCGATCAGGTAGTCCACAATGGCGCCCGACTCAGCGATGGTCAGGTCGCCATCGGTGATCACCGGCGACTTGCCCAGCGGGTGAACCTTGCGCAGTGAGGCAGGTGCCAGCATGGTCTTGCGGTCGCGCTCATAACGCTTGATCTCGTAGGCCACACCCAGTTCTTCAAGCAGCCACAGGATGCGCTGCGAGCGTGAGTTGTTCAGGTGATGGACAGTGATCATGGTTTTCTCCGGTGATGGATGCTTTTTCGGAACGGCGCGCAACAGGCCTTGCACCGCAACAGTTTATTCATAAAGCCTAAAATGGCTGAGTGAGCCCCAAAAACATCCTGAACGCCGACCTGCACTGCCATTCCGTCGTCTCCGACGGCACCCTGTTACCCGAAGCGCTGGCGGAACGGGCCAAAAACAACGGCGTTGAACTCTGGGCGCTGACCGACCACGACGAAATCGGCGGCCAGCACCGCGCCGCCGCTGCGGCCAAGGCTCAGGGCATGCATTACCTGACGGGCACCGAAATCTCGGTGACATTTGCCAACGAGACGGTACACATTGTCGGCCTCGGATTTGACCCTGACGATGCCGCCATGCAGCAAGGCCTGCGCAACACCCGCGGCGGCCGCCGTGAGCGTGCCATGGAGATGTCTGCCGGTCTGGCCCAAGTCGGCATTCATGGTGCCTATGAAGGTGCGCTCAAGTTCGTCGGCAACCCCGAGCTGATTTCGCGTACCCACTTTGCCCGCTTCCTGGTGGAGACCGGTGTCTGCAAGGAAACCTCCGATGTGTTTCGCAAATACCTGACAGAAGGCAAACCCGGTTATGTGCCGCACCGCTGGGCCAACCTGCGCGATGCGGTGCAATGGATCACCAGCGCCAAAGGTGTGGCGGTGATCGCCCACCCGGCCCGCTACAAATTCACGCCCAACGAAGAGTTTGCCCTGTTCACTGAATTCAAGGCCCATGGCGGCCAGGCCGTGGAAGTGGTCACGGGCAGCCACACCACGCAGGAGTACCTTCAGTACGCCGAGACCGCGCGGGAGTTTGGCCTGGCTGCTTCCCGCGGCAGTGACTTTCACAGCCCCGAGGAAAGCCATACCGATCTGGGTACCCTGCCCTTTCTGCCGGGTGACCTGACCCCCGTCTGGGAGCTTCTGGAAGACCGCATCCAGTGAGCCGCAAGCCTTCGGCCCTGGCGGGCATCGCGCTGGTCATCGCAGCTGTCGCCTGTTTTGCCACACTGGACACGACCACCAAATTTGTCAGCGCCAGTGTGCCCCTGCTGATGGCGCTGTGGTTTCGCTATTTCTTTCAGGCCTTGGTGACCACCGCAGTGGTGCTGCCCCTGCGCGGCCTGAGTGTGCTGCGCACCGCGCACCCGAAGTTCCAGTGCCTGCGCGGGGTGTTGCTGCTCACCAGCAGCCTGCTGGCGTTTCTGAGCCTGACCTACATGCCGGTGGCCGAGTTCACCGCCATTGGCGCCATCGTGCCGCTGGTGGTCACCTTGCTGGCCGCCACCACCCTGGGTGAAAAAGTCTCGCCACTGCGCTGGTCACTGGTGCTGGGCGGTTTTGCCGGCACCCTGATCATCATTCGCCCGGGCGGCGACGACTTCAGCTGGTCCATGTTGCTGCCGCTGGGCATGGTGGTCAGCAACTCCGGCTTCCAGGTGCTGACCAGCAAACTGGCCCGCACCGAAGACCCGATCACCATGCACCTCTACACCGGCTGGGTCGGCACACTGCTGGCCTCACTCGCGCTGCCTTTTGTCTGGGTGTCCCTGCCGTCGTGGTCACTCTGGGGCTGGTTGCTGCTGATGGGGGGCGCCGCGACGCTGGGCCACTTCATGTTCATCCTGGCTTACCAAAGAGCGCCCGCCGGTACGCTGACGCCTTACCTCTACGCGCAAATCGCATTTGCGGTTCTGGCCGGCTGGATTGCCTTTTCACATGTGCCGGATGGATGGTCCATCGCCGGCATGGCGCTGATCGCCGTTTGCGGTGCTGCCGGAGCCTGGCTGACCGCCCGCGAAGGCCGCTTGCTGAACCAGATCGACGTGCGCCCTGCCGAATCCTGAGGCCACACACAGGACCCTGACATGGCACAGTTTTTTGACATTCATCCCGACAACCCGCAGACCCGCCTGCTCAAACAGGCGGTGGCACTGCTGGTGCGCGGCGCGGTGGTGGCTGTGCCCACAGACTCCAGTTACGCGCTGGTCTGCCACCTGGACGACAAGGCTGCGGCGGACAGCCTGCGCCGCATCCGCGGTGTGGACGACAAGCACCACCTGACGCTGCTGTGCCGCGACCTGAGCGAGCTGGCCAACTACGCACGCGTGGACAACCGGCAGTTCCGCCTGATCAAGGCTGCCACGCCCGGGTCCTACACCTTCATCCTTGAAGCCAGCAAGGAAGTGCCGCGCCGCCTGAGCCATCCTTCGCGCAAGACCATTGGCCTGCGCGTGCCAGCGCACAAGACGCTGCAGACCCTGCTGGAACTGCACGGTGCGCCGCTGCTCGCCACGACACTCATTCCACCGGGCGAAACCGAGGCCATCCATGACGCGCATGACATCCGCAACCGGTATGAGCATGAACTGGCGGCCGTGATTGACGCAGGAGCCTGCCCGGACGAGCCCACCACCGTGATCGACCTGACACCCATGGGCGACGGCGGTGAGCCGGTGGTGTTGCGGCAGGGACGCGGAGACCTGGCCGCTTTGGGGCTCTGAACAATCTTGTCATCCCGGACCTGATCCGGGATCCATGTCACATGAACCACTGCCTCAAGCGTAAGACGCGCGTCTGAGACAATTGCCATATGGATATCGCCAACCTGATTCAGACCGTCGCCATTTACGCGCTGCCCGTGCTGTTTGCCATCACCGTGCATGAAGCCGCCCACGGCTATGTGGCGCGTCACTTTGGCGACAACACGGCCTGGATGCTGGGACGTGTGACGCTCAACCCCGTCAAACACATCGACCCGGTGGGCACCATCGTGATGCCGGCGCTGATGTATCTGACAACGTTCGCAATTCCCGGAGGACCATTCATCCTGGGTTATGCCAAACCCGTTCCCGTTCGATTTGGCAACCTGCGCAACCCCAAGCGCGACATGATTTGGGTCGCGTTGGCAGGGCCGGGAGTTAATTTCATTCAGGCGTTTTTGTGGGCGATGCTATTTTTGGCTCTGAGACAACCGGGTAGTTCAGAGGATTTCTTCGTACAGATGGCGCAAGCGGGAATACGCGTCAATATTGCGCTTGCAGTATTGAACCTGTTTCCCCTGCCGCCTCTCGATGGTGGCAGGGTCGCGGTGGGAATACTTCCGTGGAAGTATGGACAGTATCTGGCCCGTGTCGAGCCCTTCGGCTTCTTTGTCGTTTTAGGCTTGATCGTTCTCCAGGTCTTTGGGCCGTTGTGGATGGAGCCCATGATGAATCTTTCCTTCCACCTCCTGGGACTCGCACTGATACCTTTCAGCTGGATTTTTTAACCCTACGCTGGCACCTGCATGAGCAAACTGAAACCCCAACGCTTCCTCACCGGCATCACCACCACCGGCACGCCCCACCTGGGCAACTATGTCGGCTCGATCCGGCCGTCGGTGGCCGCCAGCACCGGGGACGGCGCCGAGAGTTTTTATTTTCTGGCCGACTACCACGCCCTCATCAAATGCGACGAACCGGCGCGCATCCAGCGCTCCACGCTGGAGATCGCCGCGAGCTGGCTGGCGGCCGGGCTGGACCCGGAGCGGGTGACTTTCTACCGGCAGTCGGACATCCCCGAAATTCCCGAACTCACCTGGCTGCTGACCTGCGTCACGGCCAAGGGTGTGCTCAACCGCGCCCACGCCTACAAGGCCTCGGTTGACAAAAACGCCGCTGCCGGGAACGACCCCGACGCTGACGTCAGTGCCGGCCTGTTCATGTACCCGGTGCTCATGGGTGCCGACATCCTGATGTTCAAGGCGCACCAGGTGCCGGTGGGCCGCGACCAGATCCAGCACATTGAAATGGCGCGGGACATGGGGCAGCGCTTCAACCATCTGTACGGCGAGCACTTTGTCCTGCCGCAGGCCCTGATTGAAGAGTCGGTCGCGCTGCTGCCGGGTACCGACGGCCGCAAGATGAGCAAGAGTTATGACAACACCATTCCGCTGTTCGCGCCGCGCGAGCAGCTTCAAAAACTCATCAATGGCATCGTGACCGATTCGCGCGCGCCCGGTGAGCCCAAGGAAGTCGAAGGCTCGGCGCTGTTCCAGATTTATCAGGCTTTTGCCAGCGACGACGAAACTGCCGCGCTGCGCAAGGCCTATGCCGCAGGCATAGGCTGGGGAGAGGCGAAACAGCTGCTGTTCGAGCGGATTGACCGCGAGATCGCCCCCATGCGGGCCAACTACCTGGCCCTGATGAAGGACCCCGCGAAGATTGAAGCCACCCTTCAGGCAGGCGCAGAAAAAGCGCGCCGCCTGGCCACCCCGTTCATGCGCGAGTTGCGCCAGGCCGTGGGCCTGCGCAGCCTGGCCACGCAGGCAGGGACCCAAGCAGGCAAGGTCGCCCGGGCCGCCACCTCGGCCTTCAAGCAATACCGCGAGGCCGATGGCAAATTCCACTTCAAACTGCTGGACGCCCAGGGGCAATTGCTGCTGCAAAGCCCCGGCTATGACTCGCCCCGCGAGGCGGCGCAGGCCATCGCCCTGCTGCAAAGCCAGGGAATGGCCGCGTCTGGAGCGCTCAAACCGGTCGCCGGGGTGGATGTCGCTGCCGTGGACGCGGCGCTGGGTCAACTGGCGGCAAGCAAGGGCTGACCCGCGCCTTCTCTCCGGGCCGGGGCTCTGCGGCCACAAAATGCCCTTGTTTATGACCCAGCCCCTCGCCAAGGCAAGGTTGGCCGGGTATGCTTGCTTTTCCCATCACTGAGCAGGCTTGCGCCACTTTCAATGCGTATCTTTGTCGTCGACGACCACCCCCTCATGCGCGAAGCCGTTGTGATGCTGATTCGCCGCATCAGCCCCACGGCCAGCGTGACCGAACTGGACCGGCTGGCGGCCGTCGGCCCGGCCGTGGTGCAGCACGGCATGCCTGATTTCATTTGCCTGGACCTGAAGCTGCCCGACAGCCATGGCGTCTCGGGGGTGCGCGAGTTGCGCCAGTTGTTTGCCGAGGTACCGATTGTGGTGCTGTCCGCCGCGCCCGCTGACGACTACCGGGATCTGTCGCTCGAGGCCGGTGCAGACGTCTACATTGAAAAATCATCGGGCGCCACGGAAATCACCAAGGTGCTGAAAACCTTCATGGACGACAGTGCTGACCCGGAAAGCAGCGCCGAAACAGAAAAACTCTCCAAACGCCAGAAGCAACTGTTGGTGATGCTGGACAAGGGCATGAGCAACCGCGACATCGCGGCCGAGCTGCAGATCAGCGAGCACACGGTCAAGGTCCATTTGTGGCGCCTGTTTCGCCGGCTCAACGTCAAAAGCCGCTCCCAGGCCAGCCACCTGGCCCGCACACACGGCCTGCTGTAGCAAGCGTCGCAGCTTATCCAGGGTGCCTGATGCTAGGCGCCTTCCCCCACCGGAAAATCCAGCCGGAACACAGACCCCCGCCCGACACGCGAGCGTACGCTCAGGCGGTGCTTGAGCGCCTCACACAAGCGGGAGACGATGGCCAGGCCCAGCCCGAAACCATCTTCCGTGCCGTTGTGCCGCGCGACACGGTAAAACTCGTCGAAGATGGCTGTTTGCTCTTCTTCGGGAATGCCTATGCCGGTGTCCCACACTTCCACACGGGCAGCATCGCGGCTGTGGCGAACAGCCAGCAACACGCCCCCGCCGGCGGTATGGCGAATCGCATTGGACAGCAGGTTGCCCAGCAGCCGTTTGAGCAGCACGCGGTCCGACCACACCTGCGCCCCGACCACGCGGGTACGCAAGGCCAGACCTTTTTCCTGCGCCAGCGGAGCATATTGCAACTCCAGCTCTGCCACCAGCGATGGCAAGTCCACACACTCCCAGCGCACATCAATGACACTGGCATCCAGCTTGGCCAGATCGAACAGGGAATTGAACAGCTCGTTGACCGCACGGGTGGACTGCACAATCTTGGGCGCAATCTGGCTGGCAAATTCCGGTTCGGCCTGCAGCCAGTCGGCGTACAGACCCAGTGCATGCACCGGTTGCCGCAAATCGTGGGTGGCATTGGCAATGAAGCGGTTTTTGCTTTCCACCGCCTGCATGGCCGCACGGGTTTGTTCGGTCAGCGAAGCAATCAGCGCCGCGTTGGAAAACTGCAGCTCAAGATTGGCCCTTTGCACCTCGTGAAATCGCCTCCCAGCCAGGCGTATGGCCATCCAGTAAATCAGCACCAGCACCGCCAGGCTATAGGTGGTCACCGTGACGACGGGTGTGTCCATCGCCACGCTGTAAGCCAGCGCGGCCAGCATGCTCAGCGCCAGCCCGCTGGTGTAGCCGAAAAAGCAGCGCAGCGAAGCCGAAAATGCGCCCACGGCAAAGCCAGCCATGCCCACCAGTGCGATCACGCAGAGGAACTGGTCATCAATGGGCGCCTTGCGAAAATAGACAAACATCGACGAACCCCAGACCACCGCGCTGACGGTCCAGGTCCAGCTATAACGCGACATGAAGGCCTGCAGCCGTGCTCCGCCTTGACCGACGTAGTCACGGTAGTACAGATTGACCACCCGGTAGCGGGCCAAGGTAATCATCACCGCGGCGAATGCCCAACAAGCCAGCGCCAGGTGGTCCACGTCACCGTACAAAATGGCCACCATGATGGGAATGACGGTTGATGCCGCATGCAATGCAGGCCGGCCATTGCGCATGAAGTTGAGCATGAGGCGCGCTTCCACCCACTCCTTGCAGACCCTGACATCGCTGTCCGGAGGCGGCGCTATGTTGGGCGATGGCGGACGGGGCAAATCCATCAGCGGAGTTTAGCGCCGCTCACATCGCGCCCCAACCGCAGCTTAGCGACGCCGGGTCCGGAAAATTGCTACGTTTTTGGTAGCAATACTTCCTTGTCACAAAAGGGCGTACTGCCGATTTTGATCATCAAATCTGGCTGAAGTCCGGCTTGCGCTTGCCCATGAAGGCACTGAAAGCCTCGCGCGCCGCCGGCTCCTTGAGCATGCGGCCAAAGCTGACAGCCTCTTCGGTGATGCGCTCGGCGACCACGCCTGCCTGGCTTTTTTTCATCAGGCGCTTGGTCTCCACCAGGGAACTGAGCGGCTTGGCGGCCAGCTTTTGGGCCTGTCTTTGTGCCAGGGCATTGGCTTCCAGCGGTGGCACGATGCGGTTGATCAATCCCATCTCCAGCGCAGCTTCGGCCATGAAGGGCTCTCCCAGCAGCAGAGCTTCAGCCGCCCGGGCGTATCCCATGAGCTGGGGCACCAGAAAGCTTGAACCGGCTTCAGGGCACAAGCCCAGATTGACGAAAGGCAGGGAGAACGCGGCGTTATCCCCCGCGTAGACCAGGTCGCAGTGCAGCAGCATGGTGGTGCCAATGCCCACCGCCGGCCCGCACACTGCGGCTACCAGCGGCTTGGGAAAGCTGCTGATGCCACGCAGAAAGCGAAAGACGGGTGAATCGGCAGTCGCAGCCGGGCCATTGAGAAAGTCGCCAATGTCATTGCCGGCCGAGAAAATGCTCTCGTGACCCTGGATGACAACAACGCGCACGCCGGCATCCAGGCTGGCCGCCTCCAGCGCATCGGCCATGGCCGCATACATGGCCGAAGTGATGGAGTTTTTCTTGTCCACACGGTTCAGCGTGATGGTCATCACGTTGTTTTCGGTGTGGGCCAGGACGGCCTGGGTTGAATCGCTCATGGAAGCTCCGGGAGTTAGGGGGTTGTTGAAACGTGTGGTGACTCGGACGCGTGAATTGACTCTGCCTTAAAGCCAGCAGGGGCCGCGGGTCTGGCTTCGCCAGCCCGCAGGCGCAGCGGCCCCCTCGGGGGGCAGCGCAGTACACGAAGTGACAAGCGTGGGGGCCACATCATTCCTTGTAGTAGACAATCTGATTCGTTGTAACCAGCAGCGTGCCGCTCTCACTCCACAACTGCGCCGTCTGGTCAAAAAACCCGTTGCGGAAAGCCTGAGCTCTGGCCTGGCCCAGCAAAAAACCGTCGCCGCATTCAGCCAGTTGCGCGCCGTCTGCATGAAAGTGAACTGTCATGGACACCGTGCCCACCGGCACGTGGGTAGCGCGGCGCAGCCACACGCGCGGAAAAAAAATGTCGGACAGCGCGGACAGGGACACAAAGTCGAGCGGGCGCGGCGGATCGTCACGCACCCAAAGGCGGCTCAGACTGTCCTCGCCGCCGCCATCCCAGGTCCTGGGAATCAGCCCCGACAAGGGGCGTATCTCGTAACGCTTGATCCATTCAACGCCTCCGGAAAAATCAAAACGTGCAGCGGCATCGGGCGGTCCGGCCTCTGGCATGGGCGTGTCGTTCACGCCCCAGGTCTGGCGGCGTACGGCGGTCACCAGGCTGGCCGTCATGGCCACACTGTCCACGCCCGCAGCATCGGGCTGCGACAGCGAGACAGTCCAGTGCTGGGTGGACCGGTTGGTTCTGACAGGCGTGGCCTTGACTGAGAAAGGCCCTGCCAGCAGGGCACTGGCGTAGTTGACGGTTAACGCAATCGGCTCGCCCAGCCTGCCGGGGTGTTGCATCACGGCATGCATGGCGGTGGCCGCCGTCGTACCGCCAAAGGGGCCGACCATGTTCCAGTATGCGGGGCTGCTGGCACCGGTATAGCTGCCAGGCTCGCCCGATGGCGCAAGGCGCAAGGCGGCGTCGAGTGGATGAAGGTTCATGCGCAAAGTATCCAGCAGTCGGCCGCTTCAGCCAGTCATGCTGGCGACCTTTGCCGGCAGAGCAGACGCCAGTCCCATGCGCTCGAGACTTTGCGCCGTGCGCGGCCACAGGCTCTGGCTGAATTGCTCGCGAAAGAACCCGAAGTGGCCGATGCGACGGACCTGCAGTTCCGCCGGGGAGATGCGTTCAAAGCTGCGCGGCGCATTGACATACAGGTTGATCAGGTTTTGCGTGCCGCGCCAGGTCATCAGTTCATCATCGGTGATGGACAGCGCCAGCACGGGAAACGTCACCCGCCCATAGCTACGGCGCGCAGACTCGCCTTCTGCGCCTACGCTGTACTGCGGGTCCAGGCACCATTTGCGCCACTGCATCATCACACCCGCCGGCAGGTCGCCCACCTTGCGCAGCTTGCGCCCCGGAAAATAGCCAAACAGGCGCGTGGCCACGGGCACCAGCACATACCAGAAGTACAGCACCATGCGCTTGAGCTGCGGCGCGTTGTCGCGCCAGTAACCACTGCCAGCGGCAACGCTGAGCATGCCGTCGACCTTGCGCTGGTTGTTCAAAAAGCCCGGCAACTGCGCGCCCAGGCTGTGGCCGAGCAGATAGAGCGGTGCCTCCGGCAAGGCCGCCTTGGCAGCATCGATCACAGCTTCGTAGTCACTGGCCCAATCCAGCAGATCGGCCCTGAAGCCGCGCAAGCCGCCATCGGCCGTGTCGGGCAGAGACTCACCCGAGCCCCGGTAGTCAAACGTGGTGACGCGATAACCCTGGCTGGAGAGCCATCCGGCAAACGGCGCGTAGTAGTCCTGACGCACACCCATGGCGCCGCCTATGACGACGCTGGCACGCGCCGTACCTGCCGCCTCATAGACACGCAGCGCTAGTTGCAGGGAACCGGATTGAAGAATCTGCTTTTGCATGTTTGCCTCCAGAATAACTACTGTCACCGCAGGGCGTAGCGAGCGGGATGCAGTGCGAGGCGCGGGTGCCCGAAGAAAACCGGAGCGACCTTCAGGGTCGTGAGGATTTTCTTGGGGCTGCAACGACGCAATGCGCCCGCGCAGTAGCCCCGCCGCTAAACGCGCTCGAAGATGCCTGCTGCGCCTTGCCCCATGCCTACACACATGGTCACCATGCCGTATTTCAGTTTGTGCCGGTGCAAGGCATGGATCACCGTGGCCGCACGAATCGCACCGGTGGCGCCCAGCGGATGACCCAGCGCAATTGCCCCGCCCATCGGATTCACTTTCGCCGTGTTCAGCCCGAGTGTGTTGATGACGGCCAGCGATTGCGCGGCAAAGGCTTCATTGAGCTCGTACCAGTCGATGTCGTCCTGGCTCAGGCCTGCATAACGCAGCGCCGCCGGAATCGCCTCAATGGGGCCTATGCCCATGATGTGGGGTGGCACGCCCTTGGCCGCATAGCTGACAAAACGCGCCAGCGGTTTGAGGCCAAATTCCTTGACGGCCTTTTCGCTGGCCAGAATCAGCGCGCCTGCGCCGTCGGAGGTCTGTGAGCTGTTGCCTGCCGTGACCGAGCCACGCGCAGCAAACACTGTCTTGAGTTTGGCCAGGCCTTCGAGCGAGGTGTCAGGACGCGGGCCTTCGTCGAGGTTCACCGTGCGGCTTTTGGCAATCACTTCGCCGCTGTCCAGATCAGGTGACCGGTCGGTGACCTCAACCGGCGTGATTTCGGCGGTGAACTCGCCGCTTTGCTGGGCCTTGATGGCCTTGAGATGCGACTCCAGTGCAAACTGGTCCTGCGCCTCGCGCGAGACCTTCCACTGCTGAGCGACTTTCTCGGCGGTCAGCCCCATGCCATAGGCAATGCCGATGTTTTCGTCGTTGCTGAACATGGACGGCGAAAGTGACGGCGAATTTCCCGACATGGGCACCATGCTCATGCTCTCGGTACCGGCGGCGACCATCACGTCGGCCTCACCCACACGAATACGGTCGGCGGCCATCTGGATCGCACTCAGGCCAGAGGCGCAGAAGCGGTTGACGGTGATGCCGCCCACGCTGGTCGGCAGGCCAGCCAGCACCGCGCCAATGCGCGCAATGTTCAGGCCCTGGGGTCCTTCGGGGATGGCGCACCCGCAGATGATGTCTTCAATCGCCTTGGGGTCCAGCGAAGGCACTTGTGCCAGCGCAGCCTGCAAGGCATGGACCAGCAGCTCGTCAGGCCGGGTGTTGCGGAAAAAGCCCCGATGCGAGCGCCCGATGGGCGTGCGCGTGGCGGCAACGATGTAGGCTTCCTGGACTTGTTTGGCCATGATGTTTTTTCCTTTGATTCTTTAGCTCTTTCGCGGACCGGATGGAATCCAGGCCCACACAAATTCACATTCCACCGGGTTCACCCCGGCCTCGTCGGTCACGACGACCGGCACATGGACTTCACCCTTGTCACTGGCCCGCATGAGGGCACGCTGTTCTTCGCTCAAGGTGGCAACCGCGCGCAGCCCACCGGTGGCGCGCTTTTTGAACGCCATCTTCAGCTCCTTGGCCAGCGGGATGCAGTCGTCGCGCACATTCATGCCGACCACCATGCCGGTGGCGGTTTCCGCCAGCAGGTTCATGGCCGACGCGTGCACGCCGCCAATGTGGTTTTGCACCTTCTTCGCGTTTTTGATGCCGATTTCCACCTGATGGGGCGTCATCTGCAGGAAGTCGAGTCCGGCCGTGCCAGTGAAAGGCACGGCGCGACGAAGCACCACGCTGCGAAACCAGGGCCGTGCAAAGGCCGGCACTTCAGAGAGCCGTTCCAATTGCCGCTCCAGGCGGTTGGGGGTGTGCTCCATGGCTTTCAGTTGCGGACGGGCTTACCCGTACTCATCATTCCCATGATTCTTTCCTGCGTCTTGGGATGCTCGAGCAACGAACAAAAAGCCTTGCGCTCCAGCGTCATCAAATACTCTTCCGTGACCAGCGATCCGGCGTCCACGTCGCCACCACAGACCACGTTGGCGATCAGGCTGGCAATGTGGAAGTCATGTGCGCTGATGAAACCGCCGTCGCGCATGTTGACCAGTTGGCCCTTGATGGTGGCCACGCCGCTGCGGCCCACCACCGGGAAGGGCCGCTTGTGCGGGGCCCGGTAGCCGGAGTTGAACATCGCACGCGCTTCGTTGAGCGCGACAAACAGCAACTCGTCCTTGTTCGGCACAATCACGTCGCTGTCCAGCAAGTAGCCAATCTTGCGGCTTTCAATTGCGCTGGTGCCGACTTTGGCCATCGCGGCAGCCGTGAAACCTTCGGTCAGGAAAGGCAGCACGTCCTTGTTGGTCGATGCGGCAGCGTTTTCCGCCGCGCGGCGTGCGATGTAGGCCAGGCCGCCGGCGCCAGGCACCAGGCCCACGCCCACTTCCACCAGGCCGATGTAGCTCTCCATCGCCGCCACGCGTTTGGCTGAATACACTGCCATCTCGCAGCCACCGCCCAGCGCGAGGCCGCGAATCGCAGAGATCACTGGCACGGATGCATAACGCAGCTTGAGCATCACGTTCTGCAGTTCGGCTTCGGCCCCTTCAATCGCCTTGGCGCCGCCCATCATGAAGGCCGGCAGCATGGCCTGCAGGTCGGCACCGGCGGAAAACATCTCGTCGTTGGACCAGATAACCAAACCCTTGTAGCTTTTCTCGGCCAGGTCCACACCCATGGCGAGGCCCTCGGCCACATCGGGGCTGATGGCGTGCATCTTGGTCTTGATGCTGGCAATGACAACATCGCCCTGCTCACCATCCAGCGTCCACAGGCGGATGGCATCGTCTTCATGCAGCGTCGTCCCTGCCGTTTCAAACGCTGGGGCCCCAGAGCCCAGAACGCTTTCAGGGAAGAACTGACGCTCATAAACCGGCAGCTTGCGGCGCGCGATGAATTTCTTCGCCGAGGCACTCCATGATCCTTCTGCGGTGTGCACGCCCCCGGCATCGGCCACCGGCCCTTTGAAGACCCAGTCAGGCAACGGTGCCTTGCTGATGGCCTTGCCTGAATCAATGTCTTCCTTGATCCAGTTCGCCACCTGCAGCCAGCCAGCTTGCTGCCAGAGTTCGAACGGGCCCTGCTTGGCGCCAAAGCCCCAGCGCATGGCAAAGTCAATGTCGCGCGCAGTGTCGGCAATGCTTGCCAGATGCACGGCGGCATAGTGGAACTGGTCGCGCAGGATGGCCCACAGGAAACGCGCCTCCGCGCCCTCGGCTTCACGGAGCAGCTTCAGGCGCTCACCCGCCGGCTTTTTGAGCATGCGACCCACGACCTCGTTGGCCTTGGCGCCACCGGCGACATACTCCATGCTTTCCGGGTCCAGCCGCATGATGTCGCGGCCCACCTTCTTGTAAAAGCCCGCGCCGGTTTTCTGGCCCAGGCTTTTTGCTTCCAGCAACTTCGCCAGCACAGGCGGTGTGCCATACATGTCCGAGAACGGATCCTCGACCTTGCCGGGGCCCAGGTTGTCCTGCAGCGTTTTGATGACGTGCGCCATGGTGTCCAGGCCCACCACATCGGCGGTGCGGAAGGTGCCGGAGCTGGCGCGCCCCAGCTTTTTGCCGGTCAGATCATCGACCACGTCGTAGCTCAGGCCAAAGTTTTCTGCTTCCTTGATGGTGGCCAGCATGCCGGCAATGCCCACGCGGTTGGCGATGAAGTTGGGGGTGTCGTGCGCGCGGATCACACCTTTGCCCAGGCCGCTGGTGACAAAGGCTTCCAGATCGTCCAGCACTTTCGGCTCGGTCGTGGGCGTGTTGATCAGCTCGACCAGCGTCATGTAGCGCGGCGGGTTGAAAAAGTGGATACCGCAAAAACGCGGCTTGATGGCCTCGGGCAGCGCCTCGCTGAGTTTGGTGATCGACAGGCCGGAGGTGTTGCTGGCAACGATGGCGCTGTCGGCAATGAAAGGCGCGATCTTGTGGTACAGGTCGGTCTTCCAGTCCATACGCTCGGCAATCGCTTCGATGATCAGGTCGCACTCCCTGAGCACCTCCATGTGTTCTTCATAGTTGGCCTGGCCAATCAGGGCCGCGTCTTCCGGCACACCCAGCGGCGCGGGCTTGAGTTTTTTCAAACCCTCCACGGCCTTGATGACGATGCCGTTTTTCGGGCCTTCCTTGGCCGGAAGGTCAAACAGCACCACCGGAATTTTGAGATTGACCAGATGGGCGGCAATCTGCGCACCCATCACGCCTGCGCCCAGCACGGCGACTTTTTTAACCTGGAAACGTGACATGGATTTCTTTCTTCAAGTATCAGTGGTGTGGGCCTTGTCCGGGCAAGTCAGGGTGAATAGCTTGCTATAAAAATAATAGCTGTCCAACCACACCGTACAAGGGCTAAACTGACAAATTGCTTATAAGTTCAGGGGTCAGGCCAGGGCCTCGTCGGTTTCCATCAGGACCTTGCTGCCGCTGCGCGCTGTGCGCATCAGTGTTGCGGTCTCCGGGAACAGTCTGGCGAAGTAGAAACGTGCGGTCTGCAGCTTGGCCTGGTAGAACTTGTCAGTGTTGCCTGCGGCAATTTCGCGCAGCGCCACCTGCGCCATGCGCGCCCAGAAGTAGCCAAACACCAGGTGGCCTGCGACGCGCAGGTAGTCCACCGCGGCAGCGCCGACCTCATCGGGATTCTGGAAGCCCTTGAAACCGAGTTCGGTGGTGAACTTGGTCATCTGGTCGCCCAGGTAAGCCAGCGGGTTGATGAACTCGGCCATCTTTTCGTTGACGCCTTCTTCCGCAACGAGGGTACCGATCAGCTGGCCCAGCTTCTTGAGCGTGGCGCCGTTGTTGCTCAGCACCTTGCGGCCCAACAGGTCCAGCGACTGGATGGTGTTGGTGCCTTCGTAGATCATGTTGATGCGGTTGTCACGCACAAACTGCTCCATGCCCCACTCCTTGATGAAGCCATGGCCGCCAAAAACCTGCATGCAGGCATTGGTGGAGATGTGGCCGTTGTCGGTGAGGAAGGCCTTGACGATGGGGGTCAGCAGCGACAGCATTTCGCCGCTGTCCTTGCGCACTTTCTCGTCGGGGTGGCTGTGCTCCTTGTCGAGCAGCACGGCACAGTAGATCTGCAGCGCGCGGCCGCCCTCTGCGTAGGCCTTGGCGGTCAGCAGCATCTTGCGCACGTCGGGGTGTACGATGATCGGGTCGGCCGGCTTGTCTTTGGCCTTGGGCCCCGACAGCGAGCGCATCTGGATGCGGTCTTTGGCATAGGCCAGCGCATTTTGATAGGCCACTTCCGTCAGACCCAGTGACTGGTTGCCCACGCCCAAACGGGCGGCGTTCATCATCACAAACATGCCCTGCATGCCCTTGTTCGGCTGACCCACCAACGTGCCGATGGCGCCGTCGATCACGATCTGCGCGGTCGAGTTGCCATGGATGCCCATCTTGTGTTCGAGGCCGCCACAGTAAATGCCGTTGCGCTCGCCCAGACTGCCGTCCTTGTTGACGAGGAACTTGGGCACGATGAACAGGCTCACGCCCTTGATGCCTGGAGGTGCATCGGTGATGCGGGCCAAGACCAGATGAACGATGTTGTCGGTCATGTCATGCTCGCCAGCGCTGATGAAGATCTTGTTGCCGGTGATCTTGTAGGTGCCGTCGGGCTGCGGTTCTGCCTTGGTGCGCATCAGGCCCAGGTCGGTGCCGCAATGCGGCTCGGTCAGGCACATGGTGCCGGTCCACTCGCCGCTGGTCATCTTGCGCAGATAGGTCTGCTTTTGCTCGTCGGTGCCGTGTGCGTGTAGCGCAGCGTGCGCGCCGTGGGTGAGGCCGGGGTACATGGTCCAGGCCTGGTTGGCGCTGTTGAGCATTTCATAGAAGCACTGGTTGACCACCAGCGGCAGGCCCTGGCCGCCGTATTCGGGGTCGCCGCTGAGTGCTGGCCAGCCGCCTTCGACGTATTTGGCGTAAGCCTCCTTGAACCCCTTGGGCGTTGTCACTTCATGCGTTTTGGTGTCCAGCTTGCAACCCTCCTGGTCACCGCTGACATTGAGCGGAAAGGTCACCTCGGCCGCAAACTTGCCCGCTTCTTCCAGCACGGCGTTGATGGTGTCTTCGTCGATGTCTGCATGTGGCGGGCAGGCCTTGAGCTCATCGGTGACCTTCAGCACTTCGTGCATGACAAACTGCATGTCGCGCAGAGGTGGGGTGTATTGGGGCATGGTGGCGTCCTTTGAAAGGGAAAATTAAACGGGAGATGAATTGAAAAAAGCGTGCGGCAGCGCTGGCGCTGCGTCGGTGCCGTAGCGGGCCAGAATGCTCTGGAAGGCCTGCAAGGTGCGGTCCATGGAGCCAGGGGTTTTGAGAAAACGTGCCTCGTAATGCAGCGCGAGGATCAAGCCGTGGATTTCAAACGCGATCTGGCGCTCGTCAGCGTCAGCGCGCAGATGGCCGGCCTCCTTGGCCAGCACCACCGCGCGGTACATCGCGGCCAGCCAGGTCTGGACCGAGGTGGCCAATGCATCACGCACCGGGCCAGGCCGGTCGTCAAACTCCACCGCGCCACTGATGAAAATGCAGCCCGACTGCAGCTCAACCGCCACCCGCTTCATCCAGTTGCCAAACAGTGCCTGGACGCGGGGCAGGCCCTTGGGCTGCTTCATGGCCGGGTAGAAAACCTCTTCTTCAAAACGCGCAAAATACTCGCGGATCACGGAGATCTGGAGTTCTTCCCGGGAGCCGAAGTGGGCAAACACACCTGATTTACTCATGTGCATGACCTCGGCCAAAGCGCCTATGCTCAGGCCTTCCAGCCCGATCTGCGTGGCCAGCCCCAGGGCCGCGTCCACAATGGCAGCCTTGGTTTGCTGCCCCTTTTGCATGCCGGGGCGCGGTGTCTTGACGGGAAGTTCAGTGACGGACATGGAAAGCACCACAAAAACGAACGATCGTTCTATTTTGCAGCATTTCCATCCGTCTTGCCCCGAACAGGGGACTTCTAGAGCACTTTTTCTAAGTCAAACAAGGGTAATCCCTAGTTTGACCTGAATTTCACTGGCTTGTCACTTTTTGAAGGGCACGACCACCTGGCGCTGCTCGCCCAGGCCCGCTATGCCCAGGGTCATGACGTCGCCCTTTTTCAGGTACACAGGCGGCTTCATGCCCAGGCCCACACCCGGCGGGGTACCCGTCGTGATGACGTCACCCGGCTCCAGCGTCATGAATTCGCTGACGTAGCTGACGATTTTCGCCACGTTGAAAATCATGGTTTTGGTGTTGCCGGTCTGTACCCGCTTGCCGTTGATGTCCAGCCACATGGCCAGCTTTTGCGGATTGGGCACTTCGTCGCGGGTTACCAGCCAGGGGCCCAGGGGACCGAAGGTGTCGCAGCCCTTGCCCTTGTCCCAGGTGCCGCCGCGTTCGATCTGGAATTCACGCTCGCTGACATCGTTGATGGTGCAATAACCGGCCACAAAATTGAGGGCGTCTTTTTTGGAGACATAACGGGCACGCGTGCCGATCACCACGCCAAGTTCAATCTCCCAGTCGGTCTTGACCGAACCCTTGGGCAGCATGACCGGGTCGTTCGGGCCCTGGATACAGGAGGTGGCTTTCATGAAGACCACCGGTTCGGCCGGAATCGGCAATCCGGACTCTGCCGCATGGTCAGCGTAGTTAAGTCCGATGGCAATGAATTTGGGTACGCCCGTCACAGGACTGCCCATGCGCGGCGAGCCCTTGACCAGCGGCAGGCTGGTCGTCTTGAGCTTGCGCAGCTTGGCGAGCGCTGCATCGCCCAACTGGGCAGGTCCGATGTCGGGGATGACACCGCTCAGGTCGCGCAGTTTGCCGTCAGCATCAATGAGGCCCGGTTTTTCCTTGCCGGGGTTGCCATAACGAACGAGTTTCATGTTTTTCCTTTTTAGCTACACAAGATCAGATGGGATGGGGCTTCCAGAAATTCGATTATCGGGATGCAGGGCAAGGCGCACGGAGCGCAGGACACCGGAATGCACTCAGGTGCATGAGGATTCCGAGCACCGCGCAACGAAGCCATGCGCCCGAGAATCGGATTTATGGATGTCCCCATCAGTAACTGGAGCGACCGCCCGACAAATCGAACACGGCGCCGGTTGAAAAAGAGCAGTCTTCGGTGCACAGCCATGCCACCATGGCCGCGACCTCCTCGGGCGTGCCGAAGCGGCCCATCGGAATTTTGGAGAGCATGAAGGCAATGTGCTCGGGCGTCATCTGGTCAAAAATGGCCGTCTTCACCGCGGCCGGGGTCACGCAGTTGACACGCACCCCGGTGTCCGCCAGTTCCTTGCCCAGCGATTTGGTCAGCGCAATGACGGCGGCTTTGCTGGCGCTGTAGGCGCTGGCATTCGGGTTGCCGTCCTTGCCCGCAACCGAAGCGATGTTGACGATGCGACCGTAGTTGTTGGCGCGCAGATGCGGCGTCCACTCTCGGCAGCACAGAAACAGGCCATTGAGGTTCACGTCCATCACCTGCCGCCAGTCGTCCACCGGGTAGTCCCAGAGTTTGACGTTGGGACCCGTCACACCTGCGCTGTTGACCAGGGCGTCCACTTTGGGTGCGATCCGCAATGTGGCTGCAACCGCCGTCTGAACCGACGCATGTTGCGACACGTCCACCGCTACTGCAGAAGCCACGGAACCGAGGGCCACCGCCGCCTTTTTGGCTGCCGCCTCGTCGCGGTCCCACAAGGTCACGCTGCCGCCAGACTCGATCAGGCGCTGCGCAATGGCATAACCCAGGCCTGTGGCGCCCCCTGTGACTACCGCGTGCCGGCCCCCGAAATCGAGCCGGTTCATATGGTCATCCCGCCATCCACTGAAAAAAGCTGGCCGGTTGCGAACACCGATTCGTCGCTCGCCAGGTACACCACAATCGGCGCGATTTCATGCGCCTGCGCCAGGCGTCCCATCGGCTGACGCGCAACGAAATTCCTGCGGGCTTCTTCCGGATCCGCATAGCTGTTGATCCTGTCCCCGAGTGAGGGTGTGTCGACGGTGCCGGGTGCAATCGCATTGCAGCGTATGCCCTGCCCGACAAAATCTGCTGCCACCGATTTGGTCAGACCCACCACCGCCGCCTTGCTTGCGCCGTAAGCGAAACGGTTGGGCAAGCCCTTGAGGCTGCCACAGACGCTGGCCATGTTGATGATGCTGCCGCCACCGTGGGCCAGCATCTTGGGCAAGGCCGCCTGAATCATCCAGAACTGGGCGCGCACGTTGAGGTTGAAAGCAAAATTCCAGTCGTCATCGCTGGCCTGCAGGATGGAGCCGTTGTGCACAAAACCGGCGCAATTGAACAGCACATCAAAAGCAGGCCTGCTCTCCAGCAAGGCAACAATGGCCGCCTTGTCCAGCACGTCCAGCCGCGCAGTGGTCACGCCAGCAACGCCGGCATAGGCCTCCAGCAGGCTGGTATTGACATCGGTGGCCAGCACTGTCGCGCCTTCGGCGGCCATGGCCAGCACGCTGGCCCTGCCTATGCCCTGCCCGGCCGCGGTGACCAGCGCGGTTTTTCCTTTGAGTCTCATGGGGGTTCCTCGCTTGCTGATTGTCAAAAGGGGCGGCAGCAAGGAGCCACCACCCGTGGCAGGAAAGCACCACAGGGTTTCGCCCGATGCCGCCTTGCCACGATCCATGGGATTATCAATTGGCCTTACCACTTGTCCAATTGTGGCTTACCCTTAATTCCCTGCCCATGCCCCTGCAAACCGTCGAACCCAAACGGCTGTACCGCCAGATTGCCGACCAGCTGCGCCTGCTGATCAGCAAGGGCGAGTTTGCGCCGGGCGCCCGATTGCCGGCCGAGCGCGACCTGGCGATACAGCTGGGCGTCAGCCGGCCCTCGGTGCGCGAAGCGTTGATTGCGATGGAGGTGGAGGGCTGGGTTGAAATCCGCACCGGATCCGGCGTCTACGTGCTGGACAGATCCGACCGTGCCAAAGCTCCGCAACTGGCGCCCAGTGAATGGGGTCCGCTCGAGCTGATCCGTGCGCGCCGGGTCGTCGAAGGTGAGATCGCCTCCATGGCCGCGCAGCAGGCCAAACGCAAGGACACAGAGGCCATGCGCAAGGCCATAGCCTCCATGAAAAGGGATGCCGCCCGGGAAGTGCTGCCCCTGGACGGCGATCGCGCATTCCACACCGCCGTGGTTGAAGCCTGCGGCAACATCGTGCTCATCGAAACCGTGCAGACCTTCTGGGACTCACGGCGCGGGCCGCTGTTTACCCGGCTGGGCGGCTACTTTGAAACGCTCAAGTCATGGGAATGCGCAATAGCCGAGCATGAGGCCATTTACGCAGCCATCTGTGCCCACGACGGTGCGGCTGCGCGCACAGCCATGCACGAACACATGGACAAGTCACACAAACGCTTTTCCGCGAGCTGGCGCCGCGCAAAAACGACCTGATCCCGCGCCGGCATTTTTTCAATTCAACAAGGAGACAGACATCATGAGCAAGCGATTTACTATCAAAACGATAGCTGTGTTCGCCCTGGTTGCAGGGGCAATGGGCCAGTTTGGCATTGCGAATGCGCAAACCAAACTGAAATGGGCGCATGTCTACGAGACATCCGAGCCTTACCACAAATGGTCGGTCTGGGCCGGCGACGAATTCAAGAAGCGCACCAACGGGAAATATGAAATCCAGGTGTTCCCCGCATCCAGCCTGGGCAAGGAAAGTGACATCAACCAGGGCCTGCAGCTGGGCACGGTGGACATCATCCTGACCGGCGCTTCGTTCGCTTCCAACTCCTATCCACGCCTGGCGGTCAGCTACTACCCCTTCACCTTCCGCGATGCGGACCATGTGATCAAGTACGGCAAAAGCGACGTTTTCAAGGAACTGACCGAGGGCTACAAAAAAGCCACGGGCAACACCGTCACCGCACTGACCTACTACGGCGCCCGTCACGCCACCAGCAACAAGCTGTTCAGGAATTGTGACGAGATGAAGGGCCTGAAGATGCGCGTGCCCGACTCGCCTGCCTACACCGCGCTGCCACGGGCCTGCGGCGCCAACCCGACGCCCATCGCTTTTGCGGAGGTCTACCTGGCGCTGCAAAACGGCACCGTGGACGCGCAGGAAAATCCCCTGCCCACCATCGAGGCCAAGAAGTTCTATGAAGTGCAGAAGAACATCATCCTGACCGGCCATATTTCTGATGCGCTGCTGACCGTCATTTCACCCAGCCTGATGGGCAAGCTGACGCCGGCCGAGCAGAAGATCCTGTCGGACGTGACGCAGGAAGCCGCCGTGAACGCCACCAACGACATTCGCAAGCGCGAAGGCGAGCTGGTGGAAGAGTTCAAGAAGAAGGGCAACAACGTCGTCACGGTGGACCGTGCCGACTTCCAGCAGCGTGTGCTCAAAGCCATCACCTTCGAGTCCATGAAGCTGGACAAGAAGGATTGGGACCGCGTCATTGCCATTAAGTAACCCCCCGAAGCGGGCTTGTCGCCCGCCTCCCCCCAAGGGGCAACGCCAGCGGCCCGGCAAAGCCGGTTCCGCGGCGTTCTTGAATGATTCACCTGGACACGTAGCTAATGATTCACTCAATTGACGACATGGCCCCCGTGATGGGGGCCGATGGCGAGTTCCATGCGCAGGATGAGGCGGTGGACCTGTCGGGCACCAAGCCGGAGGCCTGGGTTGCCCTGGGCTTTTTCTGGCTGCTGGGCGCGACAGTGTTCTACCAGTTCTTCACGCGCTACGTGCTCAACAATTCCGCCGCCTGGACGGAAGAGATCGCGCGCTACCTGTTGATTGCGGTGGTATTCACCGGCGCGACCATTGGCGTGGTCAAGAACAACCACATCCAGGTGGACTTTTTCTACAAGTTCATGCCCCAGCCCCTGTCGCGCGCCATGTCCACAGTGGTCGACTGGCTGCGCGTGGGCTTTTATGTGGCCGCCGCGGTGCTGACGGTGATGATGATGCTCAAGCTGGGCAGCAACTCACGCATGACCATGGTGGACCTGCCCATGAACTGGGTGTATGGCGTGTGCCTGCTGGGCTTTGCGGCCATGGCGTTCCGCTCTGTGCAGATCGCCATCTTTCACCACAAGCGCGGCTACAGCGTGCTTGAACGACCCGAATCATCCATGGACGACCGCTGACCGGAAGCCCCAATGCTCAAGATTATTTTTCTGTTCCTCATGGCCGGCGGTATTCCCGTGGCCATTGCCATGGCGGGTTCGGCCCTGCTGTACATCTGGTGGACGGGCAACCTGCCGCCGTTCGTGGTCATTCACCGCATGGTCAGCGGCATCGACAGCTTCCCGCTGCTGGCCGTGCCCTTCTTTATCCTGGCCGGCAACCTGATGAACAACGCCGGCATCACCAACCGCATCTACAACTATGCGCTGGCGCTGGTGGGCTGGCTCAAGGGCGGCCTGGGCCATGTGAACGTGGTGGGCTCTGTGGTGTTTGCCGGCATGAGCGGCACCGCCATTGCTGACGCAGCTGGCCTGGGCACGATTGAGATCAAGGCCATGACCGACCACGGCTACAGCAAGGAATTTGCCGTGGGCGTCACGGCGGCGTCGGCCACGCTGGGCCCGATCATCCCGCCCAGCCTGCCGTTTGTGATTTACGGAATGATGGCCAACGTGAGCGTGGGCGCGCTGTTTCTGGCGGGCATTTTGCCGGGCGTGCTGATGGCCGTGCTGATGATGCTGACGGTGGCGTATTTCGCGCACAAAAACGGCTGGGGCGGCGACATCAAGTTTGAATGGCCGCGCGTGATCAAGGCGCTGGCCGAGACCGCTGTCGTGATCGTGTGGCCGGTGGCCGTGTGGCTGCTGATCGCCAAAGCGGGCTTGCCGCCGCAGATCACCGTGGTGGCGGCACTGGTGGTGCTGTTTGCCATGGACAAATTTTTCAGCTTCCAGGCGGCGCTGCCCATCATGACGCCGGTGCTGCTGATCGGCGGCATGACCACCGGCATCTTCACCCCCACCGAAGGCGCCATTGCCGCCTGCCTGTGGGCCATGGTGCTGGGCTTTGCCTGGTACCGCACGCTCAACTGGAAGATGTTCGTCAAGATTTCGCTGGACACGGTAGAGACGACGGCCACGGTGCTGTTCATCGTGGCAGCGGCCAGCATCTTTGGCTGGATGCTGACGGCCACGGGCGTTACCTCGGCCATCGCGCAATGGGTGCTCGGCTTCACCAAGGAACCCTGGGTGTTTTTGCTGCTGGCCAACTTGCTGATGCTGTTTGTGGGGTGCTTTCTGGAGCCCACGGCGGCCATCACGATCCTGGTGCCCATCCTGGTGCCGATCTGCCAGCAACTGGGCATTGACCTGGTTCACTTTGGGCTGGTGATGGTGCTGAACCTGATGATCGGCCTGCTGCATCCGCCGATGGGGATGGTGCTGTTTGTCTTGGCGCGGGTGGCCAAACTTTCAGTGGAGCGGACGACCATTGCGATCTTGCCGTGGTTGTTTCCGCTACTGGGGTCGCTGGGGATCATTACCTACTTCCCTTCGCTGGTGTTGTGGCTGCCAAAAATGTTTTATTGAGCTTGTATGACTCCATTTATTCGATTGCATCCGGCCGATGACGTGCTCATCGCCAGAAGCCAGCTGGTAGGCGGCGCCAGGGCAGAAAACGTCACCGTCAAGGGTCTGATTCCGCCAGGCCACAAAGTGGCAACACGGGACATCGCCATCGGTGAACCCGTGCGGCGCTACAACCAGATCATCGGCTTTGCAACCAGGCCCATCGCCGCCGGCGATCACGTGCACACCCACAACCTGGGTGTGGGCGACAAGGGCGGCGACTTTGCGCGCGACTACGCAATTGGCGCCGACGTCAAGCCGGAGCCGCCGTTGCGCTCGGCCACCTTCATGGGCATCAAGCGCGCCGACGGCCGGGTTGCCACGCGCAACTACATCGGCATTTTGTCCAGCGTCAATTGCTCGGCCACTGCGGCCCGGGCGATTGCCGACCATTTTTCGCGGCAGGCCAATCCTTCGGCGCTGGCGGCTTTTCCTCAGGTCGACGGCGTGGTGGCCCTGACCCACGGCACCGGCTGCGGCATGGACACCGAAGGCACCGGCATGCAAATTTTGCAGCGCACGCTGGCCGGGTATGCCACCCATGCCAACTTCGCGGCCGTGCTGGTGGTGGGACTGGGCTGCGAGTCCAACCAGATCAATGCCTGGCTGGCCAACAGCAGCCTGCGCGAGGGCGACACGCTGCGGGTCTTCAGCATCCAGGACACCGGAGGCACAAGCAAGACGGTGGCCAAAGGCATTGCGCTGATCAACGAGATGCTGCCCAAGGCCAATGCGGTCACACGCGAGCCCTGCAGCGCTGCGCACATCACCATCGGCCTGCAATGCGGCGGCTCGGACGGCTACTCGGGCATCAGCGCCAACCCTGCGCTGGGCGCGGCGGTCGATCTGCTGGTGGCGCACGGGGGGTCGGCCATCCTCAGCGAAACGCCCGAGATCTACGGTGCCGAGCATCTGTTGACGCGCCGCGCCGTGCGGCCGGACATCGCCGAAAAACTCATCTCGCGCATCAAGTGGTGGGAGCACTACACCGAGATCAACCAGGGCGAGATGAACAACAACCCCTCGCCCGGCAACAAGGCCGGCGGCCTGACGACCATTCTCGAAAAATCGCTGGGGGCCGTGGCCAAAGGCGGGACCAGCAACCTGCAGGCCGTTTACGAATACGCCGAGCCGGTGACCGCGCACGGCTTTGTCTACATGGACACACCTGGCTATGACCCGGTGAGTGCCACCGGGCAGGTGGCCGGCGGGGCCAACCTGATCTGCTTTACCACCGGCCGCGGATCGGCCTATGGCTGCGCACCGTCGCCCTCATTGAAGCTGTCCACCAACTCGGCGCTCTGGCGCAAGCAGGAAGACGACATGGACATCAACTGCGGCGAGATCATCGACGGCAGCAGCACCGTGGCCGAGATGGGCCAGCGCATCTTCGAGATGGTGCTGGCCACGGCGTCGGGCGGGAAAAGCAAGAGCGAGGCGCACGGCTACGGACAAAACGAGTTTGTGCCCTGGCAGGTCGGCGCGGTGATGTGAAAAAAATATATGCAAAAAGTGCTTCCCGCCCTTGAGCTGCAGGAAAAGGTAGCTACTGTTTTAATAGCAGCGGGCAGCTCCGGCGAAGAAGCCACCACGGTGGCGGCCAACCTGGTGCTGGCCAACCTGAGCGGCCACGACTCCCACGGCGTGGGCATGTTGCCGCGTTATGTGGATGCAGTGCTTGAAGGCGGCTTGAAGCCCAACAGCAGCGTGCGCACGCTGCTGGACGCTGGCACCATGCTCACCCTGGACGGCCAGCGCGGTTATGGCCAGGTGGTTGGCGAACAGGCCATGGCGCTGGCCATCACCCGGGCCCAAACCCACGGCAGTTGCATCATGACCCTGGCCAATGCACACCACCTGGGCCGCATCGGGCACTTTGCCGAAATGGCAGTGGCGCAAGGCCTGGTGTCCCTGCATTTTGTGAACGTGCTGTCGCGACCGGTGGTGGCGCCCCACGGCGGTGCCGACGGGCGTTACGGTACCAACCCCTGCTGCATTGGCATACCGCTCAAGGGCCGCGAGCCTTTTGTGCTGGACTTCGCCACCAGCCGCGTGGCGCAGGGAAAGATGCGCGTTGCACACAACGAAGGCCGCCGTGTCGAGACCGGCACACTGATTGACGAGTTTGGCCGGCCCACGACCGATCCCGGGGTGGTCGTGGTGCCGCAGAGCAACGGCCTGTTTGGGGCGCTGCTGGCCTTTGGCGAACACAAGGGTTACGGCATGGCGGTGGCCTGTGAGCTCCTGGGTGGCGCGCTAACGGGCAGCGGCACCTGGCACAAGCCGACAGACCCGGCGGTGCGGGCTGTGGTCAACGGCATGCTCACCATCCTGATCGACCCGGCCAAACTGGGCACACAGCCCGACTTTGACCGGGAAGCTGTTGCCTTTGTGGACTGGCTCAAGGCAGGTCCGGTAGCGCCCGGTTTTGAGGCGGTGCAGATTGCCGGCGACCCCGAGCGGGCCACCCGGGCCGAGCGCCAGACCGGGGGCATCGCGGTAGATGCGCAGACCTGGATGGAGATTGTTGCGGCGGGCCGCAAAGTGGGCCTCGCGCTGCAGGATTGAAGACACCGCACAGCGCGACCGCCCGGTGTTGACGCGCCTTACGGCCGGGTCAGCAGATGTTTAACAGCAAAATCGGCATCCTGCCCTTTAGTGGCGGGACTTGTTTGCTATTACTTTAAGAGTAACACTCAACCCAGCACGATGGCCAAACTGGCATCCAGATGCTCTGAGGGCAGGCGCTTGAACCCCGAGCGGGAGAACCTCTGCAGGCGCCCGACCATGAAAGCCACAATGACAGAGGCTTGCACCTGGGCCTGCGCTGTAGGCGCAGCAGCGCCGCCAGCGGCCGCTGCATCACGCAGGTTTTGCTTGAGGCTGGCCTCGAGCTTGTCAAAAAACTGGTTCATGCGCTCTTGCAGGCGGTCATTTTCGAAGACCAGTGCATCGCCAGCCATCACCCGGGTCATGCCGGGATTCTTCTCGGCAAATTGCAGCAGCATGATGACCAGCTTGCGCGTGCGGACTGCGGCGTCGGTCTCGCGCTCGGCGATCTGGTTGACGAGCGTGAAGACGGTTTGCTCGATGAATTCAATCAAGCCCTCAAACATCTGCGCCTTGCTGGCAAAGTGTCGGTAGAGGGCTGCCTCGCTGACCTCGAGACGCGCCGCCAGCGCCGAGGTGGTGATGCGTTCGGAGCCGGGCTGCTCCAGCATGGTCGCCAGCGCCTGCAGAATCTGCACGCGCCGCTCTCCGGGCTTGGGTCGCTTGCGGGGCGCAGCAGCCGTGGAGAGTTCAGGACTCAGCTCAGACTCGGACTCGGGCGCGGACTCAGACATAAGTGACCGTGTAAGAGATGTTTCAAAAGACTAGGCGACTGCTGTGGATTCTCGCACAGGCGCCATCCTGTGTGGCCGGACTTCCCCCCTGACGGGATATCACAGCGATGGGTTCAGCCGCAGGCGGACACGCAAGCCACCCTCGCCGTCTTTGCCCGGGGCGCCGGCGGATGCCAGCGTCAGTTGCGCGCGGTGCACCTTGGCTATTTCATCGGCAATGGCCAGGCCCAGCCCATTGCCCTCGCCTTCGGTTCCGCGGACGCGGTAAAAACGCTCCAGCACCCGGCCGCGCTCCGGCACCGCGATGCCCGGGCCGTCATCCTCCACTTCGAGGTACACCGTGTCTTCCCCCGGGACCTGCCCGGCTTCAGCCCCGCAGCGTATGGTGACGGTGCCTCCGGGCAGGGTGTACTTGACTGCGTTGTCGACCAGGTTGGCCAGCAATTCGCGCAGCAACCATTCGTAGCCCGACACCTGGGCCGGGCGCACGTCCAGCCCCAGGTCAATTTTTTTCGCTGCCGCCGCGTCCAGGTAAAGCGCCAGAACGGTTTCGCACAGGTCCTTCAGGTCCACGCGCTGCACCGGGTGCCCGGCGGTGGCCGAGGCATCCGCCCGCGACAGGGCCAGCAACTGGTTGGCGAGCTGGGAAGTGCGCCGGGTGGCGCTGCGCAGGCGCAGGATCTTGTCTGCGGACAGGGTCACCTGCCCGCGGGCGGCAGGGGCGTTGACAGCCTGGGCCCAGGCCTCCACCTGGGCCTGCAGGCCGGCCAGGGGGGTACGCAACTGATGGGCGGCATCCGCCACAAAGCGCCGCTGGCCTTCTGCCTGGTTGTTGACCAGGCGAAACAGGCGGTTCAGCGAAGCTACCAGAGGTTGAACTTCTGTCGGGGTGCTTCCCGGATCGATCGCGCTCAGGTCGCGGGGGGATCGACGCTCGACCGCATCCTTGAGGTCCAGCAGGGGCTTGAGCGCCAGGGTGACGGCCCAGTTGACAGCCACGCCCGCAGCAAGCACCAGAAGCAGATTGGGCAGCAGCACTTTGAAAACCACCAGCCTGACCCATTGCTGGCGCGGATCCGAGCCATCGGCCAGCTGCATGATGAGCTCTCCGGCCACGGTCTTGACGCGCTGCGCAACGACGCGGTAGGTCACGCCTTTTTCTTCGGCGCTGTGAAATTCGGGCTCACTCGTGGTGGGTATCACCAGACTGATCCAGGGTTCACCGGCCAGAAAGCGGCCTGAGGCGTCCGAGACACGAAAACCGGTAAATCCATCCCGGGCCTTGATGAACTCTTCCACGGGCGGTGCCAGCAGCATCACCGGCTCGTCGCCGGGGGTGCGTCCCGGCGCAATCACGGAATCGGCCAGCAGGGGCGCAAGCCGGCGCAATTGCTGGTCTTGCTGCAAGGCGGCGTTGCCTGCGGCCTGGTAGTCAAAATAAATGCTGACCAGGGCAAACATGCTCAATGGAATCAAGAGCAGCAGCAACAGGCGGCGCTGCAGGCCGGACTTCATGGCCACCGGCACAGCGTGTGGCTTGGGCTTTTCAGCGCTGGCCGGCGGTTTGGGGTCAGCGCCGGTGTCTGGGCTCATCGATTTGCCTACTGCGGCGCGGCGGCACCGGAGAGCTCGGGGCCGATCAGCTCCAGGCGGTAACCAAAGCCCCGGATCGAACGCAGCGCAATGCCGTGGGGTTCCAGCTTGCCGCGCAGGCGGGAAATATAGACCTCGATGGCGTTGGGGGTGATCTCCTTGTCCCAGCCGGTCAGTGCCGCGAGCAGCTTGTCCTTGCTGGCAGGTTTGGGGGCGTGAATCAGCAAATACTCCATCACGGTCCACTCGCGCGGACCGAGTTCGATCAGCTGCCCGTTGGCACGCGCCTGACGATTGGCTGAATCGAGTTCGAGCGCGCCGAAAGTCAGGATCGCGCTGGTTGCAGCCTGCGAGCGGCGCAGCAAGGCCCGCAACCGCGCCAGCAGTTCAGGCAATTCAAAAGGTTTGACCATGTAGTCGTCCGCGCCGATATCCAGACCCTGCACACGATCCTGCAGGGCGTCGCGGGCGGTCAGAATGAGGACCGGCATGGCCAGTCCACGGCTACGCAGGCGGCGCGTCAGCGCCAGGCCGTCGGTTTGCGGCAGGCCGATGTCGATGATGGCGGCATCAAAGCTCTCGTTCTGCAAAACCTCTTCCGCACGCTCGGCGCTGCCCACCCAGTCCACGGCATAGCCCGCATCACACAGGCCCAGCTTGATGCCGCTAGCCAGCATCACGTCGTCTTCAACCAAAAGGAGTCGCATACCTCAGTAGGATAGTGGCTTCCTGGCCAACTTCGATCGGGGATTGCACCAGCCACTCCCTCCTGACAGCCTCACGTCAGAAACGTGCAGGGACGCTTGCGCTCAATGAGACCGGATCATGGTGCCGTAGGCCTGATCAGTCAGGATTTCCAGCAGCATGGCATGCGGCACCCGGCCATCGATGATGTGCACCGAATTGACGCCACTCTTGGCGGCGTCCAATGCCCCGGCGATCTTGGGCAGCATGCCGCCCGAGATGGTGCCGTCGGCAAACAGCTCATCAATCTCGCGCGCCGTCAGGTCGGTCAGAAGTTTTCCGGTCTTGTCCAGAACGCCGGGCGTGTTGGTCAACAGCACCAGTTTTTCGGCCTTCAGCACAATCGCCAGCTTGCCGGCCACCACATCGGCATTGATGTTGTAGCTTTCGTTTTCCTCGCCGAAACCAATGGGGCTGATCACGGGAATGAAGGCATCGTCCTGCAAGGCCTTGACCACACTGGGGTCGATGCCGAGGATGTCGCCGACGAAACCGATGTCGTGCTCCTTGTTGGGGTCATCCTTGTCCACCATCTTGAGCTTGCGGGCGCGGATCAGTCCGCCATCGCGACCGGTCAGGCCGACTGCCTTGCCGCCGGCCTGGTTGATCAGTCCGACGATGTCCTGCTGGACCTGACCGGCCAGCACCCATTCAACCACTTCCATGGTTTCTTCATCGGTGACCCGCATGCCCTGGATGAAGTGCCCTTTTTTGCCGAGGCGGTTCAGGGCCGTCTCGATTTGCGGTCCGCCGCCATGCACCACCACGGGATTCATGCCGACCAGCTTGAGCAGGACCACGTCCTCAGCGAAATCAGCCTGCAGGGCGGGATCGGTCATGGCATTGCCACCGTACTTGATCACCAGGGTTTTGCCGTGGAACTGGCGGATATAGGGCAGCGCCTGCGCCAGGATCTCCGCCTTGTCGCGCGGGCCCACGTGGGAGAGGTCAGGATCGGTGGAGGGAGTGTGGGTCATGGGATGGGAAAAGTTGGATTTTCACGGGGGCCATGGAATTGTGCCGCAAACTGATATGACGTTTCAACGGCTCCCGGCCGGGTACCGACCGCTCAGCCTGGCTGGAGCAAACCGCGGTAAATGTCGAGATGCGTCGCCACGACCTTTTCGATGGAAAACTCGCTCTGCGCCAGTTGCCTGCCAGCGCGTCCCATGCGTTCACACAACGCGGCATCGCTAAGCAGACGCTCTATCGCGTCGGCCAGCGCGCCAGCATCTCGCGGCGGCACCAGCAATCCGGTAGTCTCAACGTCGATGGCATCGCGGCAGCCAGGTACGTCCGTGGTGACCACGGCCCGTCCACATGCCGCCGCTTCGAGCAACACCTTGGGAAGTCCTTCCCGGTAGGAAGGCAGGACAACGATGTGTGACTGTGCGAAGACCGCAGCGACATCATCACGGTGACCCAGGAGCTCCACGGCGCCGCTGCGCCGCCAGGCCTCCATGTCTGCGTGGGCAACACTGGTGGGGTTGCCCGGATCCGGGTCGCCAACCAGCCAGAAACGCGCTTCCAGGCCGCGCTCGCGGAGCAGGATGGCCGCCTGGACAAATTCGTGCACACCTTTGTCACGCAGCAGCCGCGCCGCCATCGCAACCACTGGAACGCCGGCGGGCAGAGGTGTGGCTGCGAAAGCCGAAAGGTCAACGCCTGATCCGCGGATCATGGCCACCTTGCTGCGTTGCAGGCGGGTGGCCCGGATGATGGTATCGGCATCGTCAGGATTCTGGAAAATCACCTTCAGATTGCGTTTGCCAAATGCCAGACGGTAAACCTGCACGGCTATCGTGCGCACCAAGGCCACTTTGAGGCCCGTGTTCATGAATACGAAGCCCAAACCCGAGATCGCGGCGACGACACCTGGAACCCCCACCAGGCGCGCAGCTATACCGCCGTAAAGCACGGGCTTGATCGTCACGAGGTGAACAATGTCGGGCTTGACCCGGACAAACAGGCGAACCAGCGCTATCAGGGTCTGAAGCTCCGACACAAGATTCATCCCGCTGCGCGAAAGCGGAATCGCATGATGGATCAGGCCTGCCGCCAGAATGGCATCCACTCCCAAACCCGAAGAAGTCGCGATGTGAACCTCATAGCCTTGAGCCTTCGCTGCAAGCGCCAAAGGCAACCGATGCGACAGCAGGCTGGCGGCACTGTTGACCGTGATGAGCAGGCGTTTGCGTCCCGAAAACGTTTCCCGGTAAAACGTGGCAAAAGCGCCCTTGACCCGGGCTGCTGAGAACTGGTCAATGGCCCTTCTGCGTGCTGCTTGCGCCATGGTGCTGCGCATGGACTCACTCGATCCGAGCTGGATCATGGCCTGCGCGATTTCAGCATGGTCACCGGGCGCATGAAGCAGGCCGGTCACACCTTCTTCCACCGCATCGGTGATGCCGTAGATGCGGGAGGCTATGGCAGGCAAGCCCACCGCAGCCGCCTCGATCAACACCATGCCAAAGCCCTCACGGTAACTCGGCAGGCAAATGACGTCGCCGACGGCCATGTAGCTCTCGGGTCGGTCCGTGAATCCAACCCGGTGCACCCGCCCCGGAAAAAGCCGGGCCAGCTTCTCGACATCCGCATCCAGCCCCTCTTCGTCGGGGCCCACGACGAGCAAATGGTGGCTGGCGTTTTGTGCCGCAACCAGGCTGAAAGCGCGCAGCAGGTCCAGCACGCCCTTGTCCCGGTTCAGCCGGCCCAGAAAAAGAAACACCACGGCCTGCGCCGGTATGTGATGCAGTGTGCGCAGACGGTGCCGCTCTTGGGCGTTGGGGCAAAACCGGTTTTCGTCCACACCAGTGATGGATCCGTTGGCCACCACGTCCATCCTGCCCGCTTTGACAATGCGGTTTTCAACGAGAAAATCACGTTGCGAAGGGCTCACCGCAAGAAGGTGTGTCGCGCAGGCCACGATGACTCTGTCCGTGAACTTCAGCAAATGGCGCATAAAGCCGCGGTCATTCGCCCACACCTCACCATTGAAAATATTCAGACGGACCGGAATACCTGCAAAGCGCGCCGCCAGCATGGCCACCAGGCCAGACTTAGGCAGCAGGGAGCAAACACCGTCAAATTTTTCCCTGCGAAAAAACAACCACAGCCGGATCAATGCCAGCAGATCTTTTCGCAGCGAAATCTTGCGCTCAATAGGCATGGGCACAAAGCGGACATGCTCTCCCAGCAGACCGTCCAGTTCATGCGCCAATCCATTGGCAACCAAGGTTACGTCGTAGTCAAGCTTCAACAGGTCAATGTGCGACCGCATGAAGACGTTGAGCGCGAACGGAACCGTCGCCACCATGCACAGGCGGCGGCGTTGCCCCGCATCAGCCCGGCTGGAAGCCCCGGCAGTCACAGGCGCAAGTCCGTTTCATTTGCGGACAGGACGTACTTGAGATCGTAAAGAATGTGCTCTGCCTTGCCAAGCGCATGGATGCCTGCCGCCCCCATGCTTGCAAACTGGTGATGGGCCACACCCAGAACGATGCTGTCATAAACGCCCTGCTCGAGCTCGGCGACGGGCCGGATGCCATATTCCTCGAAGGCTTCTTCCGCCGACACCCAGGGGTCAAATACGTCAACCTGGCAGTTGTATTCCTGCAGCTCCTTCACCACATCCACAAGACGGGTGTTGCGCAGATCGGGACAGTTCTCCTTGAATGCCAGCCCCAGAACAAGGACACGGGCACCGTTGATCTGGATGCATTTTTTTGTCATGGCCTTGACCAGCTGGGCAACCACATAGGCGCCCATGCCGTCATTGAGACGGCGGCCCGCAAGGATGATCTCGGGGTGGTAGCCGATTTCCTGCGCCTTGTGGGTGAGGTAGTAGGGATCGACGCCGATGCAGTGGCCGCCAACGAGGCCGGGGCGAAACGGCAGGAAATTCCATTTCGTGCCGGCCGCCTTGAGCACGGCTTCGGTGTCTATGCCCATCTTGTTGAAAATCATCGCCAGTTCGTTGATCAGCGCGATGTTGAGATCGCGCTGGGTGTTTTCAATCACCTTGGCCGCTTCAGCCACGCGGATGGTGGGCGCCTTGTGCGTCCCTGCAGTGATGATCTCGCGGTACAACTGGTCAACCACTTCCGCGATTTCGGCGGTGGAGCCGGAAGTCACCTTCATGATGGTCGTTACCCGGTGTGCCTTGTCGCCGGGGTTGATGCGCTCGGGACTGTAGCCCGCAAAAAAATCACGGTTGAACTTCAGCCCCGAGTGCTTTTCAAGAACCGGAATGCAGTCTTCTTCGGTCGCCCCGGGATAAACCGTTGACTCGTAAATGACGATGTCACCGGGTTTGAGTACCTTGCCGATGGTTTCGCTGGCCTTGATCAGGGGCGTCAGGTCCGGGCGTTTGTGCTCGTCTATGGGCGTCGGCACCGTGACGATGAAGACATTGCAGGCACGCAGTTCCTCCGGCTGGTCGGTGAATGACAGAAATTTCGCCGCGCGAAGTTCTTCGGGCTCGGTTTCCAGCGTGTGGTCGCGCCCGGCCTTCAGTTCGTTGATGCGTTTGGCGTTGATATCAAAGCCCATGACCGGGCGTTTTTTTCCGAACTCGACGGCAAGCGGCAAGCCGACGTAACCGAGGCCGATGATGGCAAGCTTGATGTTAGGCATCTTTTATTCCCCCAAGGAAGCCGTCAGGTCCTGCACATACCAGTCCATGGCCTGCGCCATGCCCTGGTGAAGGGTGTGCGTAGGCGCATAACCCAACAAGGATGCGATTTTTTCGGTGCTCGCCAGCGAGTGACGTACATCCGCTGCACGGAAGTCCCGGTATTCCGGAGCGCCAACCTGCAGTTTCGGCCGCCGTTGGTGCAGCTCCTTTCTGATCAAGGCGTGTAATTCATTGAGCGTGGTTCGTTGACCTACCGCGACGTTGTAGACCTGATTCAGTGCTTCCGGATTTTCCGTCGTGGCGGCGAGGAGGTTGGCCTGAACAACGTTGGCAACAAAGCAGAAATCGCGACTGGTTTCCCCGTCGCCAAAGATTGAAAGTTGTTCACCTTTCAACATGCCGGCAATCCATTTGGGTATCACCGCAGCGTAGGCGCCGTCAGGATCCTGGCGCGGGCCGAATACGTTGAAATAGCGCAAGCCCACGCTTTGAAAGCCGTAGCTTCGCGCAAAAACCTCCGCGTACAGCTCGTTCACGTATTTGGTAACGGCATAGGGCGAAAGGGGCTTGCCGATCTGGTCTTCGACTTTGGGAAGCCCGGGGTGATCGCCATAGGTGGAACTGCTGGCCGCGTACACAAATCGTTTTACGCCGGCATCACGCGAGGCGACCAACATGTTCAGGAAGCCGGTAATGTTCGCCTCGTTCGTCAGGACGGGATCAGCGACAGACCGGGGTACCGAACCAAGGGCGGCCTCGTGCAGAACATAGTCAACGCCAGAAACGACGCGGGCACAGTCCGCGAAATTGCGGATGTCGCCCTCGACAAGATGGAAATTGGCCCACCGTTCAGGCCCGACACTGGCCTGAACCTGCTTCAGGTTAATGGGCCTGCCGGTTGCAAAATTGTCCAGGCCGAACACCTTCTGGTCAAGCTCAAGCAAAGTTTCGAGGAGATTGGATCCGATGAAACCGGCAACGCCGGTCACCAGCCATGTATGCCTTGTCGCGCGAAGTTTGGTTTGAAGGTTTTGGTAGGCGTTCATCGAATATTGTGTAAAAACTGCTGAATGATCGTTCTGACGTTATGAAAGGGTCGCCTGGGCCTTAAGCCAAACCTGGAACATAAGCACGTCCCAAAGCTGGTGCTGCCAATTGCGTTGCCCGGAAAGATGCTCTTGCCACTTTTTGCGAATCCCGTCGGGGTAAAAATACCCCTCTCGCTTGAGACGGGCCTCGTCGAGCAGAGCCTCGGCCCAAGGCTTCAACGGTCCTCGCAACCAACTGTCGATGGGAACACCAAAACCCATCTTCGGTCGCTCTATCAAAGCCCGCGGGACGTGACGATACAAAACCTGTCTTAGAGCCCACTTGGTCTGCCCGTCACGCATTTTGTAGTCCAACGGCAGTCGCCAGGCGAATTCAACCACACGGTGATCCAGGAAGGGCACACGGGACTCCAGTGACACCCCCATGGCAGCCCGGTCCACTTTGGCCAGAATGTCGTCCGGCAAGTAGGTCAGCAGGTCCAGTGCCATCATGCGCTCGACGCCATTCAGGCCCGGAAGGTCGGGTGCGTTGCCGGTGAGCAGAGTAGGCGGCTCCTGGCCGCCGATCACCACAGACGCCGGGTCGTTCCAGTGTGACACCAGGCCCAGGTACAAGTCGTCCACCGATTGGCTGGCAAGCACGCCGGCACCCTTGTGAATCTTTTCGCCAGCATTTGAAAATTTCAGTGCCCTGGGCAGCAAACCGTCAACGGCGCCGGCAAACTTTGTCCAGGCTGCAGGGGAGACCCGGGTCAGGCCTGCAGCGGCGGCCTTGCGCAGCGGCAACGGCACCGCGGCCAGTTTCTTCCATAGCCCCGCCGTGACCTGGTAGCGGTTGTACCCGCAAAACAGCTCGTCGCCCGCATCCCCGGACAGTGACACCGTCACATGCTGGCGGGCGAGCTGTGACACCAGAAAAGTGGGGATTTGCGACGAATCTGAAAACGGTTCGTCATAGAGGGATGGCAACAGCGGAATCACTGCCAGGGCCTGCGCGGGCGTCACATAAAGCTCGGTGTGGTCAGTGCCCAGGTGCGCGGCCACTGCCTTGGCATGCTCTGCTTCGTTGTAGCCCGCTTCGTCGAAACCGATGGTGAAGGTTTTGACAGCGCGTTCCGACTGGGCCTGCATCAGCGCCACCACTGTCGAGGAGTCAACACCCCCGGAGAGAAACGCGCCCAGCGGTACGTCGGCCATCATCTGTTTGCCTACCGCGTCCTTGAGCAATGCTTCAAGGGCATCGACGGCCTGTGTGCTGGTGCCGGCAAAACGGTTGCGAGCGCCATCGACAGCCACCTGCGCCGCAGACCAATAGCTTGACAGAACCGGTTCCGGCCGTGCCAGCGACACGGTCAGAAAGCTGCCGGGAATCAGCTTGGAAATCCCCTGATAGATGGAGTATGGCGCCGGGATCGCGTTGTGGCGTAGCAGCAGGCTCAGGGCGCCACGGTCGATGGCTCCGCCAAAAGCCGGATGCGCACGCAAGGCCTTCAGCTCAGAGCCAAAAAGAAACACCCGTTCTGCGCCCTCTCCTTGCCAGCCGTAATACAGGGGTTTCTCGCCCAAACGGTCGCGGGCCAGCGACAGGGCCTGGGTCTGCCGGTCCCACAGCGCCAGCGCGAACATGCCAATGATGCGCTTGAGCGTGCCTTCCACCCCCCAGGCCTCAAAGCCGGCCAGCAGGGTTTCTGTGTCGGAGTGGCCGCGCCAGGAAGCAGCCAACCCACTTTGGGCAAGCTCCTGCCGAAGCTCCATGTGGTTGTAGATTTCACCGTTGAAAACCATGACATAGCGGCCACGCACCGAAACCATGGGCTGGTGCCCGGCTGCCGTCAGGTCAACGATTGCCAGACGGCGATGACCCAAACCGATCCGCTCGGGGGTGTCACACCAGTACCCGGAGTCGTCAGGGCCGCGGCGCAGGATGGCCGTGGCCATGCGCTGCAGCAACGCTTCATCGCCGGCCGCACCATGTGCAGCGCTCCCCCCGAGGAAACCCGTCAAGCCACACATGTCAGTCGCGACCCCTGCGGCAGCTTGCCAATTCCTTGCTCACGGACGGACCGCATCTTTCTCACCGCAGCGAAACCCCAGGGAAGCAAACACCGCGTCCCACCGGCCCAGCAAGGCAGCCTCGGAAAATTCACGCTCGGTATAAGCCTTGCCCAGGGTCCCCGCTTCACGGCGCGCAGCTTCGTCACCCAGCAGCCGCTCCAGCGTCGCCTGCCATTGCACTTGGTCTCCGGCCGTCAGGTCCATCCCTGCCGCATGCATCGCCCGCACATAGGCCGGTGACGACGTGGTCACGACAGGCATGCCCATGCGCCAAAACAGCAGCAGCTTGTTCTCAGGCTTGCCCGCAGCAAAGGGGTCCGTCAATGCCAGAGGAATAACTGCCAGGTCGCATGAGCAAATGATGTCGGCGCAGTCGGATTCTTTCCACTCGTGGAAGTGCACACCGGGCAATATCTGCCGGGCCATTTCCAGTGTGCTGGTTTTTCCGTACTGGCCCATGTAGCGGAAGAACTCGCGGTCGGTCACGATGTGCATCTCGACAGGGTACTTTTCACGCAGACGCTTCAGCACCGGCTCCAGGAGCGCAAGCGAACCCAGGGTCTGGGGCAGGCCTTCCCAGACCAGCCGGAAAGGCCGGCTGGCGCTGTAGTCTGTCTTGACCGTGCGCGTCACGCCCATGTGCGCGTCAAGAACGATGTGCACGTTGTCGCAAAACTTCAGGATGTCCCGGCGTTGCTCAGCTGTCGAACAAACCACCGCATCGGCGCGCGCGCACATCGCTTCGATCGCTTTCCAGTGGTTGAGCTGCAGATAGCGGCTCTGACGCGACAAAAATTTGACGAGGCCGCGCAGCCGCCCCTTCAGGTCGGTCCGCGGAATCGCCAGGTAAGAGTCGATCAGGTCATACACCAGCCTGGCTCCCGGGTACCGGCTCCACACGCTGATGTCGGCCCGCGCCGAAAGAATCACCAGGTCGTACTCCTTGTCCGGGTCGGCGATCTCGAACCGGATACCCCGTTTGCTTGCGTAGTAGGCAAATCGGCGGCGATCACCCGGCCTGTCCAGCGAATGGCTGTACGGTACGTAGCCAATGCGCGCATGCTGCAGGTCCTGCAGGTGCGGAAGATCCGTGGTCATTGAGGCGCCGTTGAGTCCCGCCTGGCCAGCCACTGGTCAAACTGCCGAATGTCCATGACACCCTCCAGCGGCCGCAGGGAGTGCCACTGGGCCTCGGCGCCACTCTTGCCAGAGCCCTGCGAGGCGACACGCAGCAAACGCGCCCAACTGGCCTTGTCAAACGCCGTGGCGGCCAGCCCCAGCCAGTCAGCCGGCCCGAGAAGCCGCAGATTGCCCAAAAGATCGCCCATGCTGATGGCGCCGAGTTTCTTCTGCATGAACCAGGCGTAAAACTGACGGCGCACATACCCGGCGCGGTCTATCGAAACATTCTTCAGCAGCTCGGGGTAATTTTGCTTGAGCGACACCAGCCACACGTGCATGCCATTAAGCAATTCATTGCCCGGCAAGCGCCCCTCGAAATCAGCATGGATGCCCAGATAGCTGAGCCCGCTGCTCTGCTTGTTGCTGTAGACATAGTGCCCAAACGACTTGGGCGACACGCCTACAACGAGAAGTTTTTCCGGTGAGAAAACCCAGTTGGGCGCGGTGAGCAACAGGGAGTTGAGCGCATAGTGGTCCGGAAATGGCTTCTGAAACACCCCACCGCCGACCTTGCTGAATGCCTTGCGCGCCACCAGGGTGGTCTGCATGTTCAGGGGAATGCGTACCTTGAAATCGAACATGTCGCGCACGATGCCCGAGCGCTGCCCCGGCGTCAGCAGTCCCTCTTTGGTCAGGTCCTCGCCAAACTGAAAATGGGACTCACTGTAGAAGCTGTGCGGGTTGTCGGCAATGGAGCCCGGGGCCACATAGGAATAGGCGTTGTGCAGCACGCAATCAGGTTGACTGTACTTGTCAAGAATCTGCTCCATGCGGTGAAAGTAGCCGGGGAGCAGATAGTCATCGTCGCCCATCATGAGGATGTAATCGCCAGTCGAGCCCTTGAGCGCGTTGTTCCAGTTGTCCGTGACGGAGACCGGTGTCTCCAGCCGCAGGGTCTTGACGCGGGGGTCACCAGCAAACTGCCGGATGATGTCGGGCGTCTTGTCCGTATTGGCGTTGTCCGAGATGACCAACTCCATGTCATCGTAACCCTGCTCAAGAATGGACCGGATGCAGTTTTCAAGAAACGGACCACCGTTGCGCGTTGGAAGCAGAACAGAGAATTTCATAACAGCCTATTTTTTTCTGAAAACAATCGTGTAAGCGCTGCCGCCGAAATTCTTGCGGTCAAACGGGGCCAGGACAAGGCTCAGCCCGTAACCCAACACAAACATGACGCGCTGCATGAACTTGCCGGAGAACCGGTTCATCAACAGACGTTGCCAGCCAAAACGGTTCCAGCTGCGGGCATCGCTGTCGTCGCTAGTCAGGTAGACCCTTTCCAGGCCAAATTTTTCACCCTGAGCGGTCATCCACGTTTGTGGAATGAGCGTCAGATGCCGTGGCGCATCCAGGTGAGGCCAGCGCGCGCCCATCACCTTGAACTGCCAGGCGTCGGGATTGGGCATCGCCACTACCAGCACACCGCCGGGTTTGAGGTTGGCGGCGGCGGCACGCAGGAAAGCCAGCGCATCGGGCAAGTGTTCCAGCACATGCCAGATCGCAATCACGTCGTGCTGAGGCAAAGCCTGCATCGCCGCCGGCGGATTGTCGCTTTGGGTGACATTGACACCCAGCGTGCCCTCGAGGTACTGGCAGCAGCGTGCATCCATCTCGATCACGTCCACCACAAACCCGGCTTGTTTTGCCTGCCAGGCAAAGACGCCGAAAGCCGGCCCGACTTCCAGCAGGCGCCCGCCGGATGCAAAGCGCATCACTGTGTTGATCTTGTTGCGGTCCTTGTCGGCGACCTTCTGGAGATCCTCCAGGGAGGGAATCGCGTAGTAGTCGCTCTGGTAATACCGGCCAAGGTCAAGCGGCGGCATGTCGAGAAAAACACCATGGCAATCCGCACACTTCAGGTAGGAATACGGTGTTTGCGAAATACGGTGATTCTCGTCCGTCGCAATGAACAGGACGCGTGAAGGCCCGCTGCAAAGCGGACAGGCCCGGAGTTGGTCGCTAGCCGGCGAAACATGGGGTGTCATGGACATATCAATTTCTGGCGGGTGGCAAGCTGCGCGCGTGTTTCGAAAATCGGGTTTTGAACTTCATCATTACCCATCGAATATCCCAGTTGATGCGGCGATGCCACAGATAAATCTTGGCCACTGTGGACGCCACAATGGTCAGCATGGTCAGCAAAAGAAAGAACAGCCTGTCCAGCAGGCTGGCGCTGGGTTTGAGGGCTTTCAGCCGGCCGATAAAATCCATCTGGCTCTGGAAAATCCGGCGCAAAGTGCGCACCTCCAGGTCATACCAGCCCCGGTCTTCCAGGGAATGTACAAAACTTTCCGGAAACAGCGGCGCGTACCTGGGTGAGCGCATCAGCTCTATAAGGCGGGCGAAGGTGCTTCTGGACAGTGGTTCATTGTCGAAAACGGTTTCCGCGTAGCCCGACGCCAGGATGCGATAGGTGGCCAGCACTTCGGGGATAAAACAGGCTCCATGCTTGGCCGCTACCACGTAGTCCACAAAATGATCTGTGCGGTGAGCAAGTTCCTGCAAAAACCCGTCGGTATCATTGACGATCGCATCGCGACGGTACACGATGGTCTGACCGGTGAACCAGAAGCCGTAGGCGGTCAGGTCAGCGATCACCTTCGTGGGGGGTAGGTAGCAGGCCTTGTTCGAAATGACGGGTGTCGAGATCCACCCCTTGTCTTCTCCATCAGGACCTATCAATTGCAGCAAAGCCGAACACAGGCCTGCTTGGGGATACTGGGCCAGGAGAGCCATCGATTTTTCAAACAGGCCCGGGCAAATGCGATCGTCGGCCGCGCCGAAATAAACGTAATCGCCCTTGGCCAGGCTCAAACCACGATTCAAGGAATAGATGACTCCACCGTTTTTTTCATTGCGGTAGAGCCGAACGATCGGGTGTTTGCGAATGAATTCTTCAATGAGCTCAACGCTGTTGTCTGTAGAACAGTCATCAATCACAATGACTTCGGTGGCCCGCCAGGATTGGTCCACGATGGCTTGGAGTGCCTCGGTCAGAAATTGCGCATGGTTGTAGTTGGGAACTATCACCGATAGCGTTTTCGCCTCCGACAGTTGACCAGCAAGTGCATCGTCGTCCGTGTTTCGGTGTTGCATTAAATTCATGTCAGTCATATCAGTAATGTCAGCTACGTCAGAGAGCTTTCGCTGCCTGCATGGATGCAACTGTCAGCGCCAGGCCATCGTGCAAGCTATATCGGGGCCTGAAACCGACCTCCTCCCGCAACCGGCAGACATTCGCGGTCAGTTCGGCAGGGTCGCCAGCACCCGCCGGAATGGCGCCAAGCTGCACCAGATCGCGCCTGTTCATCTGGTCGGCTATCGCATAGACCAGTTGCTTCAACGGCACAGGCGTACCTGAAGCAATGTTGACCACACCTTTCACCTCACTGCCCAGGAGGGCGACAAATGCAGCAGCCACGTCTTCCACGTGCATGAAGTCGCGCACCTGCTCGCCATGAGTGCACCGGGCAGGCTCTTCCTGCAGCAAGGCGTTGATGACCGAGGGCACCAGCCGGGCGGGATATTCATCGGGACCATACAGAAAAAACACCCGGCCCCAGGCGCTCGACATGCCCGTCTGCTTTGCCCAGGCTTCGAGCAACAACTGTGTGCTGTATTTGGCCGCACCATAGAGCGTGGCAGGCCGGCAAGGTGTCGTCAATTCTGAACAATGGCCAAAGGACCAGTCGTATTCAGCGCAGCTGCCAGCAGCCACAAAACGCTCTCCGCCCTCGGCGTGAAAGGCCTGCATCAAACCGACGGTAGCCTTGACCCAGTCGAGGTTTTCAGAGGCGGTCCAGAACTTTCCCGGAATGGCATACCAGGCAAAGTGAAGCACATGGCTGGGCTTGACCTCATGCACCAGCGAGGCAAGCGCAACTGAGTCCAACAAGTCAGAGCAATGCCAGGCAACTTCGTCGGAGGCCTGGACCGGCCGGGACCCCGAGACAGCATGCACTTCGTACCCAGCCTGATGAAGCAAAGGCAAGCTGTGGCGACCGATGAATCCAGTCGCGCCGGTGACCAGCACTTTTTTCACAAAACGAAATCCGGGTAGTCTCGGTCTCTCGATGAAATCACCCGATGCTCTTCCGGCGGCCACTCGATGGCAAACTGCGGGTCGTTCCAGCGCACACTGCGGGAATATTCGGGGTGATAAAACTCGGACACCATATAAAAAACTTCGGTGTTCTCAACCAATGATTGAAAACCGTGGGCAAACCCCGCGGGCACATAAATCATGCGTCGGTTCTCAGCACTCAGTTCCACCGATATCCATTGCTTGAAGGTGGGCGATTCAGGACGCACATCAACAATGACGTCGTAAATCGATCCTGCCGTGCAACGTACCACCTTCGTCTCCTCATGAGGAGCCCCCTGGTAGTGCATGCCCCGAAGGGTACCCTTCTTTCTGTTGAAGGACACGCTGCACTGTGCAAGATTGGGATCCAGGCCGTGCGCACGAAGTTCATCAGCGCACCAGCTGCGGGCAAAAAAGCCCCTCTCGTCTTCCATGGGCTCTACGTCAATGATGTAGGCACCTGCCAGTTCCGTTGGGATGAACTTCATGCCAGCACCTGCACGCTGGGAATAGGTATGACGAATCGTGCGCCCCACTCACGCACGTGGGCCATCTGCTCCATGACCTCGTTCTTCAGGTTCCATGGAAGGATGAGAACGTAGTCAGGCTTGGTCTCACGAATTTTTTCGGGCGAATAGATGGGCAGGCGTACGCCGGGAAGATAGAGCCCTTGCTTGTGCGGGCTGCTGTCCACGACATAGTCCAGAAAATCAGAGCGGATGCCGCAATAGTTGAGTAAGGTGTTGCCCTTGGCTGCGGCGCCATACCCGACAACGCTTTTTCCCTCGCGCTTGGCCTTGATCAGAAACTCCAGCAAGGCCTGTTTGGTCCGGCGCACCTGCTGGGCAAAACCGGTGTAGGTTTCCAGCTTGCCAATGCCAAAATCAGCCTCCTGTTTGCGCATGGCTGTCACGCGCGGCGATACCGGCTGTTGACCAGTTTCGGGATGCTGGGCATAAATGCGAATGGAGCCTCCATGCGTAGGCAACTCTTCCACATCAAACATGGTCAAGCCGTGATGCGCGAATACTTTCTCCACAGTTTCAAACGACAGATAGGAAAAGTGTTCGTGGTAGATGGTGTCAAACTGGTTGGATTCGATCATCCGCAGCAGATGCGGAAACTCCATCGTGATCACACCCTGGGGCTTGAGCAGCACCTTCATGCCGCGTACAAAATCGTTGAGGTCCGGCACGTGCGCCAGCACGTTATTGCCCAGCAGCAAGTCGGCACGCGTGCCGCTGGCGGCCAGCTCGGTCGCGGTTTGGGTACCGAAGAACTTGACCAGGGTGTTGACACCCGCAGCCTGCGCCACCTTGGCGACATTGTCCGCCGGCTCAATGCCCAACACTGGCACGCCAGCGGCCTTGAAGTATTTGAGCAAGTAGCCGTCGTTGCTCGCGATTTCAACCACCTGCTGCTGACCACCCAACCCGAAACGCTTGATCATCTGACCGGTGTAGGCTTCGCAATGGCGGAGCCAGGACTGCGAATAGGAAGAAAAGTAAGCGTAGTCGTCAAAAATTTCCTCGGGGCTCGCAAATTGCTCGAGCTGCACCAGGCGGCAGACATCGCAAACATAAGCGTGCAAGGGATAAAACCTCTCCATGCGGTCCAATGCGCCTAGTTTGACAAAAGCATTCGACAGGGGCGACATGCCGAGGTCGCTGAAGGTACGGGTAAGAGGGGCTGCGCAGAAGCGGCACGGCTTGGAGTGATGTGTTGGCGTTGGAGTCATGGTAGTTGGCCCTTGGGGGGAGAGTGCAGAGGAGAGTTGCGAAAATCACGCAAGGCGGTAAAAGCTGCGGCCACCCCGAGGGTGACCAGAAGCATCAGAAAACCATAACGCAGGCGGTACAAAGAGCCGATGTTGGGCGTGGCGTAACTGTAAAGCAACAGGAAAATGCTCGCGAAAGAGGCAATAAGCCACACCTCGACTCGACGGCGCCAGCGCCACAGGGCGTAAGGCAAGAAAGCCAGCGCGACGTAAACGACCAGCATTTCAACACCAGCCATCCGGCGCATGATGCCGCCTCCACTGCTCTGAGCGGGCCTCACCCAATCAGAGGGTAACGGCGCAAACAATCCCAATTGCAAAGCGCGCGGCATGTAGGTCAGGAAGTCCTTAACGCTGAGCAACTCAACATCGCGATCTATCATGCTGCCCGAGCCGTCATAGCCGGGCGTTACGAAGTAACCGTTGCGCAGCACAGCAATTCGCAAAAAACTGTTTTCGATAAATCGCGGAAGCCCAGCTGTTGGCTGCCATTTATCTCTTGCAAAATCGGCACCGTGCCAGGAAAGGCCAGCAGCAGCGGCATCGCCAACTGGCACCTCTGTCGACCCTCGTGTCTCAGTAGGGGCAAATTTCAGAACCAGAGGAATCAGGCACAAAGTGAAAACCGCAAGCGCGCATTTTTTTGCCGGCAGTAGCCGCTTTACGCCCCGCACGACAAACAGCGCGGTCAAACCCGAAGCGAATAGAACCGCGATGCCTTGCATCAGTTGAAATGCATAAATTCGTACGCTGCCCATCAAGGCAAGGCCAACGCTGACCCAAAACAATCCGGCAACAGCGGTCCGGACACCCCCCCGCCATGTTGTCAAGCGGGCCAGCACAATCCAGCCGTAAAGACATAAAAAGGCGCCCGCAAAATAAAATCCGTCTTTCTGAACTTGCGCGTACCACGCCATCGCCGAGGGAAACAGGACAAATGGCAATGCCGCAAACACCGCACTGCGGATATCGCCTGTCAGCAGCCGTGCAATCTGCATCAGGACGACCCCCGCAGTCGCATGAAGGGCAGCGTTAAGCGGTATCAACACATAAGGCTTGGGCACAGTCAGCGCATAGAGTGCAGCCGCCATGCCAGCAGGGGGGTGTCCAAATGGGCTGAGCTCCCAAGCCCCCCAGCCCTGAGACCTGATTTTTTCGCTCAAAGCGGCCCCAATTCGATGAAAGCCTACCCAGTCTCCGCCAACGAGAAGTCCGTCGCCCGCGTGCAGCGCGGGAAACCAGAACGGCAACACCACCAGCTGCAACATGAGAGCTGCAACGGCAGCAAAGGTGAAAAACAGCACCCATGCGGTTATTAATGGCCTGTGTGAGACCCGCAACAAGAGTGATGCAAAACTGCTCATCAATGACTGCTGTCAATCGTTTGCTGCGAGTTTTTAGCCGTCTTTGATCTTTGCCTGAGTGCTATGGCCCCAGCAATGCCCAGTGCAAGCAAAAGCATGAGGAACCCATGCCGTGACCGATAAAGGCTTCCGATATTGGGGGTGATATAGGTGTACAACAAAAGCAGAATGCTGCAAAACGTAAAAATCAGCCAGATTTCAATACTGCTTCGCCAACGCCACAAGGCAATGGGCAGGAACAACAGCGACACATAAACAAAAGCCATTTCGACAGCAGAAATTCTTTTTAGGAGGGCGCTGCTATTTGTCGCCCCCGGTTCAAACCAACTGGCCGGGAAAGGCGCGGTAAAACCAATCTGGATGGCGCGCGGCAGATAGACAAAAAACTCTGGCGCGCCATGGAAGAGCACATCCGCGTCAATGTTGCTGCCGCCTTTGGAGCCGGCATACCCCGAGCGAATAATTGCAAGCGTCAAAAACGCGTTGTCCAATGCCGATGGCAGCCAGGCCGTTTTTTTCCACTGAAGCTCTGCAATTACGTTTTGCACCTTGTGACCGAAGCTTCCAATTCTTTCTTCCTCGCCCATGCTTTCAGGTGTATCCACTGGCCGGACGTCGCTCAACATGCCATCGGTGACGAGCGTGACTTCGCCATTTTTGCCTCTGTCCTCAAAGACATTCAGACCCACCGGCACTGCAAGCACAAGCAACATAGCCGCCAGTGCCTGACTTATCCTTAATTTTCTTTGCCACACACCAACTACAAAATAGGGGATCAGCACCAGTGCGAAGATGCATCCCATGCCCTGCATCAGCTTTACCCCGTACGGACGCATCATCCAAATCAGAAAGCATCCGGCAAACAGAAAATACAGAGGCGCCAGGCCATGAAGCAAGCCCCGGGTCCAGAGGTTAATACGTGACAAGAGAATCCAGCCGTACAGGCATGAGAAGATCCCCAAAAAGAAGATGCCGTCTTTGTGAATCTGTGCATACCAAACCAGTGAAGATGGGAACAAGATGAATGGCGAAACGCAAAAAAGTGCATGGCGCAGGTTTGGCACAAAGGGCCGGACAACCGTGACCAGAAGTACTCCCGTGGTGGCATGGACCGCCGCGTTTAGCGGTATCAGGGCCCAGGGATGCGGGCTCAAAATCACATAAAACGCGGCTGCTATACCCGCCGGTGACTGGCGGCCAGGACGCAACTCCCAGGCGGCCCAACCGTGCTGGTGGATTTTCTCAGCAAGCTCGGCAGCAAGCCGATGAAATC